>CAYFXH010000112.1:0-15222 GCA_964346905.1 uncultured Desulfobacteraceae bacterium | reverse complement strand
CAGACGGGGAAGTGGCTCAGACCTACCGCAGTCACTCAGAAGAAACACCAGAAAAAGCCAGTTCGCTTTAGTGAGCACCTGAGCCTTTTAGGGGAACTCCTGTGAAGAAAATATATTGACTCACTACTGGTGAATTACTAGGATGACAACACTTGGTTCGCCAGAGAATCGAGAATCTGGAAAATCATATCCACCGACGCATCCGTGAACACGCCCACGAGCATTCCCGGGGTAACAATTCCTATGTTAATAACCATGAAGCCGCCAATGATCATACTCCCCATGACCACGATAATCCTATGTATGAACCGGAAGCACACGATCATGAACACTCACTTTTTGGACCTCTGGCTTCAATGAAAACGAACCCCCGGGTCTGCATCTGATTTCTCCAGATGCTCCGGGACCGGAGGGTGTTGTGATGAAACGAGTATTGACCATTGCAGGTTCTGATTCTGGGGGAGGCGCCGGAATTCAGGCTGATTTGAAGGCTATCACTCTGTTGGGCGGTTTTGGCATGAGCGCGCTTACTGCCCTTACCGCCCAAAACACCGTGGCGGTGGAGGCAATCCATGATATCCCATTGGACTTTATTGCGGCGCAAATTGATGCGGTATTTTCCGACATTGGTGTTGACGCGGTAAAAACGGGGATGCTCTCCCATGCCGGAGTAGTACAGTTGGTGGCCGATAAAATAGCAGAATGGCACCCGCCCATTGTGGTGGTGGACCCTGTGATGGTGGCTAAAAGTGGTGCGCCGCTGCTGACTGCTGACGCTCGGAAGACTTTAATTCAGTCTCTGTTGCCTTTGGCCACTCTGGTGACCCCGAATCTGCCAGAGGCCTCCGCTCTGGTTGGCTGGGAGGTTGGAAACGAGGATGAAATGCGGCGCGCAGCTCACGAAATACACAACCTGGGACCAAGGTATGTGTTGGTCAAGGGTGGCCACCTTCACGGTGAGGCCATAGATCTGCTTTTTGATGGCCAGCAGGTTCACGAGTTCCGCGCCATGCGCGTGGAGAGCAAAAACACCCACGGTACCGGGTGTACCTACGGTGCGGCAATCGCTACGTATCTTGCTCAAGAGCTTGATGTGATTGAGGCAGTGGCAGCAGCGAAGCGATTCATCACCGAGGCCATTCGGCATGGGCTTGCCCTAGGGCAGGGGCACGGACCTACCAACCCGTACGCGGCGGTGCGACAGGATTGGCAGAGTTAGCCGATAGTCCACCCCCTATTATCCTCACAACTGTTGATCTCACCGTCTCTCTCTATCCGCTCCATTCAGCTCACTCATCTTAGGGTGAACACTTGCTGAATCGGGGCTGTAGTACCATGCTCGAATCGAAACATGTGACCTCTCTCTACTCACAATAACCCAAGCCTGAGTACATTTCAGGTGAAAGCCAGCGCTTGACAAATAGACATCGATTCCCTATGAACGAGAAGAATCTAGCCCGCACTACCGCCTCCTGCGACCGCAGATATGGCCGTCCTTTTCTCCGAACTGTAGGCTCTACCCTCTTGTAGTGCCCTACCCTCCAGCCTGGAAGCGGGGACGGAGTCGAGCTGGAAGCTGGGTGTCCTCGGGCCTTGCTTTGTTGGGGCTCCCCGCGACAAGCTCGGGGCAGGCGGGACAGGTGGGACAAGCTCACCCTACTATTCAAGTACGGATCGGGTAGTGCGGCTGATCGGTGGCAGGCCCATCTTCACGGTCTCGCCACATTGTTTCGTGAATGATTCGGGCTAGGACAGAAGTGGTTTCAACCGCGCGTGAAATCAAAAGAAAAGAGGTGAGAGATGGTTCGGCAGGGCAAGGATCCAGGCAGCACGCAATCCGCAATCAGGTGGCTTGGTAATCTGGTGATCTGCATTGCTTTGAGTCTGCTGCCGCACAAGACGTCCGGTCAGGAAATACCGATGGTGTTGACCCTCCAGCAGAGCATTCAGCTGGCATTGGAGCGCAACCTCGATATACGGGTGGCGCAAGAAGAAGTCCAGGCTGCCCGAGAGCAGACGAGGGAAGCAAAGACTGATTTTCTGCCGAAGTTTAGTGCAGAGTATTCCTACCGTCGCCCAAGTGAAAATACCACAACCATAGGCGGGGTGGAATTCGAGAATACTGACAGGGATCAATATAGATTCACTGGTACCGTTGCGCAGCCACTTTTCACTGGGTTTGAGATCTTGTCCACCTATCAGTTGGCCAAGCTGGGCCTGGATGTGGCTGAGATCCAGCTGGTAAGAGCCAGGTTAGACCTCATCCTAGAGGTCAAGGAGGCTTACCTTGGCATCGTCCGTGCCGAGAAGATTCGCGAAGTGGCCGAGCAGTCCGTGCGCCAACTCCAGGAAGGGCTTAGGGTAGCAAAGGACTTCTTCCGAGTGGGAATGAGCCCCAAGATTGACGTGCTCGATGCTGAGACGCGGCTGGGAGAGGCCGAGCTGCAACTCATCAGGGCCACAAATGATCTTGGGGTGGCCAAAGCTCTCTTTAATACGGTGCTGCGGCAGCCCATAGAAACTAGCGTGCAGGTGGAGGACGTCCTCTCCACCGCTCCTTACGAGAGATCCTATGAGTCCAGCCAGGAGATTGCGCTCAACCACCGGCCTGAACTGCTGGAAGCGGACAAAGAAGTGGCCAGCGCCGAGAAAGAGATCACCTTGGCCAAGAGCGACTATTATCCGGATATAACTCTATCTGTCAATTACTTCCGGCGCGGGGATGATCCCACGGTTGATGGTAGTGAGTTTGTGGATCGGGAAAATTGGGATGTGGTGGCCGCCGCCACCTGGACCCTTTTCGAGTGGGGCAGAACCCGATATGCCACCAATCAGCAACGCGCGCGTCTGCGCCAGGCCAAAGAAACGCGGGAGAAGATTAAAGATAGCGTTCTTCTCGAGGTCAAAACCGCTTACCTGACCGTGCAAGCTGCAGAGGAGGCGATCCGAGTGGCAAAGAAAAGTGTTGAGTCGGCAGAAGAAAATTTCCGGATTAGCCAGGAGCGCTACCGGGAACAGGTGGCCACCGCTACAGAGGTACTGGATGCACAGACCAGGCTTACAGAGGCAAGAACAAACTACACCAATTCTCTCGTTGTTTTCAACTTGGAGCAAGCGCGATTGCTTCGAGCCATGGGGCTGGAGGAGGAGCCTCATTGAATGAGCAAGCAGAACCTGACCGCACTATCGGTTGTCGCCATCGCGGATAGTGTTGTCCATCCCGCCGAGCTGTAGGCTCTAGGAGCTGAAAGCCGACCGGTTCGAGCCTTCCCTCACTTGGTTCCTCGGGACCCATTCGAAAAGCTCAGGACGGGGACAGGCAGGACAAGCTCACTCCTGTTCAGGTGTAACCCTTGGCCCCTGCGATGATCCGGTGGCACGGCCATCTTTGCGGTCTCGCCACACCGTTTCGTGAAATATGCGGGGGAGTCTTCGAGCTGTTTTCACTGCTCCCAGGTAGCTTATTGTGGCGATTTTCTTACTTGAACGGGTCTTGTGCCTGTGATAGTGTGTGCCACACTGTGAATGTTGGCTCGTGGTAGAAGCACCGGTGTATTCCAACTCTGATCGGATGCCCATGATTCAGCTTTATCACGTGTACAAGACTTACGGCGGCGAGCAATATGCCCTGCGCGACGTGACTTTGACTGCTGACAAGGGTGATTTCCTATTTGTCACCGGGCCCAGTGGAGCTGGAAAGACTACTCTGCTCAATCTCATCCACTGTAGCGAACAGGCAACCCGGGGACAGCTCCTTGTAGATGGTATAAATCTCCAGCGATTGAAGCGTTCAGGTATTCCATACTTCAGACGCAATATTGGTGTTGTGTTTCAAGACTTTAAGCTGTTAGGAGAGCGCACAGTCTTTGCCAACGTGGGACTAACCCTCGAGGTGACCGGTCGCCCCAGGTCCTATATTGAAAAGAAAGTTCGGCAAGTATTGCGGTTGGTGGGACTAGACGGCAAGGAAAATCACCTCTGTTGCAGACTCTCTGGCGGCGAGCAACAGCGGGTAGCCATCGCCCGGGCAGTAGCCTCCAATCCAATCCTTGTTCTGGCAGATGAGCCCACAGGTAATCTTGACGATGAAATCACCCTGGAGATCCTGGAATTGTTCAGGGAGATTAATCGGCGGGGCACCACGGTGGTGGTGGCAACTCACAATAAAGAGCTCATCGGCATGGTCCCAGGTGCCAAGGTGGGCATGTTGCGCAAGGGAAGGCTCGTGGCTGCGGGCTCGGCCAAAGAAGTCATGACTCAGCGCTCGGCCTTAGCGACGAGTTCCCGGGGATTGTTCTGATAGGATGCGTTTAAGTGTATTGGGCTATTTCCTGAGAAAGGCCCTGGAAAATCTGCGGATCAACCCATTTTTGAGCCTGGTGACGCTTAGCACCATAGCTATTTCCATGTTGATTCTAGGACTTTTCACCCTCATTTACTTGAACGTACAGCAGTTTTTGAATCAATGGGGTGATGAACTCCAGGTCACCGCATATCTTGAAGAAACGTTTTCTCGCGACCAGGCTGAGGAACTGCGCAGGAAAGTTGCAAATTGGCCAGAGGTGGGAAAAATCACCTACATCAGCAAACCACAGGCTCTGGCCCGCTTTCGCAGTCAGCTGCGGGAGTACGCTGGAATTTTGGAAGGGCTGAATGAAAATCCCCTGCCTGCTTCTCTGGAGTTAAAACTAAGACCCCAACTCAGCCGAGGTGGAAATATCGAAGAGTTTACGACCCGCTTGGAGCGGCTGCCAGGGGTGGTCGAGGTTCAGTATGGCAAGCGGTGGGTGGCGAAATTGAGAATCTTTGTCGATGTGATAAAGCTGGTGGGTATCACGGTTGGAGGGCTTCTTCTTTTGGCAACCATATTCGTAATCTCTAATACAGTAAAACTGACCTTCTATTCCCGTCAGGAAGAATTGGAAATCATGCGCTTGGTGGGAGCCACAGATCTTTTCATCAAGGCACCTTTTCTCATCGAAGGGTTGTTGCATGGCTTCGGGGGCGCACTGCTGGCTGCTGGCGGTTTGTTGCTGTTGATGCTGCTGGTCTTTTCGCATCTTCACTTGCCACTGAGGCTTACTTTGGTACCAGGTTCCCTGCCATCAATCCAATTGTTAGCGGGATTTCTCGGTCTGGGACTGCTTCTCGGCGTTTTGGGGAGTATAGTTTCCTTGCGGAGATTCTTGCGGCCATGAGTCGAGTCTTGGCAACGGTTATCATCTTGCTGCTCTGCTCGGACCCCTCTGTGGTGCGGGCGGAGAAAGTAGATACATTAAAGCGCAGGGTTCAAAACCACAAGGAGACAATAGGCGAGGTTCAGGAGGAAATAAAAAAAGGCCAGGCCCAGATCGAGGTGATGCGCCAGAAACAGCGCTTGATTCTTGATCGGCTGGATCAAATGGAGCTCCAGCTTCAACTGTTCCACAAGAAGCTGGAGAATCTGAGGAGTGAGCTGACTTCTCTACGGCAGGAAATCACCGATAAGCGTAGGAGACTGAAAGAGTTAACCAATGACCTGGAGAAACTCCGAGCCCTCCTGGGACAGCGGTTGCAAGCGCTTTACAAATTTGGTCAACAGGCATCTCTGAATTTGCTCATTTCTGCCCGCGACGTGAGTGGTCTCCAACAACGCTGGGTATATCTGCGTGCCATTGCTGAACAGGATAGTAAGCTCATTCTCCAGTTCCAAAAGAGGCAGAAAGAAGAGCGGAACGTTACTCAGGCTTTGGCTTCCAGGGAAATGCGGCTGAGCAAACTTGTGGCAGAGATTGGTGAGCAGAAGGCGGAGATGGAAAAGGTCAAGCACCAGCAAGTGGCTTTGCTGCAGGATATTCACAATCAGGAGGAGATGTACCAAAGCTATGTGGCAGAGTTGGCCGCGGTTTCTCGCGAGTTGAAAAATAAGATCGTTGGACTGCAACGAGAGCTGGAAGGAAGCAAGGCTGAGACTCACCCACTGAAAGGTGGTTTTGCCAGCAAGAAAGGGGCTCTTCCTTATCCCGTAGGGGGTAAGGTTGTCTCCAGCTTCGGAACGAAAAAGCATAAAAAATTTGGCACTAAGATTCGTAACAACGGCATTGAGATCGCCACCGCACGGTTGTCTCCGGTGGTTGCCGTGTATGGAGGGCAGGTTCTCTATTCCGATCGGGTCAAGGGCTATGGCAGGGTGATCATCATTGATCACGGTGACAAATATTATACCCTGACTGGGCATTTGTCCGAGGTTGTCAAAGAGGTGGGTGGTCTGGTTGAATCAGGAGAGGTAATCGGCTACGCTGGGTATTCTGCAGTAGCGCGTGAAGGGGGAAGGGTCTACTTTGAAGTCCGCCACCTTGGCAACGCCCTGGATCCTGAGGCCTGGTTGCTCCCAGCGCTAGCCGGTGCATCAGGCTCCTGAGCCCAATGGAGGCATGAGACTTGCACGCTTACAGGAGAATGTTTGCTTGGGCGGTCAGCCCGTGTGCGGCCGGCAGCTTTCAGTAACAACGAACCTTGAAGTCTGTAAGAACCCCTACAGGGCTTCAGCAACAGCCTCCTACAAGAGGTCTTGGGTCAACATAGTGACTTTTTGGGCCAGCAATTTACGATTTTAAGCGTTATACTTAAAATCTGAAAATCGAAAGAGTAAAGGAATTGGCTTTTTTAGACTTCAGGATCTCCTATCGTCGGTTTTTTGATGGCTGACAACTGGCCACTGAACGGTTAGATACTTTCAAACCAGGATCCATCGCAACAGCCCACTGTGAGGTGGGTGTGCCTCCGGGATCTACCAGGGAGGTTACATGTCTATACGTAAATTAAACTTGACTGCGTTAATTGTTGTTCTTGTCGCACTGGTCGCGTTTTTGGGCTGGGAGCGTCTGAGTACCCATGACGTTTCTGCTGAGGCCAAAACCGTATACGAGCATCTCCAGGTATTCAGCGATGTGCTGGACATTGTGAAAGAAAATTATGTCCAGGAAGTGGAGAACGAAGAATTGATTGAAGGTGCCATCTCTGGCATGCTGAGAACCTTGGATCCTCACTCGTCATATCTCAATCCAGATGCTTACAAAGAACTGCAAGTGGAGACCAAGGGTAGTTTCGGTGGCATTGGCATCGAGATCACCATTCGTGATGGCGTGCTTACCGTTGTTTCACCGCTGGAAGGCACACCCGCCTATGAGCTGGGAATAGAGGCTGGCGATCAGATCCTCCGGGTGGACGGTGAACCGACCAAGGACATGAGTCTCATGGAGGCAGTCAAAAAGATGCGCGGCCCCAAGGGAACGAGGGTGGTTCTCACCATAATGCGAGAAGGGTTTACCACGCCTAAGGATTTTGTGATTACCCGAGCCACTATTGCCATCAAGAGTGTGAGAACGAAAATCTTAGAGCCCGGATACGGTTACCTCCGGTTATCTCAGTTTCAGAGTACCACCCTGCGGGATCTACGGCAGGCACTCGTCAAGTTGGAAAAAGAAAACCGGCCCATGAAAGGGCTCGTACTGGATCTTCGCAATAACCCTGGTGGTCTCCTCGATCAGGCGGTCAAGGCGAGTGACGAGTTTCTCAATGAAGGACTGATCGTCTACACTGGCGGCAGACTCAAGAGCCAGGATATGAGGTTTGAAGCGCATAGGAACACTAAGCCCCATGCCTATCCCATTGTCGTTCTCGTCAATGAGGGAAGTGCCAGTGCTGCCGAGATTGTTGCAGGCGCTCTCCAGGACCACAAGCGAGCTGTGGTAGTGGGAGTGAAAACCTTTGGCAAAGGCTCAGTGCAGACGGTGATGCCCCTGAGGAACGGCGCGGCTCTGCGACTCACCACAGCTCTTTACTACACCCCCAGCGGTCGCTCTATCCAGGCCAAGGGTATTGAGCCAGACATTGTGGTGAAACGGCAACTCCCGCTGCAACGAGAGGACGAAGCTGGGCGTCACACAGTGATTCGGGAAGAAGACCTGAAGAATCATATGGATAGCGATGCGGAAACACCTCCCGGTCCCACTCCGGAGGCGGCAAAGAAGTCTCAGATCGAAGAAGAACTGGAAAAGGATAATCAACTGGCTCGGGCCTTGGATGTGCTTAAGAGCTGGGAAATTCTCTCTCAGATGAAGTACATGACCGAGTAGTGCGGAAAACCGCTGGGTTGGTTAGACTATAACAGCAAACGCGTTTCTCCGGGATTAGGGTTGAACCCACCTACCAGATTCTCCCCGCAAAGATGGATGGCGGCGGATTTTGGCTGAGATCTGCTGCAGTCATAGGGTCATGAGGTCCCGAGCGTCATGGTGTCCAAAGTTCATTGGGTCAGGGTAAGCTCATAAGCCTGACCCAGTAGTGTCCCCTTCCCTAATAAATGGCCAGGCAACGTTTTGGTTGTTGCTTACCATCTACTAACTGTTGCTTCTTATCCCTTGATGGTTACTGTGTGTCTCATGGCACCCAGTGTTTTCTGACTGCTGAACGACTTATTCACAGGTAGGTCCTATGGCGGCGAGGCGAGCCAAAAGAAAGAGTTCAGCGAAACGTTCACAAAAAAAGAGTTCAGCGAGACGCTCAAAAAAGCGAGCACAGAAAGATTCTTCCCGGAAGAGATTGGTAGCTTGGATAGCTGGCATAATGATCCCGGTGCTTGCCCTTGTAGTTCTCGGTCTGTGGTTGGGAAAGAACCGTCACTACCAGAATATTCCGGTGTATGAGGAAAAGACTGGCAACGGCTTTACCGAGCTTGTTGATGAGGTGGAACTCACCATTTATCAGAGCCTAAACCAGCTGGGAGTGGACCCGTCTCAGGTTACATTTCGTAAGGTAATACATCGAACCCAACACAACAGGCAGTGGGATTTCAGCGAATTAGAGGTCTCCATCGCCCAGGGCCAGAGTTTACTCCAGGTTGAGGAAGTCTTTACGAGAAATCTGAAAGATTTAGGTGGTCAAGTCGCCTGGGAAATTCGTAGGAACACAGGTCCAGACTGGGAACTGCTCATTAGAGTGGAAAGGATCTCAACCCACCGCTTGGCACTTTACCTGAGGCCAAAGCAGGCCACTGAAAAAGTTCCACCTGCTACCACCCCCAAACTTGCCATCGTCATTGATGACCTTGGCCACGACGGCCGGTTGGCGAAACGTTTCCTTGAGATCGAAGGACCGCTGTCATTTTCTGTACTTCCCTATGGCACCTTCAGCAAGAGTATCGCCCGCAGGGTTCATGAAGCTGGGCGGGAACTGCTGCTTCATCTTCCCATGGAGCCGAAAGGTTACCCGGAAGTCAGTCCGGGAGCGGGAGCCCTTTTGGTTGCCATGACAGAGGTGGAATTGCTTCAGACGCTCAGGAAGAACCTGGATTCCCTTCCTTATATCAGCGGAGTCAATAGCCACATGGGCTCCCGGTTCTCTGAACATGAACAGAAAATGAGACTCGTTATAGAGGAGCTCAAACATCGCGGACTCTTCTTTTTGGACAGCCGAACCAGCAAAAAGACGAGAGCCTTTATGGTGGCCCAGCAGCTAAAAGTTCCCTCGGCAGAGCGGAATGTCTTCTTGGACAACATACAGAATCCCAGGGCCATTCGTGGTCAGTTGAAGCGGCTCATTCAGCTGGCACGGCTAAGAGGCAGCGCCATCGGGATCGCCCATCCTCATGAGGCCACGCTGGAGGTTCTCAGAGACGATATTCCCAAACTACCTGGCAAAGGGATTGAGTTGGTACCAGTATCACACCTTCTCCACTAAGGTATCCGAGTTCGGACCACTGTGCCACGGTTTCGCCCCAAAGTGGGAGCCATAGCGTTTTCTATGGCAGACAGCCCACGGAGTGATGGAGTGTCGCCAAAATCTAACAAGGGAAATGAATATGAGAAAGATTTGGCTTCCAGCACTCAAACATTCCAGTACGGTAATCTTCTAGAGCTGAAGCTTGACATTTTCGAGCAGCGTCCGTACAAGGTAAGCGTCTCTTGGACCGTACAGTATTCCAAGTAATGCCATGAAAAAACACCGCTGGACACATGTACTTTCCCTCAGCCTTTTCCTCACCGGGCTCATGCTCCTTTCCTATATGACGCGTAATCCCTTTCTCCAGTTTGTGGAGTTGAAGGCTCTGGATGTTCGCTTCCGCAGCCGCGGGCAGAAGCCCGCAGGTCCTTTTGCGGTGCTTGCCACCATTGACGAAAAAAGTCTGGACGAGGTCGGCAAGTGGCCCTGGCCACGGGCCAGGATCGCAGCCCTGATTGACCGTCTTTCGGAGGAGGGTGCCAGGGTCATTGCTATGGATATCGTCTTTTCTGAGCCTGACGAGAACAACAACCTCAGGTTCATAGAAAGGATGGCACAGGAAACGACAGCACTCGGCTTGAAAGAACCGAGAATTGAACGGTTTTTGAGCGAGGCTCGTGAAGCGGCGGATAATGATAGTATTCTGGCTGCAGCCATCCGGAGGTCCAAGGTACCGGTGATTCTGGGTTATTTTTTCCATTTTTCCCAGAAAGAAATCGCCCACCTGAGTGAGGATGCTCTTGCTCACAAAAGTCGCAATATCGGGGCCAGTGCGGTCAAGCTCGTCCAATTCACCAGCCCCCAAGCAAAGCGGGTTACGGTCTTTGAGGCCCTGTTGCCCGAGTCCAACATAGCGAAACTGGTAAAGGCGAGCCCACGAGCAGGCTACTACAATATTTTCCTGGATATTGATGGTACGGTACGCTGGATTCCCCTGGTTATACGATACCAGGATCGTTTCTATCCGGCCTTGTCTTTGGAGGCGGTACGTACTTATGTGGGCAACAACATCCCCCTGCGTGTCCGGGTGGCAGATCACGGTATCGCGACTATTCAGCTCGGCCAGGTGGTAATCCCCACCGATGAGAAGGGGCAAATGCTGATCAATTTTCGCGGTGGCACGAACACGTTTCCCCACTACTCGGTAGCCGACATCATTGCGGGACGAACTCCTCCGGGCGCATTCAGGGACAAAATCGTTTTTGTGGGGAGTACCGCCATTGGTGTCTATGATCTGCGGGTGACTCCCTTCAGCACCGTGTTTCCAGGTCTCGAAGTACACGCCAACGTGGCTGACAATATTCTCAGGCAGACATTTCTGTTTCGGCCAGAATGGGCTCGATTTTTCGATCTTGCCGCCATTGTTTTTATGGGCTTGGTGACTGGACTGGTGCTTCCGCGGTTACGGGCCTTGTTCAGTATTCTGCTCATCGTCGTTCTCTTTGCCGGTTATTGGCTGGTGAGCCAGACCCTGTTTGTACGCCAGGGTATATGGCTGAACGCAGTGTACCCACTGCTCACGATGGTGATTGTCTATACTGCAGTTACTGTGTACCGTTACATCGTGGAGGAGCGAGAGAAGAGAAAGATCCGCGGCGCCTTCAGCTTTTACGTGACACCATCTGTAGTGAACGAGATGTTGAAGAACCCTGACAAGTTAAAGTTGGGGGGAGATAAGAAGGAACTCTCTGTACTTTTTTCGGATATACGGGGATTCACTACTCTCGCAGAAGAGATGGAGCCTGAGGCTCTGGTGCATCTCCTCAATGAGTATCTCACCGAAATGACTGATGTGGTTTTTGAATTTGATGGGCTCCTGGACAAATATATTGGTGATGCCGTCATGGCCGTGTGGGGTGCACCCTTGGAGCAGACCGACCATCCGGTGCGGGCCTGCAGAACAGCCCTGAAGATGTTGGATCGACTTAGCAAGATGCAACAGCAATGGGAAGCTGAGGGGACACCGCGGTTGGATATAGGAATCGGGATTAACACGGGCTCCATGGTGGTGGGTAATATGGGCTCAGAGCGCCGCTTCGACTACACGGTCATGGGGGATTCGGTGAATTTGGCCTCAAGACTAGAAGGCATAAACAAAGAGTATGGCACCCAGGTGGTGATCAGCGAATTTACCTATGATTGGGTAAAGGATGACTTCTTTTGTCGAGAGCTGGACGCTGTTCGGGTCAAAGGCAGGGCAAAGCCAGTCAAGATTTATGAACTGCTGGCACTTCGAAGCGAACCGGACCCCCGGGTTGAGATCATTGAGCCTTTTAGTCGGGGACTGCACCACTACCGCGCCCAGGAGTGGAAAACGGCTGAGGCCGAGTTCAATGAAGTGCTGGCCAGGCTGCCGAAGGACTTCGCGGCCCAGCTTTATTTGCAACGCATTACCTCCCTACGGGAGGACCCGCCGGAGCCGGGATGGGATGGAGTCTTCACCATGACCAGGAAGTAACCCTGAGTTTTTGGCTTGCTCGGTAAAGCCACCAGCAGGTTTCAGCTGGATTTTGTGATTGCGGTTTCAGGTCATAACATAGGGTGAGCAGTTAGCAGTAAACGGTAAGCGGCTCCGCTAGCCTCCAACCTCTCATTTCCAATGTCTTTCTTGTTTGCCATTGCGTCATTCACTGATGGTTGACACGTCAGCATCTACTTGATATCTTCATAGAATATTTTCAACACACACCAACCAATCATCCGGGGACACCCACGTCGTCTGTTGTCAGTAGTCCGTTGCCAGAAAAACATCCGGTTGCTGTGTCGCACCCTTCAGTTTTCGAAATCCTATTGCGACTCCGAAATCGCCGGACGGTTTGATGATAAACTAAGTAAAAACAATTATTTATCATATCTTAGCCCGAACTGACCGGGAAAGCCGACTCCACTGTAGCAGTACTGGTTGTGACTGCCGGGCAAGTAAACGGATCAACTCGACGTATACACTGCTATGGACATCGGAAACCTGAGTGACATGTGAAAAGGTGCTAACCATGACTCGAGGTCCCAAGCGATTAAAGATCCTGGTTGTGGATGACAGCCCGGCAGTGACCGACATTCTCTCACAGCTATGCGGGTTTCTCGGCCACGAGGTAGTCTGTGCCAAGGACGGCGTTGAAGGGCTTTCCCTTTTGCAAGGAGAAGACCACCTAGACATGGTGTTTACTGATTACCTGATGCCGGTAATGGACGGGGTGGAGATGACCCGGCGAATCAAGACCGGGAATCCAAATCTTCCAGTTGTGCTCATTACCGGTTCAGTGGTACTGACAGATTCGGAAGTGGAACGAGCGGGCTTCGATGCGGTGGTGTCGAAACCTTTTGAACTCAAGACAATCGCTAAAAATATTGCCCGCTTTTTCCCACAGTCAGCGGGATCTGTTGACGTTTGACAGCCGCCAGGTGTGGTGATATAAGGCGGGTCGGATGCCGACGTAGCTCAGGGGTAGAGCAGCTGATTCGTAATCAGCAGGTCGGGGGTTCGAATCCCTTCGTCGGCTCCAATGCTTTCGGGATAGTGACGGTGACATCTCGCCAGGTCGCTCCTTGCAACAGGCTTTGCAGCTTTTCTCTCCCATCTCCACTGGTGCTGTCTCTTCCTTCCTGAGTTTTTTCTCCGCAAAGATTTGCATCTGCCCAGGCAACCATCTCTTCATAGTAATATGGTCAGATCGTGTATATGAAGCTTCCGAGTCGCACGCATGATACTGTTTATATCTTCCCTGTCTTTTTCCAAAATCCAGGAAAAAGTTTGAGATATTGAGCTATTCGTTGCTAGAATTGTGAAAGGTGAAGATTCGATCTACCTACTGATGTGGGGCGGGGGATTCATAATTCCTGGGTTCGTGGGGGAATTTTCTCAGAATCTCGCCGGACTTTCAAAGAGGTATCTCAGCTGCAAAATCAGGAGTCCAGCTTCCCACGTAAGGAGAAGAACTGATGTGGTGGCGTACGCCGCTGATGGCACCAGCGATGTTGCTGTTGCTGCTGGCAGGGTCCGGAGTGTATAGCGCAGAGAACTCAGCGATTACCTTCTGGACAACTGAGATTGAGCCCAAGCGCATGGCCACGCAAAAATCGCTCGCAAAAAGATTTACTGCCACCACTGGTAAAGAGGTGGAAGTGGTTCCGGTTAAAGAGAGTGATCTGCCTGCTCGTGTTATTGCCGCAGCCGCAGCCAATGTACTTCCTGATGTGATCTTCGTCCCGCTGGACCTCATCGTTACCTGGGTAGAGCACGGTATTCTCGACTCCCGGGCAGCAACTGGAGTTATCAAGCGGCTTGGAGAGGAGACTTTTGCCGCAGGACCATTAAACCTCGCCGCGGTACAGGAAGGCTGGGCAGCGGTGCCTGCTGATGGCTGGGGCCAGCTCTTGCTATTTCGCAAGGACCTCTTTGCCGGGGGCGCAGCAGAGAATGTGCTGGAACTTCCCGATAGTTGGGAGAAGATCCTAAGGGCAGCACGATCGCTGCACGCGCCACCAAAGCTCTGGGGAATCGAGGTGGGTACCGACCCCACCACAATTTACATGCAACAGGTTTTCGAGCAGTTTGTTGTTTCCAATGGGGTGCGGCTCGTTGACCCGTCCACTGGAAAGGTTAACCTCAACACGGTGGAGTTCGTAGAAACGCTTAGGTTTTACAAGAAGCTCGCCAACCTGACCCCCCCAGGCGATATCTATTGGCGACAGACCCGGGAGGACTACCTCGGTGGTCGGGCGGCGATGATTTTCTGGTCCCCCTTCATTTTGGACGAGTTGGCTAGCCTGAGAGATTCGGTACCGGTGACGGCCGGCGGTCTGTCAAAACCGCTCCACTTGCTAACCGGCGTGGTCACCTCAATTCGAGGGCCCATGGGTACCAAGCCGGTTCAGTGGGGACAAGTGAGTTACTTCGGTATAACCAGCGGCGCCAGCTCCACCGGAGCAACATGGGTGGAATTCCTGCTGAGTGGGGGATACCTTGACTGGTTGAGCATGGCACCTGAGGGGAAGTTCCCGCTGCGACCCCAGTTTATTGGTGGATGGAAAGAGCTCACCATCGGGGTGGACCGCAAAGCCAAGATCTCCGATCTCTATTCGGATGAGGTCATCGAGATGATCATTGGCGGTGTGGAGCATTTCGACCGCTGGGGTTTCAATGAGGGCAAGGGTGGCTGCATTGGTCAGGTGTATGGAACCAAAGCCATGATCAGGATTCTGCACCGCTTTATCGTCGGCGATATTCCGACAGCGGAGGCTGCCGCCAAACAGATGACTGAAAGCATCCGTAAGCTTGATGGCTGTCAGTAAGCACTTCAATGCAGGAGTAGATATCTCTCTGTAGTAAGACCAGGAGTTCCCTCAAAAATGGATGGTTGAGTTTGTGAACTGAGGTCTCCTATTGATTTATGCTGATGTGCACAGGAGAATGCTTTTCTAGTGTCTCTTCTGTCGTTCCAAGGCTCAGACCTGCCGTCA
>CAYFXH010000111.1:0-15269 GCA_964346905.1 uncultured Desulfobacteraceae bacterium | reverse complement strand
CTTGTGGAGACCGGTGGCGACGAAGACGGCCTGAAAACCTTCGTTAAAGAGATCCTGGATACTGTGACCTTCGCCGATTGCGTGTTCGGTGATGAAGTCCACGCCCAGCTTCTTAATGTAATTGATGTCCTGCTCCAGCACCTCGGCCGGCAGACGATAGTCCGGGATGCCTACTCGCAGCATGCCGCCGAGTACGGGGAGGGCGTCGAAAACGGTAACGGGATAGCCTTCAAGGGCGAGGAAATACGCGCATGCCAGACCCGCCGGTCCAGAGCCGACCACAGCGATTCTCTGATCCGGACGCTTTATTTCGCGCTCCGGGACCGGAAGATCGTCCCAGTCAACCTGATCGACGGCGAAGCGCTTGAGTTGGCGGATGGCTAAAGGTTCGTCCATTTTTGCGCGACGACACGTTTTCTCGCATGGCGCGGGGCAGATGCGCCCCAGTGTTCCCGGAAGGGGCAACCGCTCCATCATGAGCAGCACGGCCTCCCGATATTTCCCCTCGCGGATCAGCGTTACGTAGCCCTGGACATTGACGCCTGCTGGACAGCTTCGCACGCAGGGCGCGCGGTCGGACTTGTCGATACAGTAGGTGATGGGAACGGCTTGCGGGAAGGGGAGGTAGATGGCCTTGCGCAACCTGGTATGCACATCCCACTCGTTGGTTTTCTGAACCGGGCAGACCTTGACGCAGTCGTCGCAGCCGAGGCAGTTGTCGAGAACGTAACGCGCCTTCTTGCGGATCTTAACCTTGAAGTTGCCGATAAAGCCGCTGACATCCTCCACCTCGCTGTAGGAGAGCAACTCGATGTTTGCTTCCTGGCCGACGGAGACCATCTTGGGCGTGCCGATACAGGCCGCACAGTCAAGGGTGGGAAAAGTCTTGTCGTACTGGAGCATGTGCCCGCCAACCGTGGGCTGTCTCTCTACCAGGTAAGCTTTGTATCCGGCCTTGGCAATATCAAGGGATGCCTGCATGCCGGCGATGCCCCCGCCTACGACCAGGGTGTTGGTGCAAACCGGAAACGTGGCCGGTGTCAGGGCATACTGGTGGGCAACCCGAAAAACACCGGCTTCGATCAGAGTCTTGGCCTTTTTGGTGGCCTCGTTCTCATCCTCGGTGACCCATGAAACCTGCTCCCGCACGTTTACCATATGGAACGCCCGATATGGATTGAGACCGGCTCGCTGACAGGCGGCCTGGAAGGTTTTTTCGTGCATCCGCGGGGAACAAGAGGCCACGACCACGCGGGAGAGGTTGTAATCCCGAATATCATTTTCAATAAGTTCCTGCCCGGGATCGGAACACATGAACAGGTAATCGCGTGAAATCGCCACATTCGGCAAAGTAGCTACGTACTCGGCTACTTCCTGCACCCGAACCCGATAGGCGATATTGATGCCGCAGTGGCAAATATAAAATCCGATTCTTTCAGACATGGCGGACCTCCTGATCAAAGCCCAAATCGAGGCGCTCAGCTATACTCGCTTCAGCCCGCATCACCACAGACTGCAATAGCAATTCGGCAAGATCCCGGACGACAATTAGATTCTCTACACCGAGTTTCCTTACACCGTCATTAAGCAGGCGGATGCAATAGGGACAAGCTGTGACAATCACTTCAGCGCCGGTGCTAAGAGCCTCTTTTACGCGCAAAACCCCAAAGCGCGGACCGGGGAGCTCATCGCTCCACGGTCCGCCGCCTCCCCCACCACAGCACAGGCTTCTTTCCCTATTGTTAGACATCTCGACCAGCTTAACTCCCGGTATGCTTTGTAGAACGCGGCGGGGCTCTTCGTAGATTGAGTTGTAACGCCCCAGGTAGCAGGGATCGTGATAGGTAACGATAGACGCAGCTTCCAGCATGGGCCTTAACCGGCCCTCCGCAACGACCCGGTCCAGAAGTTCAGTGTAATGCTCACTGACAACAGAACCCTTCAACTCAGCATAGTTATTTTTGAAAGCGTTCAGGCAATGGGGCGAAGTGGTCAGTATCTTCTGTACGCCGGCAAGCAAAAACAGCTCGGTGTTTTTAAGGGCAAGCTCCGAGAATACGTCACCCGCCCCTATCTTGTGAGCCTGCTCACCGCAGCAACTCTCTTCTGTACCGAGCGTACCAAAAGAAATGCCTGCATATTCCAGCAGTTGGGGCAGCGCTTGCCCGGCCTTTCTGTTGCTTGGATCATATGCGGTTGTACAACAGGTAAACAGGCAGTAATCGTGCTCGGATGTAAACGCAGGGATTTCCAAGTCCCCCACCCATTCCAGCCGTTTGTCGCGAACACCACCCCAAGGATTGCCGTTGTCCTTCAGGCTATCAAGGGGCGGTTCGAAGGATTCGGGGATCCTGCCGCTGGTGACATTGAGCCCCCGCACCGCCCTCATGACGTCGATGATCTCTATTCCGCGCGGACAGTTTACTCCGCAGGCATTGCAGGTGACGCAGCTCCAGACAGCCTGGTCGACAGATTGCTCGGTGCCGGAGTCCAAATTGAGCTGACGCAGGATCTGGCGCGGGCTGTAGGACGAAATCTGGTTCCATGGGCATAGGCTCGTGCAGGTCCCGCATTGTAAGCAGCTCATAAAGGTTTCACCGACCTCGGCCATTACATCCTCAACAGCGACAAGGGAGTCTGTTACCGCCTTCTCCTTGACGGTAGCCAAAAAGATCGCCAGCGGCCTGTAGAAGAGGTGGGACAACTTCCCGAAGGGGAGCATTACGCAAAGCATACCCACAGCAATGGCTAGGTGCACCACGTACATGCCGTATGTCATCAGCGGCCACCCGGCAAGGCGGAAGAAGTGAACGAGAATTCCAGAAAACGCTGTGAGGAATATGAGAACCAGAAAAAACCAGTCCGTGAAATCGGAGTATTTATGGAGATCCTCCTCTTTCTTGTACCGGCTTATCATCATGTCAGCTGAGATGATCATCAGAACGACCGTGGCGTAGTATCCAAAGACGCGCGTGGGGTGCCACATCGGGTGGATCACGTCAGTCTGGAACGAGCTGAGAAAACCGACCACTAACACTTCCATGGTCACGTAGCCGGAAAACAGGAGGAAATGCCTCAGCCACCGGCTCTGACGCTCCACCCCGCAATTCCGCCAGCGCTTCTGGGTTAGATAGTGCAGGACAAAGGTCTTGGCCTCCTTGATGTAAAGCAGGAGGGGCGGCTTCATCTCGCCCATGATGCGACGGTACATTCGAAAAGCGTTGGATAACAACAGCGCTCCGAGGATGGAAAGCATGCACTTATCGCCGAACTTGATCCAGGAAACCGGAGCGAAGGTATTGAGCTCTACGCGCCCGGTGATAATGGGGCCGTGGCCAAAGTAGAAGAGTGCGATAATACCCAGCGCGACAAAGAGGAACGCGCCTACCTCCCAAGCTGCCGATAAGTAAAACCGCCTGGCGAGCCCGGTCCAGTCGTACTGAGTGGTTAGCCAGCGGCGGGTTGCCATCATGGTCTCGGCCGGCTCGGCCTCCCGGGGACAGTCCTTATTGCAGTCACCGCAGTAATAGCACAGCCAGGGCTCGGGAGACTGGAGCAGCTTGTCCTTTAGCCCAAGCTGAAGATAGCGATAGATCTTTCGTGGAAACGGATTCGTTCCGGTGGACAGAGGACACGTTGCGCTGCAGGTGGCACACTGCATGCAAATCTCCATGTCCTTCGCCCCGAATTTTGCCACCTCGTGATGCAGTTCCAAATCAACACTGGTATCCATCAACCCAACCCATTTCCTTTCACTTGTGTAAGGTGACGTGACCCATGCGGTCTAGCCTCCAGGTGATTGCCGACTTTCCAGATTAAAGCCCCGGATCTCGCGCTGTCGGCCCTGTCTAGCAGCCGATACACTGCCCGACTAGCTGCAGGAGTTCCTCGGTTTCCGGAGGCTTTTCGATATACGCCTCAGGCTCCGGTACCGTTTGTCCCCGATATATGTTGAGCATCTTTTGAGAGTGGAAAAAGGTCTTCTTGGCAATGGCTGATAGCATGATCACCGGAATATTTCTGAGCTCTTCGTCGGTTTTCAATTGCCGATACATCTGAATCCCACCCTCCCGGGGCATCATCACATCTAAAATGATGACCGCAGGCTTGGACTCCCGGGCTTTTTCGATGCCTTCCTCACCATCAACGGCAACAATTGGACGGTAGCCATTGGTCTCGAGAAGAGTGGAGATGAATGTTCGCGTGTCCAGTTCATCATCCACCACAAGAACTTTCTTCTTCATGGGACCCTACCTCCTGACTGGAATGTGGTTCATCAGCCTGAACAACCTTTTTCCGAGATTGCACCGGGCGACCTTGGATTCCCAGCTTTCTCACCCACCGGTCTCAAGAACCTTCCGGTTTAGCCTGGCAACTTGAAGGCAAGTTCCGGGTTGCGAATGGCCATTACATGGCAGTGCGCCCGGCGAGCCACGTTTTCCACGGTGCTGCCAAAGGTCTGCTTGTCCAGGTCAGAGCTGCCAGTGGCGCCCATAACTATGAAATCCACCTCGTTTTCTCTGGCGTAACGGACAATTTCTACAAAAGGAACCCCTACCCGCACTTCAAAGAGCACCTGGTTGCACTCTTTCAACCTGTCTCCATACCGGCTCTTGAGGTCTGCTTCAGCCCTGGCGAGCAGTTGGTCATCCACCGTTTGTTCGACTTCATCCGGCTCGACATATTCGTCCACCACATGGCGCAGGTACTTGTATCCAGAGTGAATCACATGAAGCAGATGAAGGCGGGCTCCATAGCGCTGGCAGAAATCTACGGCATGATGAAATGCCATCTCAGCCTCTTCGGAAAAATCACTGCAATATAAGATGTTGCGGTATCCGATCATGACTTCCTCCTCTATCTGTAAGCCCCCGCCGAGTATGATTTGGGGTTGCCATGTGTCAACGTCGCGGCCGTGCCCTGCTCCTGGTTGGGCCCCGCCGGCAACAGGAGGCGGAATACTGAACCCATGCCTGGTGTAGATTCAAGCTCGATGAACCCTTGATGCTCTTGAGCTATTTTCTGAACATTCAACAACCCCAGTCCGGTTCCTTCGGCCCCCTTGGTGCTGAAGAAGGTAGAAAAGATCTTTTCTCTGTCGCTTTCGGCAATCCCACAACCATTATCTGTAACCTCTATACAAACTGCCCAGTCCGGATGAGGACGGGTGCGTACCGTCACCTGCCCTTGTTCATGGCCGCAGATTTCCGGCCTGCACGCGTCTATGGCATTGTTGATCAAGTTGACCAAGCACTGATGAATGCCGCTTACATCCATAGCCACCGGCTCTAGGCCGTCGGCGACTTCCAGGGTTAGACCCACTTTGAACTCCTCTGCCCGCGCTCTCAGGAACTCCACCACCTCGACAGCTATCTCATTAACGTGAACCACGAGGTACTCGGGTTTCCGCTCTTTTGCATAAGTGAGCAGGTCCATTGCCAGGCTGGAAATCTTTGCAATGTTGCGCTGCACCATATCCCAGCCCTCCTGGAGATAGTCTTGCTTCGACAGCTCGAACCCCTTGTTGACCACGAACATGCCACCCTTAAGTCCACCGACAACATTCTTGATGGCATGGGCGATACTTGCCGCCGTCTGCCCGGTGGCCGCCAGCCGCTCTGACTGAACCAGCTGTCTCTCCAGACGACGAATTTCTCGCAAATCTTGAAAAAAGGTGACACAGCCCACGACCTTACCTTCCTGGGTAAGGGTCGTACCAGTGACCCGGATGGGAATTTCCTTCCCCTCCCGGATGCGGATGGTGGTATCCAGTTGGGTTCTAGATTCTTCTGCTGCAGAGCTTTTTTCTTGCCTCCGGTGGTTGAGCCAACACTCTTCCACCTCGGGTCCATAAAGGTCTTTCAAAACAAGCCGACCCACTACCTCTTTCTGCTGGTAACCGGTCATTCTCTGGGCACTCACGTTGAAAATGACGATGCGTCCCTTTTCGTCCGCAGCAATGATGCCATCAAGGGAGTTGTTGATCAGATTGGCCTGAAAATCGGTAATCCGCCGGATTTCGCCGGTAGCCTCCTCCACCTTCTGCTCCAGGTTCTCCGTGTAATCACGAAGCTGCCTCTTAAGGAGAATTTTCTCCTCTGCACGTTTTAGAGCAACGAACAGAGCCTCATCGTGGATTGGCTTGGTAATGAAGTCAGAGGCCTCCAACTGTAAGGCACTGATAGCCAGTTCCATCTCGCCATGGCCAGTGATGATGATCACTTCGGCATCGGTCTCCCTTTCCTTGATGCGCCGCAGAACCTCAATGCCGTCCATCCCTGGCATCTTGATATCCGTAAGAACAAGCGCTGGCTGTTCCCGTTTGAAGATTTCCAGACCCCGCTCTCCACTCTCGGCAGTCCAAACCTCATAACCGGCATCCCTTAGGCTGACGGACATGACCTTACGGATACCTTCCTCGTCATCAACCAATAGGATCCTGCGCAGATCACCTTCAGCCACCCATCACCTCCATGGTGTCTTGGCTCTCTTCCTCAGCGGCGGGAAACGTGATTTGAAATGTGGTGCCGCCTCCTTCCACAGTTTCCACTTCAATGATGCCGTCATAGTCCCGGACAATACCAAAACTAATGGACAGACCGAGACCGGTCCCCTTTCCCACCGGTTTTGTGGTGAAGAACGGTTCAAATATCTTTTCCTTGACCGGTCCGCTCATCCCGACCCCGGTGTCTGATATGGTCACCACCACCTCATCGCCTTCACTGCGAGAGGAAATTTTTAGAATTTTTTCAACCTGTGCTTCTCCGGCAAGCAGCTCTTTTTCATCCATGGCGTCTCGGGCATTCATAATGAGGTTGAGGAAGACCTGCTCGAGGCGAGTTTGATCCCCTCTGATGAGTGGCAGTTTCTCGTCCAGATCCAGTTCTACCTTGATCCCGTGTAGTTCCAACTGGCGGCCCAGAACGGTGAAGGTTCCACTGATACAGTCATTGAGTTGGACATTCACCTTGCGAATATCAGTCTTGCGGCCAAACTGGCGAAGATGATTGATGATAAGGGCAGCACGATCCACTTGATCATCCATCTCCTCAGATAGGTCTCGGAGAATCTCAGAATCCACCGGCTCCTGACGTGTAATCTTCTTTTTTAGAAAGCTGGCAGAGGTCTTGATAACCGAGAGCGGCTGGTTTAGCTCGTGGGCTACACCGGCGGACATCTCCCCCAGGGTTGCCATCTTGCCCGCCTGAATCAGCTGTTCTTCGCTCTTTATCTGCTCGGTAACGTCGGAGGTGTTTGCAATAATTGTTTGCTGGCCCATATGCTTCAAACTGGAATAGCGGATATTCACCATGATCGGATCACCGTTTCGCCTACGGTGCTTGACCTTATAGATGACGCTTTTACGGTCCCAAGAGACTTTGCTGAGGCGCTCCCATTCCTCCTCATCAGCGAGTTCAAGAAAGCTCTTGCCTAAGAGTTCCACTTTGTTGTAGCCATAATCTTTTAAGGCTCTCTCATTGGCGTCCAGGACCTCCAACGTACTGAGATCCAAGACAAAAATGGGGTTGGGATCACTGTTGAACAGCGTCCGGTATTTTTCCTCTGATCGCTTCAGTTCCTCCTCCAGCAGCCGCACCTGAGTGATGTCGGTGGACATCTCTATGGCAGCCACCACCTCGCCATCTTCGTTGAAGATGGGAGAGGTGGAAACCAGGATATAGGCAGCGGCCCCGTCCTTGCTCACCACCACCTCCTCGCTAAACTGAGGTTGGCCAGTCTTGAAGGTACTATCCACCAGACAGACGTCGCATTTTTCATCACGCCCCTTGTAGGCCCGGTAGCAGTATTCCCCCAGTTGATTGCCAAAGCGCTCGGCGAAAAAACGGTTCACTTGAATGATACGGAGGTCGCGGTCCTGAACGGTGATCTGACAAGGCACCTCCGCAAAAAGGGTCTGATACTCCTTTTTGCTTTTGTTCAGTGCCTGGGCCTGATCCCAGATATTTTTCCGCATCTCCTCAAAGGACTGGGCAAGATGGCCAATCTCATCCTCGGTGATGACTGAAACCTCCTGTCCGTAGTCGCCGCGGGAAATTTGTTTGGTGGCCGAGACCAACCGACGGATTGGCCGGTTGACAAAGTAGAGGATGTAACCGGCCACAATGGCGGTTACACCCAGAAAGATGAGAGCGGCAAAGAAGATGATCCTTTTCTTGGTAGCGAGGATCTCTTGGTCCAAAGCTTCTAGGGAAAGACCAATGTCAAGAACACCAAGAACGATCTGGGTTTCAGGGTGGAAATGGCACGCGGCCTGCCAGCAACTGGGCTCGTTATAGATGGGATTGATCATCCCCAGCACTCGGTATCCACCGGGATCCCTGTAGATACGACTGCGATCGGTCATGCTCAGCCGTTCCAGGGGTTGATCAATTCGGTGACAAACGTAGCACGCCTCCGCCTGTAGATCCACATACGTGCCGATGTCCTCCTTCTGGCTGGAGAACATGATGGCGCCGTCCTTATTGAATACACGAATCTTTTCCACCCCCGGCTGGGCGCCGATGGCCTCAGTGATCTTATGGAGGCTCTCTCGCTGATTCTTGAGCATGCTGTAGTGGGTGCCTCGCTTAACCGTGTCGCTAAACCGGCTGACATTCATTACCATTTGTTCAAAAGCCTGTTTCTCCTGGAGTGATACCAGGTAAAAGGTAAAAGCGAGCACTGCCACCAGGAAAATCAGGCCAACTGCCAGACTCAGTTTAAAACTGAGGCTCTGCCTGGTGGCTTTCAAAATGGCTCGGCCTGAATTCATGCTTTCTATGGCAGACATCAGAGACACGTCCCAGAGACTGGTGTCCCATGCTTATGCCAGGGGCATGCCATCCGAGCTCAAGGAAAATAATTTCATTAATTTCAATGATTTAGTAGAAATAGTGGTGGAGAGATGGAGAGGATGGTGGGGCTGGTATTGTTGCAGATATGCAACGGTACTTTACGTGGAACTCCGGAGCTCTTTTACATACAGGTGTTATCCTCACCAGCTGGAGTGCAACATTTTGTAGCATTTGTTGCAAATCATGCAACGGCATCATCTAAGCGAGATGCCATACTTCTTCATTTTGCGCCACAGGGTGGTACGATCAATTCCCAGCGCCTGAGCCGTTTTCTGCCGATGCCAGCGGTGTTCTCGCAACACTTCCACAAGGAACTCCCTTTCCCCCTGATCCCGTCCCCCTACAAGAGATACCGTGGAAGAGGTTTCCCCCTCAGTATGATCACTGGTTGTCTGGAGATACATGGGAAGATGTTTCCGCTCGATCGCCTCCCCTTGGCACAGGACACAGGCATGTTCAACGATATTCTCCAGCTCCCGAATATTGCCTGGATAGTCGTAGTTGAGAAGTATGTCCATGGCATCCTCGGCAATCCGAGATACGGCAGCCCCCTTGGTGATGTTGTATTGCTTGATAAAATTGTTTATGAGCAGTGGAATATCGCTGCGCCTCTTTTTGAGAGGCGGCAGTTCCAGCCGCATCACATGAAGGCGATAGAACAAGTCCTGGCGAAATTTCCTCTCCTTCACCAGATTTTCCAGTACCTGATTGGTCGCAGCGATGATCCGCACATCCACTCGGCAAAGCTGCCGTCCGCCTAATGGATAAAACTCCTTGTCCTCCAAGACCCTGAGGAGTTTGGCTTGTAGGGAAAGGGGCATGTCAGCGATCTCATCCAGGAAGATGCTGCCGCCGTCAGCTTCTTGGAACCGCCCCGGTTTGTCTTGATCGGCACCGGTGAACGCACCCTTGACATAACCGAACAGTTCCGATTCCAGAAGGTTTTCCGGCAAGGCCGCACAGTTGACCTTGACAAAAGGTCGGTCTTTTCGTCGCGAGGCATTGTGGATGATCTTGGCTAGGAGGTCCTTACCGGTACCGGTGCGACCCTCGATGAGCACGTTGGCTTCACTGTCAGCCACCACCGGCAAAATCTCAAAAAGTTGTTGCATCAGTGCGTCCTTGCCCACCATGTCGTCAAAGGTATATTTATCGCTGATGGCACGGTTGAGCTGTTGGATCAGGGAGAGATCCTGGAAGGTTTCCAGACCACCGATGATTTGTCCCACTTCGTTGCGGAGTGCCATAAAATTGGCGCGGATCGGCAATGTACGACCGTCCTTGGTGAACAATTGTCGATGCTGGTTGGCACGGCCTTTACCGGTCTCGATTGATTCCGCCAGTCCGCAGGTCTCACCAGGCCCATCGCAGCCTGTAAGGATTTGGTGACGCTGACCCAGGACTTCCTCACGCTCGTATCCGGTTATGGTCTCTGCCATGGAATTGAAAGAGGTGATGTAGCCGCCCCGGTTCACCGTAAAGACCCCGATGTTCAGGTTGTCGAGGATCAGTTTGAGCCGATGTTCATCATATCGGATCCGATCCAATAGCTGACTATACGCAGAGAAGTCCTGAAAGACCTCGATGCAGCCGGTCACCTCGCCTTCACCACTTAACAAAGGGGAGACGAGCTTGGTGATCTGGTGTCGGTTTCCGTCTTGATCGCATATCTCCATTTCAAAGGCCTGCGGTTTTCCCCTCTCCTCATCCAGCTCAGGGAACATGCAAAAGCCATGGCAGTCATCACTGAAAAAGACATCGTGGCACTTTTTGCCGAGAACCTCTTCTTCCCTCAGGCCAGTGAGCCGTTGAACCGTCTGATTAAAGGAGGTAATCCGCCGGTCTCTGTCAACCGTGAACACACCGATGCCCAGATTTTCCAGAAGATGGCTGAATTGCTCGTGTAAGATATTCATTTCGGTGGGCAGTCTTTTTCGTGGCATGGTTGCGAATCCTGGGTCACGCCTTCCCCCTGAACCCAAGCCCGCTTGTGAGCCGGGGATTTGCTGGGAAACTGTCCTGCCTTTGAGAAGGCTCGCCGGACGACAACAACAACCTTTCTTATAAATTATCGTAGCATACTGTGGCGAATTCTCAAAAGCGGTTATGCGTTCAACTCCGCATGGTTGAGGCTTGAGGGCTGCTGCACTTACGTAAAGCCCCGCCCTAGTCAAAAAACTTTGAACTTTTGTGCACAATAATATAAAGTCTTTTTAGATGCGTGGAGGAGAGTATGCCAGGAGGCGAAGACAGACCGAAGAGCGTGGAGGAGCTCGATGAGCAGCTGCGGGTAAAAGATGCGATCGTCAACGGAATTTCCGATGCACTGATGCTGCTCGACGCGAAAATGTACGAGATTCTTGAGGTCAATAAGGCTTTTCTTGCATTCTACGGTCTGCGCCGCGGCGACGTCATTGGCAAGAAATGCCATGAGATAACCCATAACCTCGACAGACCCTGTCACCAAATCAACGCCCTCTGTCCTTGTCCTTTGGAAGATACCGTCGCAACTGGCACGCTGTCCTTTGTGGAGCACATTCACCAGGGCAAAGACGGCCAGAGCCTGTATTTTGAAATCTCCGCCTACCCATTGATAGATGCCGACGGCAGGATAAGCCGGATAATCCATCTTTCCAGGGATATTACCCAGCGAAAGCACCTGGAATTTCAACTCCGTGAAAAGGAAAAGCTCAACGGTATTCTGGAGATAGCCGGTGGCGCAAGCCACGAAATCAACCAGCCACTTACGGTGATCATAAGCGGTCTGGAGCAATTGCTTAAACGGGTGCGCCAGGGTGATCCGGAATACGAGCTGACCCAAACAATTCTGAACCACGCCAGGCGTCTCTCCGAAGTTTCGCAGAAGTTAGTCCAGATTACCCGCTATGCCAGCAAGGAGTATGTAGCTGGTAAACGGATCATTGACCTCGACCAGGCCAGCGGTGGAGAATCGGAATCTTAACAGCGCGAACAGGTAACGGCTTTGCTTACGTGGTAAGCTGGTTCAGGAGTTTGTCCGGAGGATTGATCAGGGGTGAGGTGGGCATGATGGGTAAGACCGGCATCGTTTTGGAAAAAATCAGGGGTGAGGTACCGTCTGGCTGACTAGGTCAAGTGGCTCAGGTGGTATGGCAACCGGTACAGTTGGCAGATTCTGGAACTCGTTTTCAACAAACACCGACTGCTCGCTGTGCGCCCTCACGTGAGCTACGGGAGAAGAGCTGCAGCCCATGCCGCCCAAGAAAGATTCGAAACTGCTGGTCATTGACGATGACGAGGCCATACGCAAAGTACTAGCCGTTACTTTGCAAGATGTTGGCTACCAGGTGAGGACCGCACCAGATGGAGAGAGCGGTCTCAGGATTTTCAAGGATGAGGGACCGGACATTATTATCACCGACCTACGTATGCCTGGCATGGATGGGATTTCCGTGCTCAAAAAGATCAAGGCCGTGGATCCCGACAAGGAGGTAATAGTTATCACCGCATATGGCGACCTGGATCTCGCTATCGAGGCTCTTCAATGCAAGGCCTCAGACTTTATCACGAAACCAATCAGCACTCCAGCCTTAGAAGTTGCCCTGCAGCGAGCGGAGGAACGTATACAGCTGACGAGAGAGCTGCGGGAGTATACCGAACTCATAGAAAAGCGCTGGATGGACACGGCAGAGGAACTCACCAAAACGTACCTGTTTCAGAAAAACCTCATCGAAAGTTCCATCGACGGTATAATTGGCTGTGACCCGGACGGCAGGGTGATTATTTTCAACAAGGTCTCTGAGACGATGCTCGGCTACCCCAAACAAGAGGTAGTGGGTAAGTTGCATATTGATCGCTTTTTTCCCCCTGGGAAATACACGGAATTGAAAGAGAAAATGTACAGCGGCGAGTACGGCGGCATGAATCGACTTACCCTTTATGAAACAAGCCTTGTGGCTATATCAGGGCAGTTAATCCCGGCTCAGTTCTCCGGTGCCGTACTGTATGAAGGCAAGGAAGAAATCGGTTCTGTGGCTTTTTTTAGAGATCTCCGTGAAATCCATCGGTTGGAACAACAGTTCGCTGATCAAGCCCGGTTGCTCCATCAAGACAAGATGATCGCGCTCGGGAGACTTGCGGCAAGCGTGGTCCACGAGATCAATAATCCCCTGGCCGGCGTTCTCAACTATGCGCGGCTTATGCTCAAGATCATGAAAAAGGGACCGCTCACCCAGGACTATCAAGCGAAGTTTGCGAACTACTTAAACCTCATGGAGAACGAAACCAACCGCTGTTCCATGATTGTCTCCAACTTGCTGGCCTTCTCACGAAAATCCGAGTTGGAGTTCACTGATGTAGCGATCAATGAGCTGCTGAGAAAGTGCCTCATGCTCAGTGGACACAAACTCGAGCTGTCCAACATCACCGTGGAGCGCCAACTCCAGGAGGGCATGCCGCTCATAAGAGGTGACTACAACCAGATTCAGCAGTGTATGATCAACTTAGTATTCAATTCCATTGATGCCATGCCCGAGGGGGGCAAACTTGTGGTGGCGACCTCTTACAACCCCGGCGATCGCACCGTGTCAATCAGGGTGAGTGATACAGGATGCGGCATCAGTGAGGAAGACCTGCCCCATATATTTGAGCCTTTTTTTACCACCAAGACTGAAGGCCAAGGCCTGGGTCTGGGCCTCTCCATGGTGGACGGTATTATTGACCGCCACAAAGGGAGCATCGAGGTGGTAAGTGAACTGGGAAAGGGTGCAACCTTTACTCTCAAACTGCCTGCCAAAAGTTGAAAATCTCTTTTGCCATGATCCCATGCGAATCTGAGAAACCTGCTCTTTTAATCCAAGTCAGAGGTTCACTGGCTTTGCCGGAACCCACCGGGCAAAGTAGTCAGCAGCCAGTGGTCAGAATTTCGGATTTTCAATTTCGGATTTCGGGTAGCGGTTATGCACGACAACCGACAACGTTCCTGAAAAGTTGCATATCCATAAAACCATGTTTATAAGAACCAAGGTAAGGCGATTAGGTGACAATCTAAACGAACTCTAGCAATACCCGGAGCTAAATGGAAAGGATGGACGACAAGTGGGGGCACCGGGACTTCAAGGAGAAGGTCTTCCATCTGCTTGCGGCAGAAGATTTCAACCAGTCACTGGAGACTTTCTGCCGGTTGTCTGCCCGTCGGGTGATTAACCCTCTTTTTTCCTTTTTATGCAGTACGGAATCGCACATCAGATGGCGCGCCATCACGGCCACGGGAGCGGTGGTGGCAAACCTTGCGAAAGAAGATATGGAGTCAGCCCGAGTGGTAATGCGGCGGATACTGTGGAACTTGAACGATGAGTCGGGAACCATTGGTTGGGGTTTGCCGGAGGCCATGGGCGAGATCATGGCGCAACACGAGGGGTTGGCTCGGGAGTATGCCAACATCTTGATATCGTATATCCGGCAAGACGGTAACTTTATGGAGCATGAACCTCTGCAACGAGGAGTCCTCTGGGGACTGGGGAGACTGGCCCAAACCAGGCCTGAGTTGCTGAACGATGCAATATCCTATCTGCACCAGTTTCTGGGATCCGAAGACGCAACGATTAGGGGTCTCGCAGCCTGGACTATGGGGTTGCTCGGAGTTGGACAAGCCGACTCCGGCTTGGAGAGGTTGCTCGGAGATGAAGCTGAGGTTAGGCTCTATCTGAACGGAAAAGAGCGGGTCTGCCGGGTGAGTGATTTAGCAAGAGAGGCTCTTGCTGCAGATGTGTGATGTGAGTGTGAGATGAAGCCTACGTGAGTTAGCATTATCAATTGAACATCACATATCCCATATCATACATCGGATAGTTTTCTGCCCAGATGGTTGAATCAATGAACAAGTGTTAATGATATTGGAGGTATTGAGATGAACCTAAGAGAGTATTTTGAATCTGTTAAGGGTCGCGGCATATTGGCCACTGCAGACGCAGACGGACGAGTTGATGCTGCGGTGTATGCCACTCCGCATTTCATTGACGACGAGACGATTGCGTTCATCATGCGCGATCGTTTAACCCACCACAACCTGCAGTCCAATCCCCACGCGGCCTATCTTTTCATGGAGTCAGGCCAGAAGTTTGCCGGTAAAAGACTATTTCTGACTAAATCTCGGGAGGAAGAAGACAGCGAGCTCCTGTACTCCCTGAGGAGGAAGAAATATTCCAGTGATGAAAATGAGCCGAAATTTCTTGTCTTTTTTCAAATCGACAAAGTGTTACCGCTCATTGGAGCTGGAGAGACTGCATAGGTAAGCCCCCGGATCAGTGTACAGATCCTCAGCCCTCGTCATGAGTAGCGAAAAGCCCAGGAGTTCCCCCCAAAATGGATGGTTGATGTTTGTGAACTGAGGTTTCGTATCAGTTTATGCTGATTTGCAAATTAAAATGCTTTTCT
>CAYFXH010000110.1:0-15285 GCA_964346905.1 uncultured Desulfobacteraceae bacterium | reverse complement strand
CCCCTGGTCTGGGGATAGATCAGAGCTACCTCCTTCGGGCGCAGGTTTATTGATCTTGTTCGCCTCGTCAGACACATCCTCCCACGGGAGGAGAAACTCAAGGATTTGCCGGTGAGGCGGCGGCGGCTCCTTTTTGAATATTTCCTCCATCTTTCTTGTTTTTTCTATGGCTTGCCCCTCTGCCAAGCTCTTTTCTTCAAGCCCCACGACCCTGGGAGTGATGAGTACCACCAACTCCGTTTTGTCGACACTTCGCGTGCGTCGACCAAACAGTAGGCCTAATCCTGGGAGATTACCCAGGCAAGGGACCTCGCTCCTTGTCTTGGTTCTGCTATCCTGGATGAGGCCTCCGATAAAAACCGTCGCCCCGCTTTTGGCCAGCAGCCAGGTCTCAACGAATGCGGTCCTCGTCACCGGAATTCCCTCCTCAAGCTCAGCTGAAGTAATGCTCGGTTTTACATTCAGCAAGACATTGCCATCATTGTCAATGTATGGGGTTATTTCCAGGACGATGCCCGTGTCGATAAATTCGATGGTCTCGGTGGATACGCCCAGGTTGGTAGTGGTAACCGCATAGCCCTGCTGCCCGCCGACCTGAACCTTGGCAGGCTGACCGTTAATGGCCAGAATCTTCGGAGTTGACAGTGTGTTTACATCGGTCTTGTCCTGGAGGGCATCCAGGGCAACCGCAAACTGGTGAGAGGTCCCAGCACCGGTTATGAAGTTCGCAAAAATACCCGATCCTCCGCCTTCAGGCACGGGAGAGACATCATCGGCTGAAGGTAGCACTGCTCTACTAAAACTCGATGTACTAATCTCCGCCTCTCCAAGTACCTTGTCCCATTCAACGCCTAAGGCCATGTCGTCAGTAAGGTTAATCTCCAAGATCTTGGCTTCGATCATCACCTGTTTGGGCTTCGTATCCCAATGACGGACGATGGCTTCAACCTTCTCAATGTTTTCCGGGGTATCTTCAACGATGATGGTCTTAGAAGGCCCATGAATCTTAACCAACCGCATACCTGGGATACCGTCCAGAATTTCCTGGATCTCATCAACCCCGATATATTTGAGCTCAATGATCCGTATCTCCAACCTGTCGGTCTGCGGGTCCCTGGCTTCCTTGGGCTTGTAGACATAGTAGACATCGCCGTATTTGTGATAACTGAACCCTCCTGCCATGGTAATGGCGTGGAGCGCTTTTTCCAGGGTCACCTGAAAGAGATGGATTGAGATCTTTCCTGATACTTCTTTTGCCGTTGCAATATTGATCTCCTGATCCATGGCGAGGGCAGAAAGAGCGTCCCTGATGTCAGTATCGATCAAGCTGAGGTTTATCAACTTGTACGAACGTCTTTGCCCAGACTTACCAGCGGTGTACCCCCCAAGCTGGGCTACATACCAGTTATCCTTTTTGCCGATAACCGATGCGGTATCTTTTTCTTTCAGCACACTTCTTGTAAGAGAGTCAGGTGAAGAGCCTGGGCGGACAGGACCACTGCTACCCTTTACCCTAACTGTGTTCTCACTCAGTGGGGATAGGTGGGCCGAACCGGAATGATCGTGCACTTGGGCTGGTTCTGCGAAAACAGGTCCGATGGCCACGGCCAGGGTCATAAACAAGCCCAGAAAAAGTGGTGTTTTCCTATTCATCGCTCGCTAACTTTAAGTTGATGGTCCTATTGCCCGACTTTAAGACAACCTCTTTTTTCTCGATTCTTAGCACGGTATAGCCATCAATCCGTTCACCCAACCGGACGAATTTATCGTTGATAATGGCTGTAGGGTTTCTGCCACCAACAATCACACCCCTGAGCTTCAGGGAGGTGACCCGTTGTGAAGGTTGAGGCTTGGGTTTTTTGGGCTGGCGCTTTGCTTTCGGAAGAGATACCAAAGGAGCAAAAATGTCACGAACAAAGACGCGCCTGGATTTCTTGTCAACCGATTTCGCCAACTGAGCATTGGGCAGACCTTCTACATCGAGGCTCGGGAGCTCAGGGACAGCAGATACGACCGTAGCTGGAGGGAGGCTTTTACTGCGGACGGGCTTTTTCTGTGTATGCCGATAGAGTAATGCCGCCAGCACCAAAGCCAGGCCAACCACCAGATATATCTTTATCCGGTTGCCTGTCTCTCCCTGCAATGACTCCACTGATTCACTCCAAGTTAGCGTTGAAAAACGCTGGCAATTAATTCAGCCTGGCATGTCTCATCAAGGCTGCTTCTAGTGATGCTCATCCTTTCAGTCACCAACATACGGTTCATTGTCTCAAGATCGTAGAGTAAGTGATAAATATTGATAAAAGAGCCCTTAAACAGCAGGCGAATTGGAATCTTGGTATAGAGTTTCTCTTCCACAGTAGGTAGCGGTTGCAAGCTTAGCAATAAAACCTTTCTTTCCTTCATCAAAGCATCGACTTCCCTTAAAACCTCACCGATGTTAGCGGATTCTGGAATTCGTTTCTCCAGAGACTCCAGTTCTCTTTTGGTATTTTCCAAAAGAGCATTGAAATGTTCGAAGTTCTCTTCCACCGACCTCAATTCCACCAGCCCTTTAGAGATGATTTCATTTTCCAGGTGGATTCGTCGCTGTTCTTTGACTGCTCGGTTCACGACCCAATAGCCACACCCAAATGATATGAGGACCACTAAACCAAGACATATTCGATCCAGTGTTTTGATATTGAGATTCATCATACTCTTGAAAACGGTCACAGCGAGCGCATTCCCCGTCCCGCCACGGGGCGGGACTCCGGGGAGCTTCACACAGTACACTCAATCTGAAATTGGATGAGCCGCAGCGGTTTCCGCCCCTGTTTGTCGCCCGGTGACAATGCATACTCTCTGGCATGTTGCAACACCACTGCCTTGAACATAGCCTCAGCAGAGAGCTTGTTCAGAAAGTCCCCGAGTTCATCGTTTGAAAAGGAAAACCCGCTCAGTTTCAAACTGGCCTCAGCTTCCTCCTGCCCACCACTGTCTATGGTAAGTTGGGTGAGCCAGGTACGTTCATTCATGATGTCGGCTAGCTTGGCGAATACCCGCGAATAGGGCCCACTCTTGGTCATGGTTTCGAGACCGGCTTGCTGCTGTTTCAGCCTGTCCAGCTCTCCTTGAATCCGCCTGATCTCGTCAATCTTTGCACCTAAATGCTTGCTCACTTCTTTCAGTCTGGCCACCCTCCGCTGTTTGGCTTCAAGGACATGCTCTTGATAGAAATGAAAGCCCCAGATCAGGCTCATGGAGATAACCAGACACCCTGCCCAAAAGCACAGGTGTCGCAGTAAACCTCGACGAGCCAGAATCTCGTCTGGAACCAAATTTATTTCTCTTAAAGCCATGTTACCTTTCGCATAGCCAGACCCAAGGCGAGACCGAATGAGCCGCCCTCGGAGATATCAGGCAAAATGTTGTCGTCAGATAAGGCTACCTTGCTCAGGGGATTCATCAGCCTCGTCCGGATATTGAGGCGCCTTTCAAGGTACCCATCAAGATGGTGGATAAGGGTACCTTGGCCATAAATGTAGATGCCCTCAAATATTGCATCCTGTTCCTCAGATCTGGCGTAGCCGATGATTTTGTGCAATTCGTGGACCAGTTCCTCAATCTGTGGATTTATGATCTGGTAGATGGCACGGTACATGCCCTTGACATCATCAGTATCCGTTTTTGCGTCAGGCTCTACATCGTCAATACAGTCCAGGCAATCTTCATAGAACAGACCGTATTTTTTGAGAAGAACTTTGGCCTTTTCCTTGTCGTTGGATAGTTCAAGGTTTGCTTGCAGATTCTTCAGAAGTGTTTGTACACCCCACGGAACATGACGCTGAACCAAAATGTTCTCTCTGGTTACAATTGAAAGCAGGCTTTGCGTGTAGCCAATATTACACAAGATTACCGGATCTTGGACGGTCTCGTGGGGGTAACTATGAAGGCGAATCAGGGAGGAAATACCAAAATCCACCACCTCAACATTCATACCAGCCTGTTTCAGCATGAGGAGATACTCTTTTACATGATCCCTGCGAATCGCAACGATGCTGGCCTTGTATTTATTACCATCGCCGGCAGACAAAGGTGCGAGGGATGGATAATCTATGATGGCCTCCTCCAAGGGAAAGGTGAGATATTCTTTCGACTGTCTTAGGATGGCTTGTTCGAGGGTTTCTTCCTTGCCTAGCTGAAAGCTTAAAGGGAAACTGAGAATGTATTGGGAGGGAAAGTGAACAACCACTCTCTTGCCCCTAAATCCCCTGCCATGCACAACCTCCTTTAACAACGGAACCAAAACATCTTTTACCGTGAAAAATCCTTGGTCCGAACCCTCGAATTCTTGATGTACAATCCCCCTGACCACCAGACGCCGCTGATTCTCTTTGAGCTGAGCAGCGTAAATATTGTGGTTACCTATATCAATACCTATCGGATATTTGGAGTTAAGCTTGAACATAAAGTCCTCTAGACAACGCACCGTATGTGACTGACAACCACCGGTCGCCAATAAGCTGCGCCAGCCGGAAACAGGTACAGAATTTTCCGGTAGCTCAATTGTCTAACCATATCAAGCGGGACAGAAAGGCTATGTCTTGCCAAAAAAATCAGCAAGGAAACCTATCCCACTCGCGGCGTCTTAGGGTTGCAAGGCTCATGCCACGGAGATTGCTTTTCAGGAGACCATTTTTAAGAATGCCACTCTCATTACCTGATGTTATGAAGCTGGAGTGGCAACTCCTTAGCTTGACGGCCGATAGACCTCAGGCAGCTTCTCCAAAGAAGACGGCTCATGCAAAGATACGTCCGCTGGAGCATTGAGTAAGGCTTCGGTGGCCGGAATGTCATTGCCGTTAAAGCCGTACGATCCGGTGCCTGCGATGGTGGTGATGATTCCAGTGGTAGCGTCCACCATTTTGACACGATCATTAAAGGTGTCGGCAATGTAGATGTTCCCCGAGCGATCCACCCATACGCCTTCGGGAAAATCGAGTTGAGCTAGGGTGGCCGGCCCGCCATCGCCGGAGTCGCCGGCGATGCCGTTACCGGCGACGGTGGTGATAATTCCAGTGGTAGCGTCCACCATTCTGACGCGGTCATTTTTTGAGTCGGCGATATAGATATTTTTAGAGAGATCCACGAAAACGCCATACGGTTGATTGAGGTTGGCGCTGGTGGCCGGCCCACCATCGCCCGACGAGCCTGCCTGCGTAGCTTGGCCGGCGACGGTGGTGATGATTCCGCTGGCCCCGTCCACCTTGCGAATCGCGTGATTATGGGTGTCGGCAATGTAGATATTTCCTGAACCGTCCACAGCTACATCATATGACTTCCTGATGCTGGCAGCGGTGGCTGGTCCGCCATCACCGTTGTATTGTGCTGAGCCGTTTCCGGCGACGGTGGTGATGACTCCGGTGGTCCCGTCCACCTTTCTGATCCGGTAATTCATGGTATCGACAATGAAGATATTCCCCGATGCATCCACGTACACGTTGTACGGGTACCTGAGCTTGGCTGCAGTGGCTGGCCCGCCATCGCCGGAATACCCTTTGAAGCCGGTGCCGGCGACGGTGGTGATAATCCCGGTTTTGGCATCCACCTTTCTGATCCGGTGATTGTCGGTGTCGGCAATGTAGACATTGCGGGATGCATCCACATGCACGCCATAGGTGTAATTGAGCATGGCTGTGGTGGCCGGAATGTCATCGCCGTTGTAGCCGCGCCACCAGGTGCCTGCCACCTTGGTGATCATTGTTGTGGACATGTCCACCTTTCTAATCTCGTAATTATAGGCATCGGCAATGTGAAGGAATGCCGGTGCTGAATACTCGTAGACACATACAGAATGGGGCTTTTTGAGTGAAGCGCTGGTGGCCGGCCCATTATCACCGGAGAAGCCTGCGCCACCGTCTCCGGCGACGGTGGTGATGATCTCTGTGGCACCGTCAACCATTTTGATGCGGTTATTCTCGGTGTCGGCAATGACGATGTTGCCGGATTCATCCACCCACAAGCCCCGTGGTTTGTCCATACGGGCATTGATGGCCGGCCCGCCGTCCCCCGAATCGCCGGCCGAGCCGGTGCCTGCCACGGTGGTAATGATTCCGGTGGTCCCGTCCACTTTCTTGATACGGTGATTGTCGCTATCGGCAATGTAGATGTTTCCGGATGCGTCCAAGAAAACTCCCCGTGGTTTGTCCATCCGGGCATCAGTGGCAAGCCCGCCGTCCCCCGAATCGCCTGACGAGCCGGTACCTGCCACGGTGGTAATGATCCCGGTGGTCCCATCCACCTTTCTGATCACATGATTGTCCGTATCGGCAATATAGATGTTTCCGGAAGAATCCACATGAAGCCCTCGCGGCTTTCTCAGTTTTGCCGCGGTTGCCAGGCCGCCGTCCCCGGTGTAGCCGCCTTGTTTACCTATCCCTGCCACGGTGGTGATGATCCCAGTGATCCCATCCACCTTTCTGATGACGTGATTGTCCGTATCGGCAATGTAGGTGTTTCCCGCAGAATCCAGCCAAACCCCGTGCGGTTTGTCTAGCTCTGCATTGGTGGCGTCCCCGCCGTCCCCGCTAAAGCCGCCACCACCTCCAATACCCGCCACGGTGGTAATAATCCCTGCTGTGTCTACTTTCCGGATGACGTTGTTGTCGGTGTCGGCAATATAGACTATACCGGCTGCATCCGCCCAGACACCCCGTGGTTTGTCCAGACTGGCGCCAATGGCCAGGCCACCGTCACCTGAATAGCCGGAAGACCCATCGCCCGCAAAAGTGGTGATCAGACCTGTTGCGGTATCCACTCTTCTAATCCGGTGATTGTCCGTGTCGGCAATAAGGTAGAAAACAGTGTTTTGCGGGATCAATCGGAAAGAGGTGGTGAGTTGCTTCAACCCCCCGGGGGCTGTGACCGTTACGGTGACCACATCGCTGTAGCCAACGATGGAGGAAGCCAGTACTGTGCGGTTGTAGGTAGTACCGTCGAAGACGTAGTCTTCACCCGACGTGCTTGTTCGGTAGGCTGGATTTTGGCTCAATGTCCAGGCGGCGTCTTCGAGGGCTGCCAACTGGCCCAGGTGGATCTGGCTGCTTCGGGTTTGGTTCGCTGCCATCCTCGCCTGCAGCCCCGCCCGCCTATTCATGCCCACGGCCATCACGGCCATGAAAAGCATCATGAACAGCAGCACGAGGAGGATGTAACCCCTCGCGTTGTTAGGTAAGATTTTGCTTCGCATCATCGTTCGCTATTCTCTGGCTTCTCGTTGCAACACAACCTACCCCAATCCCCAATCTGCAATCCCCAATCTAAAATCTCAAATCTAAAATCTCCCTCAGTCCACATACATCGCTTGGACGCGCGTTTTTAGGCTCACCACAGTGGTGCCATCCTCGAGGGTTAACTGAATTTCCACCAGATTCGTGGCCAACAGGTTGATCTGAAAATCGGTGACGTGCTCGCAGAGCACTTTTTTGGCCAGGAAATCATCCAGTGGTGGCGAGGTGCTGTAGTCCATCATCTGTTCCTGAAGTTTCCAGTTATTGTTGTCAGTCTTATCCAGGTCGAAGATAATTGGGTCCGGAGGATCATCCGGGCCGCCTTCGTTGACCACGCCGTCGCGATCGTTGTCGGCATCCAAGTAGCCGTCACCTCCCACCTCATAACTTTGAGTGAGGTTATCATAGGTGTCCAGAACTCGTTCGCTGACTTCAAGTCGATCACTTGAGGGTACTGAAATCTGGTCAGTTTCTTGGACAAACATCACCATGCGTTCCATGGCGTAACGGGCCCGGGCGAGCAGCTCCCCTTTGGCTGCTGTTTGATCATGGGCACTGAGGGCGGTTCCCATGGCCTGGTAAAGACCGAGCATGATAATGGAGAGGATGGCGATGCTGATGACAAGCTCCAGGAGGGTAAAGCCAGAGTCGTCATACACCTCTGGGAATTTTTGCGCAGGAGTGTCCATACGATATGTTTCGATGGTCCTCACCTCTTGATTCGCCTTTGGAATGATGGAATGGTCGCGTTCGCCATAGTAGCCTATGGTTACGACGGCTGACCAATATTCCAAACCTGGGAACCGCCTGCGTGGACTGAGCCACCGGTAGGACGGAGCGAGCGCGAAGAAGTGTTGGCGAAGGAGCGAAACTCTAGTACTTTGCCTTGAGCGTCGTGAACCGAACATGCTCCATGGTCACCGTCAATTCAAGCAGGCCGCCACTACCTCCACTTGCGTCGCTAATAGTCACAGTTGGAGTATACTGTTCGCCCCTAAATATGAAGGTTTCTTTGGCCGCCTCAGCGGTGGAGCCGAAAAGGCTTTCCAGGTTGGCCTCGCCCTGATTGCTGTAAAGGGTATCGAAATCAAGGTTCATTACCCGGCTCAGGGTCCCCCTGGCTTGATTTGTAAACACCGTTATTTCTTCTTCGGTGTTGGCTGCTAAAATGGCAGGCGCGAATGCGCGTACCATTGGCACAATGGCAATGGTAAGAAGCAAAACAACAACAATGATCTCAACCAGGGTAAACCCCCCGGCTCTATTGGACCAGTATACGCAGTTTCTTCTCATTGCTTCCCATTTGCTTAACAAAGCACCACTGATTGCCACCACGTTTGCTTTCACTGGACGCTGATTTGCCCCGTGGTCCCATCCACCGTTACGGTTCTTTGTTCTTCTCCATAGCCTAAAACAAAGACAGTATCGGTGGAGGATGAATGGCCATCGGGGTAGAAAGAGATCACACCACCGGTGGGTACTGAGTTAAGTTTTACCCCTTCATAGGTTTTCGTGGTGTCAAAATCTCTTATGTACCAGGTCTTGTCCATGGGGTTGAGTACGACACCGTAAGCATCCACCGGCGGTGTCCCGTCGTGGTGCGGGCTGCCATCGGTCATGTACTGGTAGTCGAACACCCTGAACCAATTTCCGGCCACATCCGCCATGAGGCCAAAAGGCCGCTGGTGGGTGACGGCTAGATTCCGGGCATAGTGAACCCCGGAGACCAATTCTCCGGTGGCCTCATTCAGCCTCGCCCCGGTGACCATTGAGTGCAATTGGGGTGTCACCAGCACCACCAAAATCCCAAGGATCAGGAGGGTAATGAGCAGATCAAGGAGGCTGAAGCCCTTATTTTCACACCTGGTCAACACCAATGAGATCCGCTGGCTTCGTCCGGTCTGTTTACAAATCCTGGTTAGCAGCACTATCGTTGGGAAAGAAAACTCCAATGGGTACGTAATATTTCCAGCCAGTCGTAGTGTCTGCCGTCCTTGCTAAGGTGATGTCATTTTGGTCGAAGTCACACACGACATCGTTGTCTTCATTGAACGGGTTTGCGGGCAGTGTCCCTTTTTTGATATAGGGACCATACTTAAAGGTAGCGTCCTTGGTTGCACTAACCATGCCGTTGGCATCCGTAAACTGAGTGAGTTGCGCCAGCATTGCTGTTCTGGCCTCAGCGTCGGTGGTAACGGCAGTTGTTCCGTCAGTCTCCCTGTACATACCCGGATATCTATTGCCGTGCTGGGCTGCGTAGACCTCGATGGCACTCCTTACGGTGTTCAGGTTTGTTTGCAGGGAGTTCAGCCTGGCATCTTGGGTGGAGACGGTAATCTGCGGAACAATGATCATGGCCAGGATCCCCAGGATGATCACGACAACGAGCATCTCGATCAAGGTAAATCCTGACTGGTCCCTAAGTTTTTGATTCTTGAACTGAGTAATCATCACTACACCTCCTCTTGTAAAATCCGTTACTTGATGGACTGCCTTTGTATGCAATGTGTATGCCTATTACACCGCATGAGCTAGCTTGAACAACGGCAAGATCACGGATGCAACGATAACACCCACCACTCCTCCCAAGACAATCAGAGCAATGGGTTCGATCATCGCCGCAACATTCTTGAGTTCCCGATCCACCTCTGTATCGTAATACTCGGCGAGACGCAGCATTACTTTGGGCAGATTTCCCACTTCCTCTCCTGTGGCCACCATTTGTTTAACCGAATCGAGGATATACGGTGAGGTGGTAAATGGCTGGGAAAATCTTCCTCCCTGCTCCACATGCTCCATAATCTGATCTATAAAACGGCGGTAATATCGATTCCCAATGGTGGCACGGGTCACCTGCAGAGCCTCCAGCAACGGAACTTGGCTGGCCATCAAATGCCCTAGTGTTCTGAGCAATTGGCAGGTATAGATCTTGTTGTACAGCCTGGCCACAAGTGGCCCGCTTACGGAGAATCGGTCTATCAGAAGCTGACCCGGCTCACTCTGGTGCCAGAGCTTGAGGCCCAATGCGAGCCCCAGACTGGAAATTATGTAGAGCCACCAGTATCCACGCAAAGAAGCGCTCAGGCTCATCAGGAATCGGGTGGTGATAGGCAAGATATTCTCCTTGCCCGCGAAAAAAGAGGTGAACTTGGGGAGAACGCCGACCAGAACGAAAACAACTACCGCGAACCCGACGAAGCACAGGATCATAGGGTAGGTGAGGGTCGATCTCAGTTGGGATAAAAGGGCCTGCCGCTTCTCCTGCATCTCCACAATCCGATCTAGGATTTTCTGCAAGAAACCGCCGGTCTCCCCGGCCTTGATCATGCTGGTGAACACCTGACCGAATACGTGACGATGGCGTCTCATGGCGTCGGAAAGCTGCCTCCCTTCCTCTATATCTCTACGCATGGCCTCAATTACTGCCTGGAAGGCCGCATTCTTGGTCTGCTTCCTTAAGGCGACCAGGGCACTCGTCAGGGGTGTACCAACCTCCAGCATCAGCGAGAGCTGGGAGGCGAAAAAGGTAACTTCCTTGGCCTTGATGGTTCTGCCGGGCCTCCGGATCATCCCCAGTCGCGGTCTCGGGATACGGTTGAGCCACGAACTCGGGGCTTTTGCTGGGTAACGGAAGTTTTTCTGGTCGTAACTAATAGCCATGAATGTTTTCGCCTCAAAGAGTGACTAAAATCATGCTCACCAAGTCCAAGCTACTGTCCATCCGGACACCGCGTTATTGGATGTCATTCTGAGGAGCAAGGCGACGAAGAATCTCATAGTCACTGGGTTCGCAGAGATTCTTCGCTTCGCTCAGAATGACACGTAGCAGTTTCCGAATGGACACTATCTAAAAACTGAAGTCTCATTACTAGTTAAGCTTCTATAGAGGTTGCCCGTTGTACCTCTTCTATGGTGGTAATATGCTTCAGAACTTTCTTGTAACCCAGATCTTTCAAGGTCCCCTGGCCATTTTTCCTGAGGTATTCTTTGAGCGTGTCGATGGTCGGGTTAGTCAAAATCAAGGCTTGCAACCCTTCGTCCATCTCAAATAGCTCATAAACTCCGCTGCGGCCTTTGAAGCCCGAATCGTAACAGTTGGGACATCCTTTTCCTCTGGACAAGCGTACCGGTTTGTCTTCATTGCACCCCAGCTCTTGCGCTACTTCCTTGGGGGGATAGTAGTCCATTTTGCATTCTGGACAGATGATCCGGACCAGCCGTTGTGCTAGGCAAGCCAGCAGGGATGAAGAGATCAGATAGGGCTCGATACCCATCTCAAGAAGTCGCGTGATCGCGCTGGGGCTATCGTTGGTATGAAGGGTTGACAGAACCAGATGTCCAGTGAGTGAAGCCTGAATGGCAATCTCGGCAGTTTCCCGATCTCGTATCTCGCCCACCATGAGAATGTCCGGGTCCTGGCGAAGAGCATGTTTTAGGAACCGGGAAAAGGTGAGGCCGATGGAGTGCTTCACCTGGTTTTGATTGATTCGCTCCAGCTGGTACTCCACAGGGTCTTCAATGGTGACAAGATTTTTCTCAGGGGAGTTCAGTAAGGTTACAGCAGAATACAGCGTTGTGGTCTTGCCACTCCCGGTGGGACCACAGGCCAGAATGAGACCGTAAGGTTTTCTCAGGAGAGACTTGAATCGATCCAGCACTGTGGCGTCAAAACCCAGCTTGTTGATATCGAGCATGGCTCTACTCTTGTCCAGGATTCGCAAAACTACTTTTTCACCGTGAATACCCGGCATGGAAGAGAACCGGAGATCCACTTTGCGGCCTTCAACATGTACCTGAATACGGCCGTCTTGAGGTATACGCCGTTCGGCAATATCCAGATTGGCCATAACCTTCAACCTGGAGACCACGGCCGGGTGCATCTCAATTTTGGGGGACATGAGTTCATAGAGGACGCCGTCAATTCGGAGCCTTACCCGAAACTTGCCCGGCTGGGGCTCGATGTGGATGTCACTTGCCCCGTCCCGGATGGCCCGCAACAGGACCATATTGGTCCAATTAACCACCGGGCTTCCCTCCGCCTCCTCCGCAATTTCGCTGACCTCTCTCTCAAAGGCGGTATGAACAAGCTCTATTTCGGACTCATCTATGCGGGCCATAACTTCATCGATGCTCACCTCTTTTTGATAACATTCATGGATGGCATCTAAGATGTCATCCGCGCGGCAGAGTACCGGTTGAACCTCCAAATTGGTAATTTTGGACACTTCATCAAACACAAAAAAGGCATGAGGATCAGCTGTAGCCAGGGTGAGTATGTTGTTGACTCGAAACATGGGAATGACTTGGAAGTGAAGGGCCTTTTCTTTGGGCAGCACATGTACGATCCGGGGGTCAACCAAGCCCTTCCTCAGCCAAACATGCGGAATTCCCAGCTGTTCCCCAATAATAGCGGTCAATTCGTCTTTGGTGAGGATCTCCTCTTCAAGCAAGAGTTGCCCCAGGGGCTTGGGGGTTTCCTTTTGCGAACGGAGGAACTCGGTGAGTTGGTCAGCGGTAATCAGACCTCTGCCCACCAAAATCTCGCCGATCTTTTTTCTTCTTGGAACAAAACCGCTTCTCATTGGTCACTCTTTATGGCTTCGTGAATATCGTCGTAAACATGCAAATAGATTAACCGTGTTGCCAGGAAGATGTCGCGGCAAACATCGTTCAAGCCAATTATTCTTAATATATTGTCGCGATTTCTCAGCTCTTCGTGCATCCGCACCAACAGTTCCAGAGCCTCGCTGTCCATGAAGGTTATTGCCTTGCAGTCCAAGATGATATCGCCCCTTTGTTGGTTGACACATTCATTGAAGGTGGCTTCCAGCTCGTCACAGTTCTCATAGGTTAACGAGTTTTTAGGGGCAAGAACCGTCCTGGTGCCGACTTTCGCCATGGAGATGTCAGATGATGGTTTCATGTCGGTGACTTCACTCGTTTAAGCTGCATTGTTCTGTAAATTCTAGGTCCTGAGTAAATACCTCTTTGAATATCTCTACCAATTCGGGGTCCAGCTGGCTCCCAGCGACTTTTTCCAGTTCGACCAAGGCTTCTGGCGGAGACTTGGCCGGGCGATACGCTCTGTCAGAGGTAATGGCATCAAAGGTGTCGGCAACGGCGATTATGCGGGCTTCCAGGGGAATGTCCTTCCCTTTTAGACCCTGCGGGTAGCCTGTGCCATCGTAGCGCTCATGATGGTGCAGCATGCCCGGAAGTGAACTCGCCAGTTGCTCGAGGGGTTCCAGGATGGTATGGCCCTTCATGGGGTGGTTCTTAATAATCTGATACTCCTCATCTTCCAAGCGCAGGGGCTTATTCAATATGCGCTCGGGAATACCAATCTTTCCGCTATCGTGCAGGATTGATGACCACTGAAGCACCTTCTTTTGGTCTTCGTCCAGGCCGAGCCGCTCAGCCATAAGCAGGGAATATCGGCATACCCGTTCAGAGTGCCCCCGGGTGTAATCATCCTTGGCCTCAATGGCATAAACTAGGGATTTGACCATATTGATGACAAAACGTTCTAAATCGCGATACAGATCCGAGTTGGTGATGACCACAGCGATTTGCTCGGCCATCGAATTCAGGAGCCTCAATTCGCTCCGTCGAAAAATTTCATTCAGATTGAACGAGACCAGCCCCATCCATCCGTAGAACGTCCCATTGTGCTTCATCTTTACCGTAAGGAAACGATAGGGCTCAGGAGCATGAGCGTGGTAGACTGGCCTCTGCCTCGAATCATTGACAATGAAGTAGTTTTCTTCTAGGGAGGGCTCGTTCAGGGGGATCGACTCTATAAGGCGATCAACAAATACGTCTGGCTCCGGGATCTTCTGGGAGAGCGCTTGGGTGCTGGCCAGGACATTGAATTCTTGCCGCTCTGGCAGCCTGGCGAAAGCCATGTCAATCCGCATAGTTTCCAGGAGATCCTTAACGAGCTCTTTGAGCATGTCGCCCGAGAAGGTTATTGTCTTGACTCGACTCGCGATCCTGGCGTAGAAGGAGAGCTCTTCAAAGTTCTGAGTGAGCTCTTCGGCCATTTTTTCAACTTCCTCTTGAAAGCCCAACCTATCTTCCAGGAGTCCGGCCACGTGGGTCAGAAATGTTTCCATGTCGTCAGCATGAGACGCTGGTGCGGCTTGGATGGTTGGCGGTTGCGATTTCCCGTTGGAATTTGCGCCAAAGGCCAGGAGGGAGCCGACGACCTGCTGTCCATTCTTGATGGGAACGCCAAACAGTCCATTTTCACCCTTCGCCGGGGCGTACTGGAATACTGCCCGGCTTATCGTCCGGGTGGAGAACTCCTGGAGCTCTTTGAGAATGGGTTCTAAAGAGTGCTCTACATCTGAGGGAAACACCAATCCTCCATCAACATCCCAGATCAGAAAGTTTATCTGGCTGATTCGAGAGAGGCTTGATAGCAATCCTTTCGCTGACCCTATGTCTATCCTCATCCTTGTCTCTCAAAGTATTGGTCAATGCATTTTAGTACCGAAGAGAGGCTGAAGGGTTTTTCCATAAATACGGTGTCCTGCATCCCTCCCACCCAGTCTTGGTCCGTTGGTGATATGCGACACGTCATGACAATGGTCAAGAAAGGCCGTTTTTTCTTGAGTTCGTTTGACAGTTCACAGAGGGTCTTACCGTCCATTTTGGGCATCATGATGTCTGTGATAACGACATCCGGTTGTTGCCTTTTGATGAGATCGAGTCCCTCCTCGCCATTGGTGGCAGTTATCACCCGGTATCCTTGGTTGGTGAACTTGAGTTCGATCACCCGCCTGATATGGGCTTCATCGTCGACGACCAGAACCCTTTTACTGTTTTCCAAGGTAATATTCCTCCTTGGGTAGCCTGATCATAAAGTGGCTGCCCTCGTCTGGCTTGCTATTGACCTCAATCTCTCCACCGTGAAGGCGAACAATCTCCGAGGTTAAAGCCAAGCCCAGACCACTGCCGGTTTGCTCGCTAATTCGGGGATCCGCAGAACGATGGAACTTATCAAAGATGT
>CAYFXH010000109.1:12096-15549 GCA_964346905.1 uncultured Desulfobacteraceae bacterium | reverse complement strand
GACGGGGAAGTGGCTCAGACCTACCGCAGTCACTCAGAAGAAACACCACGAAAAGGCAAAAGGGGTAGGCTGTGAAACAACGAGCACTTGAGCTTTTTGGTGGAACTCCTGGACAAATCTTCCCTTGACAAAATCATGGAACTTCAATATGATTACGATTCTTGTTAGGTTAATGGAGCCACGCATGCGTATGAGACCGACACAGCCTGAACAATCCATAGCCGGACGCCTCTTTTTCTTTTTTTTCTTTAGCGGCGTCCGCCCGGTCTCCTAGCGCATCGCTTCTGGCCCCGGGCGGACCGAAATCGGTCGCCTCGGGGTGGAATTGTTTTGATACCATTGAGCAAAAGCCCCTGGGCGGCTAGCCCTGGGGCTTTTCTTTTGCAGACTCAAAGAATAAGGAGTCATTTCCATGCTTATCGTTTTGAGACCAGGAGTGAGCCAGGAAGAGGAAGATCAAGTCCGCAAGATTCTTCGGGAAGAGGGTTGTCTCATCCGGGAGATGACCACTGGCGACGAAACGATCATCGGCGCGGTGGGGCAGGTCAGTCGCGATCTACGGTTTTTTGAACAGCTCTCTGGAGTGTCGAAGGTAATTCCGGTTTCTCAACCGTACAAACTGGTTAGCCGGGAGATGCACCCAGCGGATACCGTGGTTCAGATTGGTGATGTGGAACTGGGCGGCCCACGCATCGTTGTCATCGCCGGGCCCTGCGCAATAGAAAGCAGGGAGCAGGCCATGACCATTGCCAGACAGGTGCGGGGTTCCGGTGCTGTGCTTTTTCGCGGCGGCGCTTTCAAACCACGTACCTCACCTTACTCTTTCCAGGGACTTGGGGAGGAAGGCTTGAAGATTCTCGCCCAGGTCCGAGAAGAAACCGGTCTGCGAGTAACAAGTGAGATGACCTCACCGAGCCAGGCAGACATAATGATGAAGTACGTGGACTTGGTCCAGATCGGCGCACGTAACATGCAGAATTTTGAGTTGCTCCGCAGCGCCGGTCGCATCGGTAAGCCGGTGTTGCTCAAGCGGGGTCTTTCCGCCACCGTGGAGGAGTGGCTGATGTCGGCCGAATACATTCTCTCCGAGGGCAATGACCAAGTCATTCTCTGTGAGCGTGGTATCCGCACCTTTGAGCGCTACACCCGCAATACGCTGGATCTCTCCGCCATTCCTATTATCAAGAAGCTCACTCACCTGCCGGTGGTAATCGACCCCAGCCACGCAACCGGAATCAGGGAGAAAGTCAGTCCAATGGCTCGAGCCGCCATCGCCGCCGGTGCAGACGGTCTTCTCATCGAGGTGCACCACGACCCGGCCAACGCGCTTTCCGATGGCCCCCAGAGCCTCTTCCCGGAACAGTTCGAGCAGCTGATGCGAGACCTCTATGTGATCGCTCCGGTGGTGGGTAAACAGCTGGATTTCGGCTACTTGGATAAAGCCGCTGCACCGCTGCCTCTTTCCTCAGTCAGAACCGACAGACAGAGACGTGCTGTTTTTGCGGGTGAAATGCGGGCTTTCGCCCATAAGGCAGCTGGCCAGTTCTTTGGCAGCGACATAAAGATCGATCCGGTTTCCTCCTTCAGGGATGTGTTCCAGGAAATAAAAGACAGGAATAGTGACTTCGGCGTGGTTCCTCTAGAAAACTCCCTCACCGGAAGTATCCATGAGAATTATGATCTGCTCCTTGAATACGATGTGAGGATCGTTGGGGAGATTACCCTGCGCATCGTCCACGCCCTCATTGGCCACCAAGAAACAAAGCTCGAGGAAGTCCAACGTGTCATCTCTCATCCGCAGGCCTTGGAGCAGTGTCGTGAATTCTTGGAGGGCCAGCAGGGCTGGGAATTGATCGCTGCCAGGGATACGGCCACAGCGGTGCGTCGGATTAAAGAAGGCGGCAATCCAGCAGAAGTTGCTATCGCAGCAAAGGAAGCGGCAGACCTCTACGGACTGACTATACTCAAGGAAGGTATTGAAACCAACGCCAGAAACTATACGCGCTTTGCCGTGATAGCAGCAGACAAAGTAAGCAATGGTCCCAGAAAAAAATCCTCCCTGGTCTATTCCACCAGCAACAGGCCTGGCGCCCTATATGATACCTTGAGAATCTTTGCTGAACACGGGATTAATCTGGTCAAGCTGGAATCCAGGCCCATCCATGGTAAACCCTGGGAGTACATGTTTTATGTGGACCTCGAGGCTGACGTGGAAGCGGCTGAACTTCAGGGACTGATGGGAGAACTCTCAGAATATACCGAGTTTCTGAAAATACTCGGGAGCTACTGAGCGAGGGCAGCCCATAGAGTCTGGTCAGTTGTCCGTTGTCAGTCGTCCGTTGCTCAAATCGTTCAAATTGTTCAAAGCGTTCTATCATCCGGCTCCGCCGGATTCGTTCAAACCGTTGAAATCGTTGAAACCGTTCTATCGTTCGCTTTCAGCGAACTCGTTCAAATCGCAAGGCAATAATTCGCAATTCGAAATCCGCAATCCACAATCCTGAGCTCCTTGCTCCATGCCCAATGACAGCGAAGCGCAGTGACCTAGTGACGGCGAAGCCTAATGACTAATGACCTGCCCGCTGCCTACTGCCTGCTGCCTCCTGTCCCCTGCCTACTGCCTGCTGCCCCCTGTCCCCTGCCCGCTGGGCATCATCTCTTCCCCCAAGGTTTTGAGTATGATTTCCGGTCCGGCCCCAAACTCTTCTTCCCATTTCCGAATGTGACCCTGGTCGGCGAAGCTGTAGTAGCGGTTCCGGCCGATGATCAGATGATCGAGCACCTGAATGGACATGATTTTTCCGGCTAGAAAGAGATCGCGAGTAATGGTGAAATCCTGGGTTGAGGGGGCGGGATCTCCTGAGGGGTGGTTGTGAGCAAAGACCAAAGCAGCCGCGTGATGCGCCAGGGCGCTCTTGATGACTTCGCGTGGGTACACTGCGCTGGAGGTGAGACTGCCCTCAAACAGGGTCTCCACCTGGATAACCTCATTGCGGCCATTGAGGAAGATTACCTTGAAGACTTCCTTTTTTAGGTCTCGAAGAGAGTGCAGCAGGTATTCGTAGACTTCTTTGGAGGAAGAGATGAATTCGCGGCCCTTTAGCCGTTCTTGCAGAAATTTGCGAGCTACCTCATGCACCAGCTTCAGGCCGAGCGCATTCTTGGGTCCAATACCGGAGACCTCCCGGAGTTGGTGCACGGGAGCCTCCAGTACTCCAGCAAGGCCACCAAAACGGCGGAGAGCCTCACGGGCTATCTGCTTACAATCGCGCCTCGGAGTTGCCAGGGTCAGGAGGAGCTCGATAATTTCCTCATCCGTGAGCTTTTCCAGACCGTGATCGAGGAATTTCTGCCGAAGCCGTTCACGGTGACCAGCAACACGGCTCTGCCAATCTCTCTTGTCCATTTTGGTGCCCCTTTCTCAGCTTTCAGCGGTCAGCGATCAGCTGTCAG
>CAYFXH010000109.1:0-12084 GCA_964346905.1 uncultured Desulfobacteraceae bacterium | reverse complement strand
TGTGGCTACTGCGTAGTGCTCAGTTTTAGTTATGCTATGCGCCTAAAGTCATCACCACGAATCTGCCCAGTGCCTGCTGCTTGCTGCCTGCTGCCTGCTGCTAGCTACATCTCCACTCCCGCTACCGAGGTTTGGCAATCAGGACAGCGACCTTTACGGATGTCGTACTGGCCAGTGGAAAAACCAAAGCGGTCGACGATCACCCGGCCACAGTGGTGACAGAGGGTTTTTTCCCCTTGATCCCCAGGTATGTTGCCCGTGTACACGTAATGAAGGCCCTCCTGCAAACCAATCTCGCGAGCCCGCTTTAATGTGGCCACTGGCGTACTTGAAAGAGTCGTAAGCCGATAGGTTGGGTGGAAGCGGCTCACATGCCAGGGGGTCTCTGGTCCCAATTCCTTAATAAATTTGGCAATCTCCGTGAGCTCATCGTCACTATCATTGACTGTAGGAATAATGAGGGTAGTGACCTCCAGCCACACTCCCATACCCTTCAGTTTCTTCAATGAGTCCAAAACAGGCGCAAGCTTGGCACCGCATTGCTCCTTATAGAAATCATCGTTGAACGATTTAAGATCAACATTCGCAGCATCCAGGTAGGGCTGGATGAGGTCCAGCGCTTCCGGGGTCATATAGCCATTGCTGACAAAAATGTTTTTCATGTGGGAACGGTGTGCCAGCTTGGCCGTCTCGTAGGCATACTCAAAAAAGATGGTTGGTTCGGTGTAGGTATAGGAAATCGATCGACAGCGGCTTTGACGGGCGGCGAGCACCACCTGCTCGGGCGGGAATTCCTCACCCATGATGCGCTTGAACTCTCTCGGCATCTGAGAGATGTCGGCATTCTGACAGAAGAGGCAGCGAAAGTTGCAGCCCACGGTCGCTATGGAGTATGTACGGCTGCCCGGCTGGAAGTGGAACAGAGGCTTCTTCTCCACTGGATCCACATGCTTGGCAATTGCCCGGGCGTAAACCAGGCTCTGCAGCTTGCCGTTTTGGTTTTCACGGACGCCGCAGATTCCCCGCTTTTGGTGTTTGACCACGCAGCGATGCGCACAGAGATGGCACTGAACCTTTTGGTCCTCCAAGGTATCGTAAAGCATTGCTTCTTGCATGACCGAATCCTGACACCTAACATGACTTGGAGACGCGGCGAAAGGATCGATTCCTCTGCCTGGGCCATCCCTTTCTGAAGGTGAAGTCCTCGCTTTGAATGTATGCCCTACAACAAGGTAGGAACAAAGCAATGCATGCCTTGTTCATGCGTGCGTGACAGCCAAATGTGGCTAGAGAGATTCACCAATATGTTCAGAAAAAACGGCCAGACTTGTTCTTTTCCGTGTCCCCTCGTCGGCTGCCACGAAAGACATTGTGCTCTATCCAGAGATCATCGGAATGTATGTGCGCCACATTGCCGTTACGAATGCAGAGTTGCCTCTGGCGGCTGTTTCTCTCTCCACGCCGGCAGCTTTGAAAATACCTTGAGGGTACCCTCATGTAGCTGTCCGTGCTTTTTACTTAGCGGGGTAGCTATGTGGTCTTTGCAGGAAATAAAACGATAGCTGATGTCCACGGTCATGACAATGAAGGTACCCAATGGGTTGTGCTGGAAGAGAGGATGTTGCTCCACGGAACGGGTGAGTCTCATGAACGTCAAAGGAAAGAAGAGCACGGTCCCCCAGCGAATTGGGGTTGGGCCCATGATCCTTTGAATCATCTCTTTGAGTTCCCAAACACTGAAGAAACGAGCTTGGCAATAGATGGTATCCTCCAACAACCCCTTGAGGCGACGCTGCATGGCCATCAGAGCATATTTATTCAAGACTCCAAGGACCACGCGGCGGCGGGTCACCCGAAAGGCCTCCGTTAAGGCTTTCTCTGGATCGTCTACAAACTCCAAGGTGTTGATCAGGGTGGAGAGATCAAATTCGTTATCATCGAAAGGAAGATGTTCGGCCCAACCGAGATGGAGATCCGCACCTCCCCGCAGCCGGCTTCGTGCCTGCTCCAGCATGTACGGACTGGCATCCAGGCCGGTCACTTGCAGCCCCAACTCTTTGAACCAGGGAAGATGGATGCCGGTGCCTGATCCAATATCCAGCAGCCGTTCGCCCATTTGGGGCTCCAGGTGCCGCTGGATTAAAGCGCGTTCCAGCTTCAGGGCCTGGGCACCGTTCGGCTGCTGATACCAGGCATCGTAGTGCTGAGCGCAGCGATGATCAAACGCACATTTCAAGGTAATCCTCAGGGCTCGCATGGCGCCATGCGCTTCGCGCTAGGCGCTAGCCGTTTTATATATCCTCCCGGAGTACGGCACCTCTGGCACCTGAACTCACGAGTTTACTGTAACGATAGACATAGCCTTCCTTGATCCTGGGCTCCGGGGGCTGCCAGTGTTGCCGCCGTCTTTCGATCTCCTCCTCGGAAACGTTTAGCGTCAAGCGCTTGGCGGGAATGTTTATTTCGATCTGGTCCCCTTCCTCCACCAAGGCGATAGTACCAGCATCAGCTGCCTCTGGCGAAATGTGGCCGATTGCTGCGCCCTTGGTACCGCCACTGAAGCGGCCGTCGGTAATCAAAGCCACCCCCGTATCCAGTCCCATGCCGACAATGGCTGAAGTGGGAGTCAACATCTCCCGCATGCCGGGTCCGCCTTTGGGACCCTCGTAACGGATTACCACCACATCGCCCTTGCGAATCTGGTGAGCCATGATAGCTTCCACCGCGGCTTCTTCGGTGTCAAACACTCGAGCGGTTCCTTGGTTCACCAGCATCTCCGGAGCCACCGCCGACTGCTTCACCACCGCACCCTCTGGAGCCAGGTTGCCGAACAAGATCGCGATTCCTCCCTCAGGGTGGTAGGCCTGTTGAATACTGCGAATCACCTGGGAATCCTTTACCTTCACTCCCTGGAGATTCTCCCCAACCGTCCTGGCGGTAACACTCAAGGGTGTGGGATAAATCAAGTCAGCCTCCGCCAAGGTGGCCATGACCGCCTGCACCCCGCCAGCTGCATCGAGATCTTCCAGATGGTGAGGTCCGGCTGGACTTAGACTGCACAGGTGCGGAATACGTGCGCTGACCTGATTGAAGAGATCAAGGTCAAGATCAATCCGCGCCTCTCTGGCAATGGCCGGAACGTGAAGTACAGTATTGGTGGAGCACCCCAGAGCCATATCTATGGCAATGGCGTTTTCAAACGCTTCTCTGGTGGCGATCTGTCGGGGCGTTAGATTTTGCGCGATCAATTCCATGATCTGCATTCCCGCTTTCTTGGCCAACCGGTAGCGGGCTGCAGCCACCGCCGGAATGGTGCCATTGCCTGGAAGACCAAGGCCCAGTGCCTCGGTTAGACAATTCATGGAATTAGCGGTGAACATCCCTGCGCAGGAACCGCATCCCGGGCAGGCGCAATCCTCAATCTCGGCCAGTTGTTCCTCGGTTAACTTCTCGGCTTTTACCTGACCTACCCCCTCGAAAACGGTGATCAGATCAATGGGTTTGTTAGCTATTCTGCCGCTGAGCATGGGGCCGCCACTGACAACCACGGCTGGAATGTCAAGCCGTAGCAACGCCATCAACATTCCCGGTACTACCTTGTCACAATTGGGGATGGCCACAAGTCCGTCGAAGGGATGGGCCCGAGCCATGACCTCCAAAGAGTCAGCAATGAGTTCACGGCTACAGAGTGAATATTTCATTCCCTCGTGGTTCATGGCGATACCGTCGCAAACGCCAATGGTGTTGAATTCGATTGGTGTGCCGCCGGCCAGACGGACACCGGCCTTCACCGCCTCAGCGATGCGATCTAAATGAATATGACCGGGAATAATTTCATTCGCCGAGTTGGCGATCCCCACCATAGGCCGAGCGATCTCTTCATCAGTTAATCCCATGGCCTTGAACAGGGAGCGATGAGGCGCTTTTTCTAGTCCTTTTTTCATAACATCACTGCGCATGGTATCCCTCGTAACGTATGTTGGAAATGCTATCTTGGACAGGCAGGTTTACCGGAAGGTATCAACTCCACAGTCGCTCCAGCACTCGGTTACTCTAGAATAAAAGGTCTTGATTATCAAGGACAAAAATAACACTTGACAGTGTATAAGTATAACTATAGTTTACCCGCAAAAAGTAGCTCACTTATTCATTCTCACGGTAAGGAAGGGTAACATGGACAATTACATGGCCGTCTATCCCATCGGCATCGTGGCTGAGTTACTCGATATTCACCCCCGCACCCTGAGAATCTACGAGCGCGAGGGGCTGATCAAACCAGCTCGTCGTAGCGGCAAACGCTTTTTCTCGAACAACGACGTGAAATGGCTCAGGTGCTTACGCAAGCTTATTCACGAGGACGGACTCAATATTGCCGGCATCAAGAAGCTCTTGACCCTTGCCTCCTGCTGGGAGATCCGTCAATGCCCGGAGGAAGAGCGAAAAAACTGCCCGGCAGTGCCCGACTTTCCTGTTCCCTGCTGGGAGCTGAAGCCCAAATCCTGCCAAAACAAAGAGCTCGAATGCCGCGACTGTGAGGTTTTTTTGACCAAAAAGCAGCAACGTATGATGGGCAACTTCCGCGACGCGACGGTCTCATAGCCTCCCGAGCCGCTCACACTGGACACCGCCTTATTCTCATTGCGGTGGAACGGAAAGAAAATCAGCTATGGCCAGGTGTTTAGAAGTTCCTTCCGCGACACCATCCAATAGTCAGCCACCACACGCAGGGTCCCCATGCACCTCCCGTATTTTTGGTCCCGTTCCCTCGCGCCGATTGGGCCGCTCCCTCGGCGTCGATCTGGTTCCTGCCAAAACCTGCACCTATGATTGCATCTATTGCGAGTCCGGCGGTACCACCCAGGTGACCGTGGAAAGATTCTCGCCGTATTCGGTTGGCGAAATAGTTGAAGAGCTCGAGAACCGCCTGGCTCGCGGTTCTTCTCCTCCTGAGTTCATTACCCTCTCCGGTGCCGGTGAACCAACCCTCTACGCTGACTTGGGCGGACTCATCCACCGAATCAAAAACCTTACTTCGCTTCCCCTTGCGCTGCTCACCAATGGATCGCTCTTGGGTCGCAAAGACGTCCGTCACCATCTTGCTGAAGCTGACGTGGTGATGCCATCTCTGGATGCTGCGACAGTGAAAGTTTTCAGACGTATCAACCGACCTCACCCTTCCCTGCGGCTGGAGCAAATCATCTCTGGTCTTATGGATTTTCGTTGCAATTACTCCGGCCAGATCTGGCTAGAGATCCTCCTGGTGAAGGGGGTCAATGACACCAATACTGAGCTGAGTGGTCTCAAGCGGGTGGTTAAAAGGCTAAAACCAGAGCGGGTCCAGTTGAACACTGTGGACCGTCCCCCCCAGGTTCACTGGGCCAGGCCGGTCTCTGGAGCAAGCCTCAGGAAGCTCGCCGACTTTTTCGGCAAGCCTGCCGAGGTGATCAGTCGTTTTGACTCACCTGCCGCTGGCGAACGCACTCGCGACGATCTTGACCGGTGCATTCTTGAGATGGTAAACCGCAGGCCCTGCACCGAAAAGCAGATCTCCGAAGCCCTCGGCGTGGAGATTGCCAAGGTATCTGCTCTCCTGAAATCAATGACCAACAACGGGAAGATTCGGTGCACACTGCATCAGCACCACTATTTCTACACCAGTAGCGGCAGGGAAGCGGTGTGATCAGTAGCCACGGGTGTATCCTGACATTTATGCCAACTCTTGCTGGGTGCTCCCCCTGCTGGCCCGAAGGCAACCGACCCCTTACTATCATTTTTGGGGAAACTCCTGATCCTTCCCCACTTGACGCCGAGTCATCAAGTTTTTATAATTTCGCAATCTACAGGAACCAACCAACAAAAACCCAAGACTCTGTGCACGTGTTCCCGGGGCACCCACTGCAGGTGCCACGACCTTGTCTTCGTAGACGTACTGAAACAGAAACATTGGCGATCACCATCTAAGAGCCGTAGTCTTCCGGCTGAGGTAATCATGTACACTGTGGGCATCGACATCGGTTCTGTAAGCATCAACTGTGTAGCCGTAGACGAACAGGGAGATCTCGCATACGAAACTCCTTATCAGCGGCATTTCGGCAGGTTTCTGCCCCAGACCCTCCAGACCCTCCAGTCAATGTATCAGCGCTTCGGCGAGCAGCATATCCACACTGTCGCCTTCACCGGCAATCACGGCAAGATTATCGCTTCCCGCCTCGGGGCTCTTTACGAGTATGAATCCATCACCCAAGTGCTAGGAGTGCTGTACCTGGTCCCGGATGCTTCTGCGATTATTGGCATGGGAGGCCAAGATGCCGGGTTGTACCTGCTGAGTCACAATGACGGTAATTGGTACCTGCAATCTTTCGCCATGAATGGGCCCTGCGCTGCCGGGACGGGTTCTTTCATCGACCAACAGGCAGAGAGGCTCTCATCGTTTCTTTACGACGAAAATGTCTCCTTTTCTCAAGAGCACATTTCCGGGATCCTCGATGATTTCATAGCTCGGGGCCAGAAAAGCACCAGCACTGCCCCGGTTGCCTGCCGCTGCACGGTCTTTACCAAGTCAGATATGATCCACCTGCAAAACAAAGGTGAGCCCTTGGCAAACATCATCGCCGGCCTGCACCAGGGAAATGCTGCCAACTACGTCAGCACCATTGTCGCAAACCAGCAGGTGCAGGACCCGGTGGTTTTCATAGGAGGCGTCGCCAGCAACGAACTGCAGGTGGAAGCCTTTCGCCGGTATTTCCCCGGGCTCATCGTGCCCCCGCACCACACCTCCCTGGGCGCCCTGGGTGCAGCTCTCTTCGCCCGCAGTCGGAATGAGCGCAACAAGCCGGATCTAACCGTCTTGGAAACCATGTCTGATGAAGTAGCCAGCGATTTCCCCGAGGCCCCAACCCTTCGTCTCCGTAAGACCAAATTCACCGAGAATGTTGTTATTCCCAAGCGAACGCAGTCGCCACAGGCAAAGCTCCAGGTCTATCTGGGGGTCGACATCGGCTCTACTACGACCAAAACTGTACTCATGGACGTGAACCAGAACATTATCCACAAGCAATACGTCCAGACGCAGGGCAAGCCCATTGAGGTAACCCAGAAGCTACTCGCAGGGATACGCGATGAATTTGGCGAAAGTCTCGAGTTTTTGGGAATCGCCACCACAGGCTCAGGACGACACGTGGTGGGGGATTTCATTAGCGCGGACCTCATCATCGACGAGATTACCGCCCATGCCCGGGCTGCGGTGCATTGGGATCCGGAGGTGGACACGGTTTTTGAGATAGGCGGCCAGGACTCAAAATACATCTGGATTGAACAGGGCAACCCCATGGACTTTGATATGAACAAGGTCTGCGCCGCCGGAACCGGTAGTTTTCTTCACGAGCTGGCTAATAAACTCAAAATCAACATCGTCAAACAGTTCCAGGAAATTGCCCTCTCCTCGAAAAGTCCCATCAACCTGGCCGAGCGCTGCACTGTTTTCATGGAATCCGATTTAGTCTCGTACGCGCAGAAAGGAGCTCGCCTCGAAGATCTCATCGCCGGCCTCTGCTACGCCATAGTCTACAATTACCTCAACCGCGTGGTGGAAAAGCGGCGGATAGGCAAACGAGTCATGTTTCTCGGCGGACCCTCACTCAATAAAGGAATCGTCGCTGCCTTCGAGAACGTATTGGATCAGGAAATAATCATGCCAGAACACCGAGAGGTTCTCGGAGCTCACGGCGCTGCATTGAGTGTTATGGAAAAGCGGCTGGATTCAGAAGCGATTAGATCAAACTTTCCAGGGTTGGACCCCCTGATTCAGGCCCACATCTCCCACAAGGAGAAGGTCTGCAAGGTTGACAAGAACTGTCACAACGAGTGTAAGTTAAAGATATACGACTTTGTTGGCCGCAAGAGTATCTGGGGAGGTGACTGCGGCCGCTATGAAGTGAAGCGGGATAGGAAGGAAACCCAAGAAAACTGGTTCAAGAAACGCGAGCATCTCTTTCTTGATTACATGAAGGACCAGTTTGTAGACCTGGCAGAACTGCGCTCCGGTCATACTCCAGCCCAACAGACTTTTGAGACCGTGAATGGCAAACCCACCATCGGTATCCCCCGATCCTTGCACATGCTGCACTACGGCATTCTCTGGACCCATTTTTGGACGAAGCTGGGCTTCGCTGTTGTTCTGTCACCCAGAACTGATCAGGAAATCGCCGTGGCGGGAATCGAGTCCATGACCGCAGAGACCTGTTTCCCCATAAAGGTTTTCCAAGGTCACGTCAAAACCCTCATGGGCCGGACCCGCTACCTTTTTCTTCCGACGATCATAAACATGCCCACCCCGCAACCTGAAGAAACCGGTTATTTCTGCCCACTTGTCCAGGGCAGTCAGTACATGGCCAGGGCGGCCCTGAATATCCCTAGCTCGGCCCTGATATCTCCAACCATTTACTTGAAAGAGCCGGTGGAGCGAATCGTTCAGGACCTTCACCGCAACTTTGGCGAGCTTGCGGGGCTACGTCACATTGATCGTGCTTACCGTGAAGGTCTGGAAGCTCAGTTGGCCTTTCAGCGCGATCTCGCCCAGCAAGGTCGCAGATTTCTTGAATCCTTGCAACCCAATGAGCTCTGGGTTGCGGTGAGTGGCCGCAGTTACAATCTTTACGACGAACGGCAAAACCTGAGACTTGGTCAAAATTTAGCCAAGCTAGGAATCAAAGCCATTCCCCAGGATTTTTTGGAGATTGCAAGCGTCGACCTGAGCGACTTTCCGAATATGTACTGGGGACTGGGCGCCCAGATCATCCGGACGGCCAAGCTGGTCAAGGCAAATGCCTCCGCGTATGGCATACACCTCACTAACTTCAGTTGTGGCGCCGACTCTTTTATTGAGCATTTCTATCGCCACGTAATGGGACAAAAACCGTATCTGATTCTGGAACTTGATGAACACAGCGCGGTAGCTGGAATGATCACCCGAATCGAGGCGTTCAAGAACGTAATTCAAAATGAACACCAGCAAACCCTCCGCAACTGGCAGGAAATGCAGTGCTGTGCTTCATAAAACAGGTCTACTGACGGACTACTGACCCAGGAAGTGAGCCATGGGTGAATTTACCTCACTGAAAGACAATGTTGGCAAATTCAGATTGGCCAATAAGAAGTTGCTCATGCCGGAGATGGGCCGCGCCACCAGTCTACTCATTGCTGCCACCATGAGAAGCTTCGGTATTGATGCGCAGACCATGCAGACCTATAAGGGGTTGCAACTTGGCAAGCAGTACACTTCCGGTAAGGAATGTTTCCCGTGCCAGGTGACCCTAGGTGACGTCCTCTACCATCTTGAGAAAGAAAAGCAACGGCTGGGTGAGGCTTTCCAGGCTGAGAATTACCTCTATTTCATGGCCGAATCCGGCGGACCATGCCGATTTGGCATGTACAACAAGTTGCACCGAATCGTTCTGGATTCCATGGACGGCTTCAGCAAGACTCGCATTGCCTCCCTTACGGCGGAAGACTCCTATGCTATGGGGGGATTGATGGAGCCTGAGGTGCGAACGCACTTCCGGAGAAGCGCCTATGTGAGTATTGTCATCGGCGATATTCTGGATCGCATGCTGTGGCGAACGCGCCCATATGAGAAAGAGGCAGGACAGGCCGAAGACTACTTTGAGGAATCCCTGGACATCATGTGTCAGGAAATGGAAACTCACGGCCGCAAAAAGAGATTCCATCAAATTCTCAACACCTTGGAGAATGTGGTCAGCAAAGCCCGCGATCTTATCAACTCGACCATTCCCCAGAAACCGCTCATTGGTATGATCGGCGAGATTTATTTACGCAGTCACCGGAAATCGAACCAGGACCTCATTAAGCTCCTGGAAAGTTACGGTGGTGAGGTGGTAAATGCCTCCATTGCCGAGTGGATAAATTTCGTTTCCTACGAGAACATGCGGAAGGCACAGCGGGAAGTTGTCTTTGCCATGAGGAAGCGAAACTTCAAGACACTGCGTCAACATTTTCGAGATTGGCTGCACAACCGTACGGAACTCACCTATCAGTACTTCCGCATGGATCAGGCTTATCGCAGAGTGCGAAAACACCTCTCCATGCAGAAAGATCACCGGATTAATCAGATTGAAAAGCAGCTTGATAACGACCGCCTCTTTTCCTTTCATGTGGGCACTGAAGCGGCCCTGAGCATTGGTGGCGCTTTGGAGTACTGCCTGCACGGTTTTGACGGAATCGTAAACGTCTTTCCTTTCACCTGCATGCCCAGCACTATGTGCTCTGCGGTTCTCAAGCCTATACTTGATCACATGCAGGTCCCTTACATTGACGCTGCCTATGACGGCACCTACCAGCCCAACCTTGAGGCTATCGTTCGCACCTTTATGTACCAGGCGGCCCAGCACCAGGAGAAGCGGCTGGCGCAAAGCGCAGAGCGCAGAGCGTCTTAAAGCTATTGGGCCATGCAACGCTGGGCGGTATGCGCTTAGCGCTATGCTTTATGTTCTTGCATTCCCCTCACCCCTGGTTTATCTTATTCTCCGACCAGTAGCCCCACCTCCCGCTGGAGCCGGACCGAGGCGGGACGGGGAAGGGCTCGCCCCGTTGAATTCCGCTTTGTTTACCCCGTTAAACGCAAAGCCTGTTTAACTGGGGCGGACGCACCGCAGGGGGGATGCAACAGGGCTGGCTGGACATTTTCAAGACTACTCCCTCGCAGATCGCGGGAGTGACACACCGATACCAGAGGAGGTGAACTGCCAAAGGCAGGCCCTATTTACCATATGATCCGACAGATGTTGATCAATGCGGAAGAGCCAGAGGAATATCGCCTGGCCATCGTCTCGGGAAAAAAGCTGGAAGAATTTTACGTCGAGACCACCACACGTGAAAATACGGTGGGCAATATTTACAAAGGAGTGGTGGCCAACATCCAGCCCAGCCTGCAAGCCGCTTTTGTTGACTTTGGTGCCGAAAAAAACGGCTTTCTCCAGCTTCACGAAGTGCACCCTGAATACTACCAACAAGAGCCATCCGTAGAAGGGGGGCATGGTAGCATTGAGGATGCCCTTCTGCCTGGCCAAGAGCTCATGGTGCAGGTGGTAAAAGAGGCAACCGCCAGCAAGGGCGCCTTCCTGACTACATACATATCCCTCCCGGGCCGCTATCTGGTGCTGATGCCCGGCAGCAAGCACGGCGGCATTTCCCGAAAAATTGAAGACGAACAACAGCGTCAGCGGTTGCGGCAGATTATCTCCCAACTTCCCGTGCCCGAGGGCATCAATCTGATAGTCCGCACCGCAGGTGAGAACCGAACCAAACGCGATCTGTCACGGGATTTTCGCTATCTGCTCCGGCTTTGGCAAAACATCAAGACCACTGCCCAGAAGCTCAAAGCTCCGGCCATACTTTATCAGGAAAGGGACCTTACCATACGCGCTGTCAGAGATTACTTCACCACTGACATCAAAAAAATTCGGGTTGATAACAAGGAAGTCTACAGGCGGGTGAAAGACTTCATGTCCATTGTCTCACCCCACCACCGCTGGCTGGTCAAGCTCTATAAGGAAAAACGACCCATTTTCGCTGAGTACCAGCTTGAGAAGCAGATCGAGACTATCTACAGCAACAGGGTTCCCTTGAAATCAGGGGGGTTCCTGATAATCGATACTACCGAGGCTTTGGTGGCCGTGGACGTGAACTCCGGCAAATCCAGCCGGGAGAAGAAGTTGGAAGAAACCGCCTTCAAAACCAACCTGGAGGCGGCGGCTGAGGTGCCCCGGCAGCTACGCCTTCGCGATCTTGGCGGCTTGGTGGTCATCGATTTCATCGACATGAAAGACCGCAAGCACATGCGCCAGGTTGAGAAGACGCTGCGAGAGGAATTCAAAAAAGACAGGGCTAAAACAGAGATGGGGCGGATCGGCAAGTTCGGTCTGCTGGAAGCCTCGAGGCAGCGGCTGCGCCCCTCGATACAATCCAGTTCTCACGTGCTGTGCGACCGCTGTGGCGGAACCGGTGTAGTTCGCTCCACCGAAGCAACCGCCTTGGCCTACCTTCGTAGAATCTGGTTTGAGCTCAGCC
>CAYFXH010000108.1:0-15604 GCA_964346905.1 uncultured Desulfobacteraceae bacterium | reverse complement strand
GTGGCACAGGCCTCCCACCAGTCACTCAGAAGAAACACCAGGAAAGGCCAAAGGCGGAGACTGCGAAACAACGAGCATCTCTTCGCGCTCGCTCCGCTCAGGCCCGCAAGCGGGTTCCCAGTGAGAGCCACCTGTCCTTTCGAAGATTTCCTGTCCACCTCAGGCGGACTGTAGGCTGAAATCTTGACCGCTTCATTGGGACTCTACGAGCCACCCGGCCTGACGGATCAAGCCAGCGCTCTTGGGCCCGCAGGTGAGGAGGAGGTCCAGCGCTGAGAGATTGGCGATAAAATTGCCCCAGAGCTGGGGGTAGATGGGGGGTTCGTATTTGTAATAGACTACCTTGATGTTATGGCGATGAAAGAGGTCCTCGTCGAGGTATTTGTGCGACGAAGCTACAGTCAGATACTCTTGGGCTCCCAGCTCTTTACAAATAGCCACCAACCGTTGGGAGCCCGTGGCCTCGGTGGCAAGATTCGAGTTGCGCAGGAAGGGTTGGGCAATGCCCAGGCCAACCCGCAGATAATCTAGGATTATGAGGTTTAGCTCCAGAAGCCCGTGCCAGGGTTTGTGGTACATTTCTCGGCAAAATCTGCCATGTTCGTCCCAGTAGGGAGCATGTTTGTACGCATGCTCCAGGCTGAGGAAGTGTTTTTTCTGCCAGTTTTCCTCGTTACAGATCTCCACTTGGTCAATGCGCTGCAGGCTTCGTCCCCGTTTCCATACCGGCACCGATAGCCATAATTCCCCCTGGTCGTTTTTGAATCGATTTCGGTTGACCCAGCTTCCTCCCAAAGGAAACTGGACATCGTCGAGCAGCACCAAACGTTCGGCCTGCATTGCTTTATAGAAGAGCCCGGGCCAGGGCATGAAATTCGGCTGGTGACAGGCGATCATCATGGCAAGTGAAGCTTTCAGCCTTCAGCGATCAGCGGTCAGCTTTCAGGGATCTAGCTTCGATAATCGGCGTTAATCTTGACGTAATCGAGACTGAGATCGCAGGTGTAAACGAATTCCTCAGCCTCTCCCTGGCGAAGGTCAATGGTAATGGAAAATGATGGCTGACCGAGGATCTGACTGGCCTTGCTCTCTGCTTCTTCTCCTACCAACAGCCCGTTTTCCACAAGCTTGACCCCATCAAAAAACAGCTGTACCCGATTTGGATCGAAGTCGATATCCGACCGGCCCAGAGCGGCGAGAATACGACCCCAGTTGGCGTCCTCGCCGAAAAAGGCGGTCTTTACCAAGGGCGAGTTGGCCACAGCACGCGCTCCACGGAGGGCATCAGTCCGACTAAATGCTCCCCTTACCCTGATTTCCACGAATTTGGTGGCACCTTCTGCATCTGCAACAATTTTCTTGGCCAGATGGAGCAGAACTTCACCTAGGGCTTGGCGGAAACCCTCACCTTCAGGAGAAGTGGGAACCTCTATAGGGGGGTTTGCCGCCCAACCGTTAGCCAGCACGAAAAGAGAGTCATTTGTACTGGTGTCCCCGTCCACAGTAATCCGATTAAAGGACCGCTCAGTTTCTTCTCGCACTAGCTTCTGAAGCGCTCCAGGGGTGATGGCTGCGTCAGTGGCCACGAATGAAAGCAAGGTTGCCATGTCTGGGCAGATCATGCCGGCCCCCTTCGCGATACCGAGTACCGTGAAAGGACGGTCTTGCAGCCGGCTTCTTACAATGTGGAGCTTGGGTACCGTGTCCGTGGTCATGATGGCACGCGCCGCCTCCAGCCAGCCGTCGGCACGCACCATTGTAACGAGCTTGGGAAGAGAAACCGTCAGTGGCTCAACGGGCAACTCCATACCAATTACCCCAGTTGAGGCCACCAAGACCTGCTCCACCGGGCAACCAACGGCATCAGCAGTTATGCGAGCTGTGGCTTGGGCTCGCTGCAAGCCAACTTCACCGGTACAACTGTTGGCAATGCCACTGTTGACCACAATTGCCCGGGCTGTGTTTCCAGCCAAATGAGATCGGCTGAGTAAGACGGGAGCGGCTTGAACCTTATTGACGGTGAAAACCCCAGCGGCGGTGGCCGGCACCTCACTCACAATGAGGGCGAGGTCAGGACGTCCCTGATAGCGAATTCCAGCGGCGATGGCTCCGGCCATGAATCCGGGAACTGTAAAGTCTTCAGCAGGAGGCAGCTTGTCATTGGTCATTTCGCATTTCTCATTGGTCATTTGTCGAAAGGTTTCAGTGCTCGCTGGCCAACGGGCTAAACCGCTATCGTCTCTTCTCAATGGGATGGAGCAGCTGGGAGGCGAGCAAGACGTGCAAAGCCAAAATCAACAGATCCCTGTAATTCCGGACCTCTCGGTTTACGGCACAATACGCTATGCGCTATGCTCTCGGCGCCATGCGTTTACCTTCCGCAGCACCTCTTGTATTTTTTGCCGCTGCCGCACGGACAGGGTTGATTGCGGCCAATTTTGGCTGATCGTCTTGCAGGCTGTCGTTTTGAACCACCACCTGAATCTCCGTGGCTCAAAAACATTGGCTGCTGCTGGGCCGCTTCCAGATGTTCGGTTTCCTCCTGAGTGGCTACCTGAATTCTAAAAAGCAGCTGGATTATCTCTCGTTTAATCTGCTCTATCATTTCCTGGAACATATCGAGCCCTTCACGCTTGTACTCGATAAGAGGGTTCTGTTGGGCATAACCTCGCAGACCGATACCTTCCTTAAGATGATCCATGGACAGCAGGTGTTCACGCCAGCGCTGATCCACAGTCTGCAGGGTAACCAATCGCTCCATGTCTCGCGTGATTTCTGGGCCCCATTCTTGCTCTTTCTGGAGATAACCGCTCCGGGCTTTTTCCAGCAGGAACTCACGGATACCTTCCTGGGTCAAGTCCTCCACCACTGGGTCTCCGAGGGCCAGCGGTATGGAGAATTGATTCAAAAAGGCTTCCTCTAGTCCTTGCAGATCCCAGTCTTCCGGGTAGGTATCTTCTTGGGTGTGGGCTTCCACCAGGTCACTTACAATATCTTCGATCATGTCCAGGATAACAGGTTGGAGATCTTCTTCTTCTAGAGACTGGCGCCGCTGTTCATAAATTATCTCTCGCTGCTGGTTCATGACATCATCGTACTCGAGGAGTTGCTTGCGAATATTGAAGTTTTGTGCTTCCACTTTTTTCTGGGCATTCTCTATTGCCCGGGTGATGAGAGAGTGTTCGATGGGGTGATCTTCCTCCATACCTACCCGATCCATGAGATTGGCGATGCGCTCCGCCGCAAAAATCCTCATGAGATCATCTTCCAGCGAGAGATAAAAGCGAGAGGACCCCGGATCGCCCTGGCGACCCGCTCGACCGCGGAGCTGGTTGTCAATGCGGCGAGCCTCATGCCGCTCGGTACCAATAATGTGGAGGCCGCCCATTTCCACCACTCCGGCACCCAAGACGATGTCGGTGCCGCGCCCCGCCATGTTGGTTGAGATGGTAACTGCACCCTGTTGTCCGGCCTTGGCCACAATTTCCGCTTCTTTTTCGTGGTTCTTGGCATTGAGCACGGAATGCTTAACGCCCTCTTTGGCCAGCATTTTACTGAGCCGCTCGGACTTTTCGATGGAAACCGTACCCACCAAAACCGGCCTTTCCATCTCAGCCAACTCTTTGATCTCTTCCACAACTGCCCGGAACTTTTCCCGTTCGGTCTTATAGATCACATCAGAATAGTCTGCTCTGATCATGTGTTTGTTGGTAGGGATGATCACTACCTCCAGATCATAGATCTTGGCAAACTCCGCAGCTTCAGTGTCGGCGGTTCCGGTCATGCCGGCGAGTTTTTCATACATGCGAAAATAGTTCTGAAAAGTAATGGTGGCGAGAGTCTGATTTTCTTGCTCCACCCGCACACCCTCCTTGGCTTCCAGTGCCTGGTGCAAACCATCACTGTAACGACGGCCAGGCATAAGGCGGCCAGTAAATTCATCCACGATAATGATCTGACCATCTTTGACCACATAATCCACATCTTTGGCGAAGAGGGCGTAAGCCTTCAGCAACTGGTTTATCACGTGGTTGCGGGTAAGCTTTTGCTCATACTCACTCCGAATCCGATGTTTACGTTCTGCCTTTTCCTCTGGCGAGAGTGAGGTGTCTTCATTGATTTGGTGTATTTCTACTTCCAGCTCAGGCAGGAGAAAGAATCTGGGATCGTTCTTGGCGATGATGTCCTTGCCGCGCTCGGTGGGATAGACATTCCGCTCCTTCTCTTCCACTACGTAGTAGAGTGATTCATCCACCTCGGGGAGACGCTTGGCTAGGGAATAGTCCTGCTCCACATTTTTGAGAAGCTTGCGCATCTTCCCGTCTTCCAGCATCTCCATAACTTGGGGATGCCGGGGGGCGGCCCGGTGAGCTCGGAGAAACGTCTCACCTCCTTCATACTCTTGGTCCTGATCCAACAGCTTTCGCGTCTCGCCGATAAATTGTCTGGCCAGCTTCTGCTGACGCTGAAACAGGTTGGACACCGGACCGCGCAGTTTCTCGTAGTCTTTGATGGAATATTCCACTGGGCCGGAAATGATCAGCGGCGTCCGCGCTTCGTCTATAAGAATGCTGTCGACCTCGTCAACGATGGCATAGTGGAGCTCGCCCTGCACACAATCTTTGCGGTGGAATTTCATGTTGTCCCGCAGATAATCGAAGCCGAACTCGTTGTTGGTACCATAGGTGACATCGGCAGCATAGGCACGTTGCCGCTCCTGATCGTCAAGATTGTGAAGAATTACCCCCACGGACAGGCCAAGAAATTTGTAAATAGCTCCCATCCACTCGGCATCCCGGCGGGCGAGATAGTCGTTAACCGTGATTACGTGGGCTCCACGGCCACTGAGAGCATTGAGATAGACCGGCATAGTCGCAGCCAAGGTCTTGCCCTCACCAGTTTTCATCTCGGAGATCTTGCCCTGGTGGAGAACGATGCCACCAATCAATTGAACGTCAAAAGGCCGCATCCCCAAGGTGCGAACTGAGGCCTCCCGAACCACGGCAAATGCCTCCGGCAAGAGCTCGTCCAGGGTGGCCCCCTGATCCAGGCTTTGACGAAAGCGTGCTGTGGCGCCAGCCAGCTCGGCATCACTCAGAGAACGGATCTGTGATTCCAGCTCGTTGATCTGATCCACCAGTGGCGCTAGCCTCCTGAGTTCACGATCATTCTTGCTGCCAAAAATCTTTCTTATTGGGTTTGCCACTAAAGCCATGACGTATTCCTGCCTCGAAAAAGCCGAACGCTGAACCTGCCGGTGGGAAAAATGTTTAGATCTCGAGGATCATGGCAGTTTCATCGCACTCGGGAAATTTAATGCATTTTAAACAATCGGCCCAGATCTTGTGTGGCAAGGTTGCCTTGTCCACTTCCCGGAACCCAAGCTTGTGAAAGAACTCAACCTGATAGGTGAGAACGAAAAGGCGATGCAACTCCAGGGTAACGGCTTCAGAAATACAAGCTTCCACGAGTTTTTTGCCGATGCCCCGACCGCGATAGGGCTCCCTGACCGCCAGCGATCGGATCTCGGCGAGGTCCTCCCAGCATATGTGCATGCTGCAGGTGCCGATGATCTCAGGTTGAGCGTCATCCAGGTAGACGAAAATGTCCCGAAGATTGTCAAAGAGTTCACTCAGGGAGCGGGGCAGCATTTCGCCGGCCTGGGCATGACCGGCCAACATTTTTTGAATTTCGCGGACGTCACTAATTTTTGCTTTTCTGATCAGGCCGGCCACATTCATCTCCACTTGGATGCATTAGGAGTAAATTGAGCTTTTTAGTTCACCACAGAGTCTGAAGTGCGGCGAAGCCGCAATCAAATTCGAAACTCGAACTCCGAAGCACGAACAAATCCGAAATTCGAATTTTCAAATGCTCAAAACATTGTTGACTAAAGCTCGAAATATGGTTTTGGTCATTTAGATTTAAAAAATTTGAATTTGTTTCGAATTTATGTCGCTTTTTGCCTCTTTGCCTCAGTGATTCGATCTAATGTGCCTTATGACTGTTCACAACCACTGTATCTCTTGTTTTCGGTTGGCGTCAACCTATAGACGTCATCCAAAACTGTTGCAGATTTGAGGATCACCGATTTCGCCTGGTGTTCAGACCGTACTTGGAAATCAGTCTGGAGAGGTAGGTTCGTTGGATGCCCAGAGTCTTTGCCGTATCTTTGACGCTGCCGCCCTGATGATCCAGGTTACGCTGCAGGAAGTCGCGCTTGAAGGAATCCAGCGCCTCTTTCAGGCTGCAGCCCAGGAGCTCTTGGGCAGTGTCTCCAGATGGCACCACGCTGAAGGGAAGATCCTCTGGCGCTATATGTTCACCACTGCCCATCACCACTGCTCGCTCGATGGCATTTTCCAGCTCACGTACATTGCCGGGCCAGTGATAGTTTTGCATCACTTCGATGGTATTTGGGCCGAAGCCAAGATTGGATGGTCCCCTGATAGCCTTGTACTTATCCAAGAAGTGTTGCGCCAGGACAAGGATATCATCGCGCCGTTCCCTGAGTGACGGGATGTGGATGTGCACCACGTTAAGGCGGTAGTAGAGATCCTCTCGAAACAATCCCCGTTGGACCTCTTCAAAAAGAATCTTGTTGGTGGCAGCAATGGCTCTGATATCTACCTGCATAGGGCTGGGAGAGCCAACTCGATTGAATGTCCCCTCTTGGATGACCCGCAACAGTTTCACCTGCATGGAAGGGCTCATTTCGGCAACCTCGTCCAGAAAGAGAGTGCCGCCGTCGGCAATCTCGAGAACTCCGGTTTTGCGCGAGATGGCCCCGGTGAATGAGCCCTTTTCGTGTCCGAAGAGTTCAGATTCCAGAAGGGTGTCGGTAAAAGCGGCGCAGTTGACCACCATGAGCTTTCTCTTACGCCGTGGCCCGATCTTGTGAATAAGCCGAGCTATAAGCTCTTTACCCGTGCCACTCTCGCCAGTGATCAGGGTGGTGGTCTTGGAGTTGGCAACCTTAACAGCGTCGGCGATCACCTTTTCTATTGCCTTGCTGACACCAATAATTTCATAGCGGGACTCCAACTCCTTTTTCAGATAAATGTTTTCATTGACAATGTCCTTGTAGTTCCGGGCTCGCTCGATGGCAACGGAAGACAGTTCTGAGAAATGGCTCAGAATTTCCATGTCGGTTTCACGGATTGGCTGGCCGTCCTCACGATCAATGATCTGGATGACACCAATTACTTCCCGCCCGCTCTTGATCGGTACGCAGGCAATTGAGCGGGTTTCAAACCCGGTTGCTTCGCTGATGGTACTGTCCCAACGGGGATCTTTCGATACATCGGGAACAAGGAGGGGTTTGCCGGTCAAGGCCACATGGCCGGCGATGCCCTGACCCAAGTCAATCTCGAATTTTTTAACTTCTTCTTTCGCCTCTCCTGTGGCAACCTGAAAGTAGAGTTTGTTCCTGCCCTTGTCCACCAGCAAGAGAGAACTTGCCTTCGCTTCCATCAGCCTGGTCACGGATTCAATGATCATTTCCAATACACTATCTGTGTCCAAAACGGATGTAAGTAGCGGTGAGATATCTTTGAGTATACTTACACGGGGGTCCACGGACCGATTTTGCATTGAAGATCCTCCTTTTACCCTGGTTATGTATTTATTTGTATACTAAAAGAGGGTTGACGTCAATAACTATCGCTGATTCTTCAATCTTTCTTTTGAGAGGAGGTCTAGAAAAGGAAAAAACCATGTGTTTTGGCGCAAAATTTGCTTAAAGTCATGAACGACTCTGAAAAAGGCGGAATTTGTTCCGGGAGGTGGCTAAATCCTCCAGGAGCCGCTTAACTTACCGCCGTGGTTTAAAAAAAACTTGACAGACTCTATGGTTTTCATTAAAAGTGGGCCCAATGTACTTCTCATTAAGCTGAACTTGTTCTGCTCTGGGCCCCATGCTGAGATGGACTGATGGCAATAGGTACAGGGGGAGCTAAACACGTCTTTTTTGCCTTGCTGCCCGGAACTCACCGGGATTTGGAATCCAAACATTTTTCCGATACCTTATCATCATTAATAGCTTTTTTGACCTCTTCTGAAATTCCTACAGACAGGTGACGGAATGAAGCGAAAAAGAATAACGATAATGTGGATGCCGTCAGTGAACTCTAAATCTCGGACCTTTTCACTGCCGCCGGTGCTCCTGTACATGTTTGTGGGCATACTTGTTGCCTCTTGGGTACTGTTGGTGGCAGGGGGGTACTTTGGGAGTCGTCTCTATCATGACTACCTCCAGTTACGCGAGGAGAACTCCTCTTTGCTCCAGAAAGAGATGGAGTTGGAGTCCCTTCGCCAGACCATGGAGCGTATCCAAAAGGACGAGAACACCATCCGGAGCTTTCTCGGTTTGGAAAACAGTCCGGAAGAGACAAGCGGCCTCGGGCAGGGGGGTGAGCCGTCCCCAGATCTTTCCGCCATTGCTCCCAATGATGCCATGGCGAGCGGCAGCATGCCATTTCCCACCGAGCTTAAAGAGACCTCCGTCCTCCAAAGGGCTCGGCGGTTGGAGGCTGACTTACGAGAGCTGGTGGCAACAATGCAAGGCCAGCGAGAGAATTGGGACAGCACTCCAAGCATCATTCCTTTAGGGACAACAGAGTATTGGTTCTCTTCGGGATTCGGCTGGCGACGCAGCCCATTCACTGGTCTCAAGGAGTTTCATAATGGGCTGGACATGAGTAGTCGCAAGGGCACAGCCATTATCGCCCCTGCCAATGGCAAGGTGATAAAGCGAGGATACGACAAGTACCTTGGTAAGTATCTCAAGATAGATCACGGTCAAGACATCATAACCATGTATGGGCATCTCTCCGGTTTCAATGTCAGTCCTGGACAAAAAGTCGAACGAGGAGAGGTTATTGCTTTTATGGGCAATTCAGGACTCTCTACCGGTCACCATCTTCATTACCTGATCAGGGTCAAGGATAGAATTGTAAATCCCCTCCATTACATTCTCAACGCAAGGGCCAACCGACTTCTGGTACGCCCTTTGCCAGCTGAGGGCGGCGGGCAATGAAACGCAAAAATAATAAGAATAAAAAGGGAAAGAATTTCTCCCTGGATACCCTGATTGGGGCCAAGACTTTTTTTGAAGGATCAATCCACAGTGACTACAGTGTCTGTGTCGAGGGCAGTATACGAGGGAGAATCGAGGCAAAAGGTGAAGTAGTAGTGGGCCGCCAGGGTAAGGTGGAGGCCGATATCTGTGCAGACTCAGTGGTGGTAGGGGGCAAAATTATTGGTAACATCAACGCTCGGAGTCGATTGGAGATCACTGCTACGGGCAGGGTGACGGGAGACGTCGAGGCAACTACCATTACCGTTGCCGAGGGTGGAATGGTGGACGGTTCGTTAAAAATGATGGAAGAAGTCGAATCTGAATATTTGCAGTTGGAAGATGGGTTATCCGTAAAGGAAAGTGCCCAGTCAGAAATCCAGTCTCAATCTGATCCCCTCGCAACCCTCCCCCGGACGTGAGGCAAGCTCCCAGCCAAGTGGCCTCCAATCTCATCTTTCGCCAATCCGCTCGAGTATCCTCTCGCTGCACAGGTCGCGAGAGATCTATGCAGCTAGCTGGGTCGAAGAGAAGCCACAGAAAGCTCCCGAAACGAAATAAGGGGTGTTGAAGAATTCAAGCATGCAAAGCGATTACTCACTCACCATTTTTTCCAGAAATAAAGGTAAGAGCCGTACCTTCAATCTGGATCGCTGGTTTTTCTACTTGCCGCTGGTCGTTTTGCTCTTTCTGGTGGTAAGTTGCCTTATATTGGGACAAGCCTATTATCAAGAACGCGGGGAACGTCAAAGATTAGAACGTCGGATTGCTCTGCTCGAGCAGCTGATGAATAGATTCGAGAAACGATCGGAAAGGCAGGGGGGAGAAGCTCCTTCAAAGGCGACGGCTCCACCTGTAGCTCCTCCCCCAATAGATGTTTCAGGTAAACGCCAGGAAAAGGTGGCGACCGCAGAGGCCAGAGCACCAGAGAGCCACATCAGTGCCAGAGCAGAAAGCAACCCCCAGCCAGTGGAATCCGCCGCCGAGAGATCAGGAGAACCTCCTGCTAAGATAGATGACGCCAAGATTTCTTCCCTGGAAGAAAACAGGGGAGGTTTTCGCTTGGATTTCAAGCTGGTTAACCTGGTCGGTGAGCCTATAGCCGGCAATGTGGCGATAATCGCCGCCCTTAAACCGCCTCACCAGCCCCGTTTCGTCTCTTTTCCCAGTATGAGATTGGTGGATGGTATGCCGGTCAAATTGAGAAAGTCGGTGGGCTATAATATTCGCTATTACAAATACGTAACCGGAAGATTCTACTTCCCTTTCTCTTACTCCGACTCTTTTCGCATATTAGTCTATAACCAAGATGAGCAACTGATCGTAGACTCCACCCTCTCTGCCGAAGATATGCCCGTGTCCGGGCTCCTCTCTGAGGAACCGGCTCCAACCCTTACTCCTGCCGATCCTTCCTTGAGCTCTTAGCCCACGCTATTCACGAACCGTTTCAACTCCTGGATGGGTGAAATGCGATGGGTGATGTTCGGCAGGCAATCGGGAAGAGGGGTGCATCCCACATTTCAATCTCACATGGCGCATCATTACAAAGCTGCAACTGCCAACCCCTGATCGCGACTGAGCGTGGCCAACCCTTTCCGAGGCATGCTAGCGCTAATTGATCTCAAGGGCTTCTGCAAGTCGCTGCCAGCGTTGGACATGTGCCCACATGCCTGCACCATCAAGGAAGCCGTCCTCGCTCAAAAAACCGGTAATAAGCTCACCAGGAGTAATATCGAAATACACATTTTCACACTGTTTTTCCCGGCGCGGCCAGACTTCCCTGCCGGATTTGGACTCCAGTAAGCAGTTGTGAGAATCCACGGTGGCGTTGATTTTGTACGTGTCAGCAGCAACGAAAAAGTCACAACCATGCGTGTGGGCAACGAGGGCCGCCAGATAGGTGCCAGTCTTATTTACTACCGCTAGATCACTTAAGACGGTATCAGCGCCCACCAGCACTAGGTCTGCAGTGGGGATAACCAGGCCCATTTGGGCATCGGTTATCATCCGCAGATCAGAGGAGGTGGCCAGAAGTCTTTCAAATAAGCGACGTCCCTCCATGAGGGGGCGGGATTCCGCGATGATAATTCGGCATTCAGGAGGTAGGGCATGGCTCAAGATTGATTCCACGGTGGAGGAATAACTAAGGGTGACCACAGATCTGCAGTTCCCGAACAAAGCTCGTGCAGCCTTAACTTGCTGGTGGACGAACTTTTGCTGCTGGGTTAGCAGTTCCTCTCCCACAAGTACCCCCCTCCGCTTTGCGTCACGGATGGAAATATCAGGAGGGGTCTGCTGTTGGAAACGATGGGCGAACACTAGGCTCCAATTGCGGATGGGGGCCATGGATGGGCGTGCCTGTGCCAGGGATAATGCGGTCTGTTTGACCTCAGAGGTGAGCTTCTCCACCTCTACGGACTCGCTGTGTCTGCACGCCGCCATGAGGATCCGGATGGCGGTACTGGCCAATTGGGCAGCGCCACGACGGCGATCGTTTCTAACTGCGTCTATCTTTTTCTGAATCCAGTCCATGGGTATAAAGTCCACGCCCAAGAGGCGCGGCCTTTCATTGGAGTGATGGAGTTTTATAGATTGTAGATTGCAGATTGTAGATTGCAGATTGTAGATTGCAGATTGTAGATTGCAGATTGCATAATTTTGAGAGTTGTTCGTTTAAGCTTCTGTCAATCTGAAATCTGAAATCTAAGATCTACAATCTAATATACCCAGTACTCCAAAAGCGCTTGGCTTGAATCTAAGGCCACATCCGATTCCGAGCCTAGTCATCCTTCATAACCCGTTCAAGGGTTTCCTTAAGAGCGGGGACTGTTTGGAGTCCGACGAGTTCTTCGGGACGAATCCAACGCATCTCTGTGTTCTCCCAGTCAAGCCTCATTTTATCCGGTTGGTGTACGGCAAAGAGGAACGGGTGCACCCGCCACGCCCGATCTCTCGATTCATCCACGATTTCGAGTGGCTTACCCGCTCTGAGAAGGGTGACGTCTTCTCTGTTTAGACCGACCTCTTCGGCCATCTCAGTATATGCTTGGCTTACAGGATCCTCGCTTTCCAGGTAGCCGCTAATCCCCGCCCAATGTCCCTTATATGTGCCCACCTTGCTGCTTCTCTTCACCACCAGGACTTTACTTCGGTGCGTAAGAAAGACGGTAACCACGTCATGGAACCTGTCAGCTCTAGAGCGCTCATCACTGACCATGAACCCGAGGCCTCAAAAAGTATGACTGTGTGCTAGACGCTTTCCGGAAGGATGATTACTATTTGATCACATCAAAGCCACTGATGCAAAGTCGAAAGTAGTAAGGAGTCAGAATTTGGTAATCAGTATCCAGGAGCATTACGGTGTAAGGTTAGTGGTCAGGAGCCAGTAGTCAGAATTCAGTGGCCAAGAGTTGCGTGCTGATCCTTGACCTCAGACCCCTGAGCCTTTGGCGTAAGATACAAACGGATGGTGATCACTGCCCACCGACACGCCAATAGGTTGTGGAGAAACGTCCTGCTTTCACGGGAGATACTTGAACACATCGCTGCAGGCGGGGCTTCGTCGTCTCCGGTATGACCGTTCTTGGTATGCTAATAGTATTTTTAGAAGCCTGTTCCTGGTACATGAGAGATGACTCCGGGAGGATTTGAAAACATGGCCACAAGGACTTTTATCTGTATCGTCGTCTTGCTGTTGAACTTCACCGTCCCTACCTTCGCCCAGACGGAACCGCTGGAGGTACCAGACCTTCAGGGGCTGGCTCTGCCACCGGAGATGGCAGCCCGGGTGAGTAAGGTGCTTCCGTCAAGGCCGGGTGACACCTTTTTGCAACTGCGAAATGGCATGACCATCCTTATTCGGGAGAACCACGCTTCTCAGGTGGTTTCTGCTCAGGTGTTCGTAAAGACAGGCTCTATATATGAAGGCAAATATTTCTTTGGGGGACTTTCCCACTACCTCGAACATGTGGTCTCCGGGGGTAGTACTGCGTCGTTTACTGAGACCGAAGCGCAGAAGATCCTCAGGTCTCTGGGGGGTGCCAGCAATGCGTACACGAGCTACGACCGAACCGTATATTACATAAACACTACCGGAGACCACTACCGTGACGCCCTGAAGCTCCTGCTCTCCTATGTATCTGAATCTCTTCTGGATCCAAGAGAGGTGGTAAGAGAAAAGGCAGTTATCCAGCAGGAATTTAAACTTGGAGAGACCAACTCTGGCCGGCAATTATGGGAGTTATTTGCCAAGTCCGCCTATCTCAAGCATCCTATTCGCCATCCGGTAATTGGTTACGAGGACGTCTTTGTGAACATCAGCCGTGATGATCTCCTCGACTACTACCGGAAGCGATATACCCCGCAGAACATGGTGGTGACCATTGTCGGAGATGTGCAAACAGCCGAGGCATTGAGAACGGTTCTGGAACTGAGCAAGGATATGGTGCGGGATTTTGATCCACCCACAGTGATTGAGAGCGAACCTGCCCAAAGCACACCGCGCTGGGCAGAGAAATCCTTTGCTCCCGCCAGGCTCACCACCATGATGCTCGGCTTCCATACGGTGCCTCTGAACCATCCAGATCTTTACCCTCTGGACGTTCTAGCGATCATCCTGGGTAAGGGGCGGACGAGCAGACTCTACCTGAGCCTAAAAGACGAAAAGGATTTGGTGCTCTCGGTGGACGCCTCCACCTTGACACCATCCTACGCACCCGGGCTTTTCACCTTGTCTTTTAGCCTGGATAAAGAAAAGGTTGAACCCACTCTGGCCACTGTCTGGCAGGAGATCGCTCGGGTAAAAAAGGACCTGGTGAAAACCAGCGAGCTGGAAAAAGTCAAGCGTAGCATAATTGCTGATTTTATCTTCTCCAAACAGTCTGCGGCAGGAATGGCCGCTAGTCTCGCCAGCTCCTTTGTTGCCACAGGCGACCCCTATTTTGACAAGCTGTATGTGGAAAGGATCAAGGCTGTTAGTCGCGAGGAAATCCGGCGGGTGGCGCGGACCTATCTGCGCAAAGAGGTGAGCACAGTGTCCATTCTCTCCCCACCGCGGAAGCAAGCCCAGGGAGCACCACCCGCCGCTAAGGGGGAGGCCGGCACCGTCGAAAAACACACCCTGGACAATGGGTTGACCCTGCTGTTGAAGCGCAACCCCTCGGTTCCGATTGTTCATTTCCAGGTTTTCGGCCTCGGGGGACAGCGCTTTGAGCCGCAAGATTTGCAGGGAATAAGCTCTTTTACCATGGAGCTCCTGACCAAAGGGACCCGAAGCAGAAGCAAGCGCGAGATCGCCGAGACCATAGAGCGTTTGGGCGGCAGTCTGGATTCGGGCTCAGGTAGAAATACCTACTATGCGTCATTGTCGGTGCTGAAAGATGATACGGAGACGGGGCTGGAGTTGTTGGCCGACGTGCTCCGCAATCCAAGCTTTCCTCAGAAGGAAATCGACAAACAACGCCAGGATACCTTGTTGGCCATTCGTCGATTGGATGAGAACTGGGAGACTGAAGTGGAGCGGATGTTCCGCAAGCGTTTCTATCGGCAGCACCCATATCAAAATGACCTCATTGGCACAGAGCAAGCGGTCAAGAACATGAGCCGTGGTGACATTCAGGATTTTTACCAGCGCATGGTAATGCCCAACAATGCAGTCCTGGCGATTTTCGGTGATATAAACCCTGAGAAGATGGTTGCCAAGGTACAAGCGCTCCTCGGGAAATGGCAGCCCGGAAGCCTGGTAGAACCGGACCTACAGCCCGCTACCGCACCACTCACCGCCGATGACCGGATTCAGAAAGAGACCGAAAAGGTCTCTGCTGCTATTTTTATTGGTACCAATGGAATGACCCTAACAGATCCTGATCGCCCGACCATGGATGTGATCGATGGGGTATTGTCAGGTATTGGCTATCCCAGCGGCTGGCTGCACGATGCCTTGAGGGGTGGAGATCGAAGTCTGGTTTATATCATCCACGCCTTCCCTAGTTCTGGTATTGACGGCGGCCATTTTGGGATCCTCACTCAGACCACCATGGCGAACTACGAGAAGGTGGTGGAGATCATTTTAGAGAAACTGGAAAGGATTCAGGACGAGCAGCTGAAGCCGGAGGAATTGGCGAGCGCAAAAGATATGGCTATCACCATGCATAACATGAGTCTGGAGACGAATGGGGCCCAGGCCCGGAGCGCGGCGGTCAACGAGGTCTTGGGGTTGGGCTACGACTGGGATCTCCGTTACCCCGACCTCATCCAGCAGGTGAGCGGAGAAGATGTGCTCAGAGTTGCCCGGAAGCTGTTTCGTCACCATCTACTTGTGAGTGCCATCCCAGAGAACCCGGTGGAGGCAATTATTCCGCCAGAGCAGAAACAACCGGTGCATGCACAGTAAGGCGGATTTTGGATTGCGGATTTGGAAAGGCATAGGGCATAGGGCATGGAGCAGAGGGAAATACAGCAGGCAGCTGGCAGCAGGCAGCAGGCAGCAGGCAGTATCGTTATCCGTTATTAGGTATTCGTTATTTGGGA
>CAYFXH010000107.1:2115-15781 GCA_964346905.1 uncultured Desulfobacteraceae bacterium | reverse complement strand
GCAGAATATCGAACAAGGAATGTCGAATATCGAAGTGGTTATTTTGAGCTGCTCCCTGAGGGGGCTTCAATCGCTTTTCCCTCGGGCGGAACTGAGCTGGAGTAATGGAGTAATGGAGTGGTGGAGTAATGGAGTGTTGGAGTATTGGGGTGAGAAAGAAAGAGTAGGAATTTTCGAGTATTTACATTAACCTAGTATCGCTGCCACTATAAAAAAGCGGTCATCACAAGTGCCCTCACCTGCTTGGGGTAGCAGCCCACCAACAAAAAAACTTCATGATTCGAAATTTCTTGTTCGATATTCGATATTCTTTCTCTAAAGACTTAGATGGTTTATCACCGCCATCTAGGTTCTAGCTCAGAGCATGGCAGTTGGTATTTAGAACCGCAGAATATCGAACATGGAATGTCGAATATCGAAGTGGTTATTTTTAGCTGCTCCCTGAGGGGGCTTCAATCTCCTTTCCCCCGGGCGGAACCATGATCTTCGCCCAGAGATCTTTAACGTACGCACCAGATCAGCGCTGAGTACAATTACCCCTTTCAGTTAGCGGTCATGGTTCCCTGCCCACTTCTCCCGCATCATTGACAAGACTTGTGACTGATGGTACTTAATCAGGCATGCCACCTGCAGCGACGTAATGAGACAAGTCGCCAACAGATACTCTGCTGTTGCGCCCGTCCACGGGCAATGTCTAAGGTCTATTGTAGTACGGGACGATAGTTCTCATGAAGATCCTAGTAAGTGATCCCCTCCATGAAAAAGGCATTGAGCTCCTGGAAGAAATACCGGGCTTCGAGGTGGAGGTCAACACCAGCCTCACCCAGGAGGAGTTACTGGGCATTATCAAGAATTACGACGGGCTAGTGATCCGCAGCTCCACCAAGGTGACAGATGAGGTCATCGAGGCTGCGGATCGGCTCAAGGTCATCGGCAGGGCGGGTATAGGGTTGGACAATGTGGACATTGGGGCGGCCAGCAAGCGGGGCGTGGTGGTGATGAACACCCCCGATGGAAACGTGATCACCACTGCCGAGCACGCCGTGGCCATGCTCATGGCCCTGAGCCGAAATATTCCCCAGGCAGCCGCATCTATGAGGGCCCGCATGTGGGAAAAGAAGCGATTTCGGGGCAAGGAACTATTCAACAAGACCCTCGGTGTCATTGGTATCGGCCGCATAGGTAGGATAGTTGCCGACCGGGCCCGGGGGATGAAGATGAACATCATTGCCTACGATCCCTATATCCCCGCTGAATCCATTGCGAAAATGGGGGTGGAGCCGGTAAGCCTGGACGAACTGCTGGGCCGCTCCGATTTTATTACGGTGCACACTCCCATTACCCCGGAAACGCGCAACCTGATCAACAGCGATTGCTTCGCCAAAATGAGGAGAGGAGTTCTTCTGGTCAACTGTGCCCGAGGGGGGATCGTCAACGAACAGGATCTCTACCAGGCGCTCCAGGAAGGGATCGTAGCGGGAGCTGCCCTGGACGTATTTGAGAAAGAGCCCCCGGAGGACAATCCTTTGCTGGAACTGGACAACGTCATAGCCACCCCGCACCTGGGTGCCTCCACGGACGAGGCTCAGGAAAACGTAGCCGTGGCAGTGGCCAACCAGATTGTCGATTACCTCCGCAACGGTACCATCCGTAACGCGGTGAATGTACCCTCCGTAGACGGGGAGGTACTCGTCAGGCTAAGACCCTATCTGACTCTGGCTGAGAAACTGGGTAGTCTGCTGAGTCAGATCACCAAGGGGGGAATCCTGGAGGTGGCTGTGGATTACATTGGTGAGTTGGCACAATATGATACGGTGCCACTTACCGTCTCCCTCACAAAAGGGGTGCTTGCACCCGTCGTCGGCGATGAGGTGAACTTTGTCAACGCTCCGCTGCTGGCCAAAGAACGAGACATCAAGATTAGTGAATCCAAGCGCAGCGAGGCTGAGGATTTCACCAGTCTCATCACCATAAGGATGAAGACCACAGAGCATGAGAACATGGTCTCCGGAACCACTTTCGGTAAACAGGACCCTCGCATCGTCCGTATTAATGATTTTCGTTTGGAGGCCGCCCTTGAGGGGCATCTCCTGCTCATTTACAATATAGACACCCCAGGGACTATCGGCGCCATTGGCACCTGTCTCGGGCACCACCGCATCAACATCGCCACCATGGAGGTAGGCCAAGTCATCGAGAGAGGCCAGAACATCATCATGATGCGCACCGATACAGCGGTGCCACTGGAGGTGCAGCAAGAGTTGCTCGCGCTGGGAAATGTGACATTTGTCCAGAGACTGGAACTTTGAAGAAATACCTGAGCAAAGTGGCTGGGAGCGAACCATGAAGACCACAGAGGCCACAGTACAGAACAAATCCGAAATCCTAAACGAATCTGGATGTAAGATGTGGGATACTAAATCTCAAGAGAAATGTTGAATCGCATATCCCACATCACTTATTCTGGGATTTCGAATTTGGTGGGTGGCTACGCTGCTCTGTGCTCTTTGTGCCCTTTGTGGTTCCTTCAACCCATTGCATTGAGGGGTGAAACCATGACTGATGAAGAAATTGAAGGCAAAGGTTTCGTGATAAAGGACCGCCGTCGCTTTACCGAAGAGGGTGAACAAAAGGAAGAGGCTCCGGTGGACGAGAAAGTCGAGCGGCCAGAAACCAGCACCCAGGAAAAAGAAAAGGTAGAGTTCGAAGCACCGCAAGAGGAAGTCGAGCAACCTCCCCTCCCAGAGATCAACTTTTCAACCTTCATCTTTTCACTGAACACCTCGGCGCTGCTCCACCTGGGCGAAGTTCCGGACCCGGGCACAGGCAAACAACAGGAAGACCTGGCTATGGCCAAACAGACCATTGATTTGATCACAATGCTGGAAGAGAAAACCAAGGGGAATCTCACCCCGGATGAAGAGAATCTCATCAAGCATATTCTTTACGATTTACGGCTGCGCTATGTCCAAAAAGCCAAATAGCGCTGCCGCGGTTACTGCAGGGGCTCCTGCCAAGATCAATCTTGGCTTGCGGATTTTAGGCAAGCGTCCGGATGGCTACCACAATCTCCTGTCGGTTATGGTTCCGGTGAGCCTTTACGATGGGCTGAGATTGGAACCAGGCTCGCAGGGTATTGAGCTGATCTGCCCAAACAGCGATCTGCCCACAAACGAAGAGAATCTGGTGTACCGTGCGGCTCAACTAGTCCTCAACGCATGCCAGCGAGGTGAGGGAATAAGAATAGAGCTGACCAAAAATATTCCGGTGGCCGCGGGGCTGGGGGGTGGCAGTAGCGATGCGGCTACAACCTTGGTTGCAGTGAATCAACTTTTGGGCCGGCCCCTGGAGCCCAAAGATCTCTACCCTCTTGGGGTACAGTTGGGGGCGGACGTGCCTTTTTTTCTTCTGGGCGGATGGGCACTTGCCGAGGGCATCGGAGATAGACTCACCCCGTTGGACAAGATGCCGGTATTCTGGACAGTGCTGGTGCATCCTCATTTTCAAATTTCCACCCGTTGGGCCTATGAGAATTTGACGTTGACAACCAAACCAAATGGGTCTAAATTCAACATTCTCGGAGACACGTCTGCGGGAGAGTTGACCGCTTCCCACCAGCGACTTTTGGAACAGCCGGGGCTGACTCTTGAGGATATGCTTCCACTGCTGATCAATGATTTTGAACCACTGGTTTTCGGTCACTATCCACAGCTCCATGATTTGAGAAAAGCACTGCTGGCAGCAGGTGCCAGGGCCGCACTCATGACAGGGAGCGGGCCGACTCTGGTTGGCCTTTTCAACTCCGAGGGGGAGGCCCAGGACGCCCATGGACTACTGTGCCACCGAGACGACGTCACCAGCTTTGTTGCACACACTTTGGACACGACTAACGTGCCAGCGAGCAGGAATATGTGAGACATACGTGATCACGGTTTTTCAACCACAGAGAAAAAGGAGATCAAGGAGCAGCATGGCTGCACCAAAATCTACATCCCGGAACAAGTGATGGGGGATATGTGATGTGAGCTGCAACATTTCTCACGTAGGGATTAGGTATCCCACATCTCAGATCTCACATCCCACATCCAGCTCCATTGGGATTTATTCTCTAATTTGTGCTCTGTGGTTTCATTCCTAGCCCGATGACCGGTTACCAAATACCGAATTCTGGTTTTTGCTTATGATACTTGACCGACTGAAGCTTTTTGGCGGCAATTCCAATACGGAGCTGACGGCTAAGATCTGCCAGCATCTTCAAATTCCCCAGGGCAAGGCCGTGGTGAGAACTTTCAGCGACGGTGAGATCATGGTGGAGATCGGTGAGAACGTGCGCGGCAGGGACGTTTTTGTAGTACAATCGACCTGCTCACCGGTGAACCACAATCTGATGGAACTGCTGGTGATAATTGACGCGCTCAAGCGAGCCTCAGCCTGGCGAATAACTGCGGTTCTGCCATACTATGGCTACGCCCGCCAGGATACCAAGGTTTTGCCAAGGGTGCCCATCAGCGCGAAACTGGTGGCTGACCTCATTACCGTGGCAGGTGGGCATCGGGTGATTTGCCTGGATCTGCACGCCAATCAGATTCAGGGTTTTTTCAACATCCCTGTGGACAACCTCTTTGCCGCACCCGTCCTGCTCGAGTACATACGGGAGCATCTCCATAATGATCTGGTCATCGTCTCCCCGGATGCGGGTGGTGTGGAGCGGGCCCGCGCCTTTGCCAAGAGGTTACATGCCAGTCTAGCCATCATTGACAAGAGGAGGGATGAAGACCAGCTAGTGAAGGCCATGCACATAGTCGGTGAAGTAAAGGGTAAACCAGCCATCATACTGGATGATATGGTGGACACCGGCGGCACCCTCACCGAGGCGGCCAAGGCTCTGGCAGAAAACGATGCTACTTCCATCAACGCCTGCTGCACCCATGCGGTGCTCTCTGGGCAATCAATCGAGCGGATTGAAGAATCCGCCATAGAAAACCTCATAGTAACTGACAGCATCCCCCTTAATTCTGAGGCGCTGGCATGTAAGAAGATCAAGGTTCTCTCGGTCGCAGGGCTTCTCGGTGAGGCCATTAAAAGGGCGCACTTAAACGATTCGGTGAGTTCTTTGTTTGTTTGATTTCGTCAAGTCGCTAAATGGTCGATTAGTCAAATAGTTTTATAAGGATTTCAAAGTACAATTTCACCTAGACATTAACGGCAATTACCGTTTCCATTTGACCACTTCTCGAATTGACTAATTGACTAGGACTAGAGGAGGAAAGATGACAACTGTAGCGTTCAATGCGCGATCCCGAAAAGAAACCGGCAAGGGTGTGGCCCGTTCCCTACGGCGTCAGGCCTTGATACCGGCAGTGTTCTATGGCCCCGAACTCGATCCCGTACCTCTGGCTTTGAGATCAAGGGAGCTGGCGAGGTTGATAAGCACCGCGGCAGGTGAAAACATTTTGATCGATCTCAATATCGAAGATGGTGAGTCCACTCAGAGCCACCGGGCGATGATCAAGGAAATCCAGGTGGATCCGGTGAAGCAAACCATTCTGCACGTGGATTTCTATGCGATTTCCATGGACAAGAAGATCTCCCTGGAAGTGCCTATCACGCTCACTGGTACAGCCGTCGGTGTGTCAGAGGGTGGCATTCTTCAGCAGGTGCGAAGAACTCTGGAAATCTCGTGTCTGCCGGATCGAATCCCTGAGGCTTTGGAAATTGACGTGAGCAATCTTGCCATAGGGGATTCCCTGCACGTGAGTGATCTCGAAATACCCGAAGGCATAGAGGTTTTGGCAGAGGAGCGGCTTACCGTGGTCACCGTGGTACCACCTACGAAGGTTGAAGAAATAGAACCAGAAATCCTAGAAGAGGAAGAAGGGGAGGAGGTGGAAGAAGAAGAGGTAACCGAAACCAAGGAGGAGGGGGACGAAGAGTAGCCTATGGTAACGGCCTACTAGGAAGCAAGCCCGTGCACCTCGTGGTTGGACTCGGAAATCCAGGAAAGACTTACCAGCAGACTCGTCACAATGTTGGTTTTATGGTGGTGGACCAGTTAGCTGGGGTCCACTCCGTTACGATTACCAAGAAACGGTTCAAAAGCCTTTGGGGTGCAACCGTTATCCACCTCCAACATGTGATTCTTGCCAAACCGCAAACATTTATGAATAGAAGTGGTGAGGCAGTGGAAGCCCTCATGACCTACTTTAAGCTCACCGCGGAGGAATTGCTGGTGATCCACGATGATCTGGACGTGGATTTCGGCAGAATAAAAATCGTACGGGGCGGTGGCGCCGGTGGGCACCGGGGGGTGGAGTCCATTCATGAAACCCTGGCAAAAGACCGTTATGTCAGGGTGAAGGTGGGTCTCGGCAGGCCGAGGTTCAGCGAGGCTGTTGAGGATTATGTGTTGAGCCCCTGGTACGAGGACCAGCGGAGTCAGGTGGCGGAGATAGTGGATTCCGCCGCTGCAGCTGTTACTGCCATTTTCACTGACGGACTCGAAAAGGCCATGACCGTCGTCAATGCTAAGAATTTCCCCTCGTCTGCAACCTGAGTTTTTTTAAAACCATTAATACGTTACTAATAGCACAAAGTAAGGGGAGGAAACAGGTATGGAAAATTGGGTAAACTATGCACCGTTCTTTGGCGTAGCCGGGGTGGTTTTCGCACTCATTCTGTATGTTTACGTCAGGTCCTTTCCCAGAGGCAACGAGACCATGCAAGAGCTCGAGGACATGATTCACGCCGGCGCCATGGCGTTCCTGAGAAGGGAATACACCATCTTGCTGATTTTTATTGCCGTGGTCTTCGGTCTCCTGTATTGGGGCATCAACTGGCAGACCGCGGTGGCCTTCTTGACTGGCGCTTTCTGCTCCGGCGTCGCCGGCTATTCTGGTATGACCGCAGCCACCCGGGCTAACTCACGCACGGCGGCGGCGGCCAACGAGTACGGCATGGCCAAGGCCCTCAATGTCTCCTACTTCGGCGGGGCGGTCATGGGCGTGGCGGTTGCCAGCCTCGGTCTCCTGGGCGTGGGCATCTGGTACTATTTTGTCGGCCACAACCCGGCCACCGCAGCCATCATCAACGGCTTTGCCATGGGCGCCAGCTCCATTGCGCTGTTTGCCCGTATGGGCGGTGGCATCTACACCAAGGCGGCTGACGTGGGCGCCGACCTGGTGGGCAAGGTTGAGGCAGGGATTCCTGAGGACGACCCCAGAAACCCGGGAGTCATCGCCGACAACGTCGGCGACAACGTCGGCGACATCGCCGGGATGGGGGCTGATATTTTCGAATCATACGTGGGTGCCATTATTGCCACCATCGCCATTGCTGCCACCATGGTGATGCCGGCTGGGAGTGAAAAGCTGCGTACCGCCTATATGGCCTGCCCACTGCTTGTGGTCATGGCCGGCCTGGTGGCCTCCTTTTTCGGAGTCATGTCCATCAGGGTCTTTCAGAACATCTCACCCCAAGCGGCGCTGCGCTATACCACCTTTGTGGCGGCGTTCTTTCTCATTGCACTAACCTACTACGTTGTCAAGACCCTGGGGCTGCCCCTAGGCGTTTTCTGGGCGGTGATTTCCGGTCTTTTCTGCGGGATTCTCATTGGGCTGCTAGCCGAGTACTATACCTCCATGGGGCCGGTTAAGAAGATTGCCGGTCAGTCCGAGACTGGACCGGCCACGGTCATCATCTCCGGTCTAGCTGTGGGTATGGAGAGCACAGCGCTGCCCATTTTGGGGATTTGTCTGGCAACTTTTATTGCTTACAAGACTGCCGGGGTCTATGGCATCGGTATCTCCGCCGTGGGCATGCTTTCCACCGTGGGCGCCACCATGACCGTGGATGCTTACGGCCCCATCGCCGACAATGCCGGCGGTATCTCCGAGATGTCTGGTCTAGGGCCTGAGACCCGGGCGATCACCGACACCCTGGATGCCCTGGGGAACACCACCGCCGCCATCGGCAAGGGCTTTGCCATCGGCGCCGCGGCCCTCACCGCCGTCTCCCTGTTCGTGGCCTATACCCAGGCGGTGGGTCTCAAGGTGATCAACATCACCGATCCCTATGTGATCATCGGCGTGTTGATTGGCGCCATTGTTCCCTTTGTGGTAGCAGCCCTCACCATGACCGCGGTTGGTTCTGCCGCTTTTGATATGGTGGAAGAAATCAGGCGCCAATTCCGGGAGATCCCCGGACTGATGGAGGGCGAGGCCAAGCCTGAGCCGGCGATTTGCGTTGACATCGCCACCCGGGGTGCTCTCAAGAGGATGATGCTTCCGGGTCTCATCGGTGTGGCCACTCCCTTGGCGGTGGGCATGCTCATCGGCCCCACAGCCCTGGGCGGCGTCCTGGTAGGCTGCACGGCAACTGGTGTCTGTATGGCTCTTTTCATGGCCAACGGCGGCGGTGCCTGGGATAACGCCAAGAAGTACATTGAGGCAGGACATTTCGGCGGCAAGGGATCTGACAATCACAAAGCCGCGGTGGTAGGCGATACCGTGGGTGATCCTTTCAAGGATACTTCCGGACCTACCATGAACATCCTGATCAAGCTGGTCTCGGTGGTTTCCTTGGTGAGTGCTCCGGTGTTGATCGCAATTCACCAACTGAAATAAGAAGCAGATGGTGGGGCACGGCCCCACCAGCCATTAGCCGGGGGGGTGGCAGATATACATGCCGCCCCCTTGTTTTTTTCGGTGGAAATCTCGTCTGCAGAAGGGATCTCCCCGATCCCCGAGCTCTAGACTCTCCGAACCGGAAGCCGGTCCGTAGGCTGGTCGCCATCAGAGAGCGAGGGCGAATCCGTGAAGTCGATGGCAGCGAGAACGTTGGTCCTACGAGAGAAATAGAAATCAATGACCATGTGATCAATCAGGCGACTAGAGGGCTCAGCGGGTCAGCGAGCGCATGGACTAGTGAAAGATTGCTTGACTACGGACAACGGACCACAAACATTGCTAGCAATTTTGCCTTTGAGGAGACTGCTGATAATGGTATCATTTTATGTTAAAATAACTACGTGCTGTGTGCACACTCCCTGCTCTGCAGAAGAGTTTACGGTTGTTGCGCCTTAGGGGTGTGCAAACACCATTGAACACATAACTCCATGCTACAGATCTTGCACAGAAATCTGCTCTTAGCGGCTCCTGCCAGGGGGGCTGCCGAGAGATGGCCTCAAGGCTGTCCTCGATCTCTCTAAGTCCACGCCTTTTGATCTGCTGGCAGTCATTTTTTGGGGAGGCTTAAGTGGTAATGTTAATGTTTAAGGTTGGCGACCTAGCCGTATATCCAGCCCATGGGGTTGGCGTGATTGAGTCAATTGAAAGTAAATGGATCTCTGGCACCAAACAGGATTTTTATATCATGCGGATTCTGGACAACGCTATGATCATAATGATTCCCCTCGATAACGCGGACAGCGTGGGTTTGCGTCAGGTGATAGATGCCGAACAGGTCCCGAAGATATTCGACATTCTCAAGGAAAGAGAGATTGTACCGGACAATCAAACTTGGAACCGACGCTATCGTGAATACATGGGGAAGATAAAGACCGGCTCTTTATTTGATTTGGCTGAGGTTTTGCGTGATCTCTTCATCCTCCGTGAGGATAAGGAACTTTCTTTTGGTGAGCGGAAAATGCTGGACACTGCTCGCAGCCTGCTGGTGAAAGAGATATCTATAGCCAAAGATTTGGATGAAACCCAGGTAGAAAAGGACATTCATGGTATTTTCGGTTGCTGAGACCTGAAACTCCATTACGGGAGCTGAAAATCGAGTGAAACTGTGAGGAAACCGCTTGGAAAAAGGGTGTAATCTCGGTGGCGAGCTTGAGTGATTCGATCTTCCAGCCATGCACGTTTCAGGCACAAATGTTGCTTTCCCAATAATTGCCCCAGAGTTAGGTAAAATCCACTGATAGAAAGGAGGTGAATAAAGCGTGAATACAGCCCAGACCATACTCCGTCTGCTTCTGGTTGGAGCATGTACGGTAAGCGGATACTTTCTGGCTTCGCACTTGCCACCTGCATTGGCCTTGGGTGTCTGGATTAAGTGGGTAGGGGCACTCACAGGATTCATTTTTGCACTCCTCGCATTATCCATAGAAAAAATAATAAAGAAAGCGCCACTCAAGGTGATTTTCGGCGGCACCCTTGGCCTCTTTCTCGGGCTTCTTATTGCCCAGTTGCTTGGTTATGCCTTTAGCGGCCTGCAGAACAGCACCATCCGCATCTCCATCTCGGTAATCCTGAGTTGCGTCTTCGGCTACATGGGCTTGGTGTTAGGCGGCAAGAAGGTGGAGGAGTTCAAGTGGCCGGGTTGGAGCTTCTTTTCCAAAGGAACGTCTAAGAAGAGCGGCGGCAAGATCCTCGACACCAGTGTCATCATTGACGGGCGCATTGCCGATATCTGCGAGACCGATTTCTTGGAAGGCCCACTCATTGTTCCTCAGTTCGTTTTGCAGGAACTCCAGCACATTGCTGATTCGGCAGACAACCTCAAGCGGGCTCGAGGGCGAAGAGGCCTCGACATCCTCAATCGTATGCAAAAGGATGAGAGTGTCGAGGTGAACGTGGTGGATGAGGATTATCCGGAAGTCAAAGAAGTTGATGCCAAGATCATAGCCCTCGCCCGGGAGTTGCATGCCAAAATTATCACCAACGACTTCAACCTGAACAAGGTGGCGCAACTGCAAGGCGTGGCGGTCCTCAACATCAATGAGTTGGCCAACGCCCTGAAACCGATGGTTCTGCCTGGCGAGGTTCTGCACTTACAGATTATGAGAGAGGGCAAGGAGCAGGGACAAGGTGTGGCCTATCTGGATGACGGCACCATGGTGGTGGTGGAGAATGCCAGCAGGCATCTTGGCCAAGAGGTGGAGGCCTCTGTAACCAGCATTCTGCAAACTACCGCTGGCCGCATGATCTTCACCACCCTCAAAGAGGAACCGGGACAGCGCCGGCATTAGGTGCGCCTACCCTGCGGCCATCTTTTCCGCCTTGATAGACAAACAACGGCGGTGCGCCGAGAAACGAATCGACGCGGAGATGCGGAGATACGGCGAACCGGCGAAAAGACTGTTGTTGCGGTAAGTCACATTTTTCGCCGTGTCGCCGCGTCACCCCGTCCACCGAAGGGGGCTGTGTCCAAATATCTCTTTGAGGTTTTCCAGCAACATGCGGGCTCTCGGCTGGACGTGTTCCTGAGCAGCATGGATTTAGAGCTGTCTCGCAATCAGGTTCAACGTTTCATTGAACAGCAGCACATCCTGGTTAACGGCAAACCCCAAAAGGCGAGCTATCGGTTGCGACCTGGAGAACAGGTTTCAATCTCTCTGCCACCTCCTCCCCCATCTGAACTAGTACCTGAACCCCTCTCCTTGAATATAGTCTTCGAAGACGACCATATTATCGCCATCAACAAGCCTCCGGGATTGGTGGTTCATCCTGCGGCACGTCATCGCCGGTCCACCTTGGTGCACGGTCTCCTCCATCATTGTGACCACCTGGCTGACCTGGGGGGGCCGCTGAGACCCGGTGTCGTCCATCGGCTTGATAAGGATACCAGCGGGATCCTCGTTATCGCCAAAAACAATCTCGCTTACCGCCATCTCAGTCGCCAGTTTAAAGAAAGACACATCTACAAAGAATACAGCAGTTTGGTTCACGGCCGCTTACGCCAGCCTTCGGGACAGTTCACAGCTCCTATCCGACGGCATCCAAAAAATCGTAAAAAAATGGGAATTCTAGCTAATGGCCGTGAGGCCTATACCTACTGGTGGCTTGAGATACCGTTTGCAGATGTCTCACTTGTAAAGGTGGTGATCAAGACCGGGAGAACCCATCAAATCCGGGTGCATTTTGCCCATGCCCATCATCCAGTGGTGGGAGATGCCACCTACGGTGGCAGCAAGAAACGGGTGCGAACCGTGAAAGATCCCCGGGTGCGAGCTCGCCTCAGCCAAGTGAAGCGCCAGATGCTCCATGCCCGCAGATTGATGCTGGAGCACCCTGCCACAGGCGAGAAGCTGGACCTCGTGGCCCCGTTGCCGGAGGATATGAGCGACTTACTGCAGTTTTTGCGAAAGCATAGCCAGAGTACTTCGGACTGAGCCGGCGATGGGATGAGACGGAGACGCAAAGCATATCTTGTAGGAGCGACGTCCACGTCGCGATCTGCGTCATGATACATTATCGCGACCAGGAGGTCGCTCCTACAGGAATTTGGCTACAATAAAGGTAGCCTCGTGACCGCGATGTAGAAAAGCTATCCGAGAATATGACGTAAGACCACGAAAATGCCTCTTCTAGGTGTCATCGTGTCGCTGCATCGAATAATATCTCCGCATTTCCGGATCGCCGTATCCCCGTCTCATTTTGCGTTGGTTCAGGCCTTACATGCATTGCGTCAGGGGGATTTCATAATGGTGAGGGTGTGTGATGCTTAAGGTCGGCCTTACTGGTGGAATCGCTTCGGGAAAGAGTGCGGTGGCAGCAGCCTTTGCTCGTTTAGGGGCGAAGGTGCTCGATGCTGATAAGGTGGCCCGTGAGGTCGTGCGGCCTGGGCGGACCGCATGGACAAAACTGCGGCAGATGTTTGGTGCGGAGTTTTTTCATGCAGACGGCCGCCTCAACCGGAGCAAATTGCGGCGGCTGGTTTTTGCCGATCCCAAAAGACGATCCCAGCTGAATGAAATTGTTCACCCGGAAGTGATGAGGGAAATCGAGCGCAAATCTGAACAGATGATGGCAAAGGACCCGGATGCAGTGTTTCTGGTGGATGTACCTCTACTGTTGGAAGTGGGGGCGGCAGACCGCTTTGATCAGGTGGTGGTGGTCCATGTGAGCGAAACTGTCCAACGTGACCGGCTTATGCAGCGGGATGGGCTTTCAGAGGAAGAAGCAACTCAAGCTTTGAGGACTCAACTTCCTTTGGACCACAAGGTGGAACAGGCTGATTTTGTGATTGATAACAGCGGCACCCTGGAGGAGACCCTGGCCCAGGTGGAGAAAGTGTGGCGAGAGCTGCAGGCTTTAGCACGCAGCCGAGGACGAGCGAGGGATTAATGTGGTCCCTACATGACAGATAACCGGTGGAGGGAGGATTTTTCTTGTCAAGGGGTGCTGTGAGTTGTCAGTGGTCCGTCGTCCGTTGCAACGAAGGAAGTCTCTATGTGACCACCGACGATTGACAACGGACAACGCGGTGCCGCCAGAGCGGCTATCTCGCATGGGCGACTGACGTTCGTTAGGGCTCTTGCAGTATTCGGATATCGGCTTGTTCTCGTCGGGCGGTGATCCAGCGGTTAAAGGTCTGCTCTTTTTTTACCTGGAGGAGCCTCATGGCAATGCTGTCTTTCTCCTTTTGGTACTCTTCCTCCGAGGCCGGCTCCCGGGCCTGCAGCTCAAAGATAATAAAGGTGTCGTTGACCTCATAGACCGCAGGTGCCACAGGCTGCTCGGGCGTGAGGGCGAAGGCGGTGATCACCATATCCCTCTGGTTTCCCAGAGGCTGCGCCGGAGAGGTAGCTGTGAACAGGCCGGTTTTCTTGATATCCAGTTTATTGCCACGAGCCACTTGGGCAAGGGTCCCGTCATTGCGCGCGGTTTCGAGCCACTCCTCCGCCTTTCCAGTAAGACAAATAGGCGAGCAAAAACAGAGA
>CAYFXH010000107.1:335-2105 GCA_964346905.1 uncultured Desulfobacteraceae bacterium | reverse complement strand
TCCAGTCTTTTCTCACCTTTTCCTGAACCTCTGCAAATTCTTGTAGCCTGGAATCTTCGATTCCGACCAGTTGCGCCACCAACTGACCCTCCCCCAGGCTGAGTACAGAAGTAATTTCCTGCGGCTGCAGAGAGAAGATCACCTCATTGATCTCGAGATAGCGGCCCAGCTGAGGAATGGGCTCGCTGGCGGCAAAAAAACCGCTCTCCTTGACCTCCAAGCCTGGGTCTGCAGCTGCTTTATGAAGATCATCCAGGGCCCGGCTTGCATCAACGAATGCTTCGGCTCGCTGCCAGGCAATTTCGCGACCGCGTTCCTCTTTAACGCTCTGGCGCACGACCTCCTTTACCTCGGCAAGAGACTGGACGTATTCTTCCTTGATATCCTCTACTTTGATGATATGCAGACCAAAACGGGTCCGCACCAAGCCGCTGATCTCACCTTTTTCCAAGGAAAACGCAGATTCAGAAAAAGGTTCCACCATATCTTCGTGCTTGAAGTAGCCCAGATCTCCTCCTTTGGCTGCAGTGGAGTCTTCTGAATATTTCCGTGCCAGTCCAGCGAAATCATCTCCTTTGCGGGCAAGGTCCAATACTTTCTTGGCTTTCAGGAGAACTTTCTGCAATTCTGGGGTTTTTGCGTTGTCGGATATACGGAAGAGGATGTGACGAGCACGCACCCTTTTTGGTTGCTTGTAGTCATCCTGGTGCAGCTTGTAGAACTCTTCCAGTTCCGCGTCGGTGGCGTGGATTTCATTGAAATAGTCCCGGGGAGCGAACCGGACAAAGACGATGTTCCGCTGGGCAGGCAACCGGTAGTTTTCACGATGTTCATTGAAATAGCCTTTGACCGCGTCATCATCCACCTGCACCTGATCAACGAATTCACCGGGTCTTATCTGGACGTAGTTTACATTCACCCTATCCCGGGTGTGGTGGAAAAAAGAACGTATTTCTGAGTCCAACACCTTGGTACTCCGGGTTAGGAAACCCTCCACTTTCTTAATAAGGAGCTCGTCACGCTGACTGGCCTCAAAGTTCTCAGGAGTGAGCCGCTCGTAACGCAGGATTCGCTGGTATCGCCGCGGGTCGAACTGGCCATTGATCTGGAAGGCGGGATTGGAGCTAATGGCATCTTGCAGCTCTTCTCGGGAAATTTCCAGCTCCAGCATGCTTGCCTCTGTCAACAGCAATCTCTGGTTGATCAGCCGATCCAGTGCTTGCCCCTTAAGGTTCAAGGCTTTCACCAGGTCGAAAGAAAACTGTTCGCCGAGTCGACTCCGCATCTGCCTTACCATGTTTTCGTAAACGCGGTCATGTTCTCGGATGCCAATGTAAGAACCATTAACAACGGCCACCCGGCTCGCTCTCCGCTCTGTGAAGGAGTATCCTCCCCAGAAGATGAAAACAATGACGATGGCGCCCAGGGCCACCTTGATCAGCCAGGAGGTGGCATGTTTACGCATGAGTCCAAGCATGTTCTAACCTCGCAATGTAATATCTTGTATGGACAGTTCGAACCATCCAAACCGAAATATCGAATGTCGAACCGTAGAACCGCAGAGGTGTACGTTTCTCCCTTCGATATTCGAGATTCCTTGTTCGATATTCTGCGGTTTCATCGTGCCAGCTGCCAACATCCGCAGAAAAGCTTATGTCATCCTGGTAAAGGGTCTCTCGTCCAAACCGAAATATCGAATGTCGAACCGAAGAACCGCAGAAGTGTGTGTTTCTCCCTTCGATATTCGAGATTCCTTGTTCGACATTCTGC
>CAYFXH010000107.1:0-325 GCA_964346905.1 uncultured Desulfobacteraceae bacterium | reverse complement strand
CCCGGCATCGCGAGGCTTCAGCCGAGGCGGACGGGTCGAACCGTAGAACAGTAGAACCGCAGAGGTGTATGTTTCTCCCTTCGGTATTCTGCGGTTCACGGTGCCAGCTGCAAAGATCTACCCAAAAACGTATGCGAAAACTGACCCCCGCCCTAGATCAGCCAGGAGGTGGCATGCTTACGCATGAGTCCAAGCATGTCTTAACCTCTAAGCATGGTATTTAGGCTCTATAGAGGAAATACTACCTGTCATTTTGAGCCCTGCGACAGGCTCAGGATAAACTCCGCGAAGAATCTCCCGCGAACCTGAGAGCCTGAGATTCTTC
>CAYFXH010000106.1:13256-16094 GCA_964346905.1 uncultured Desulfobacteraceae bacterium | reverse complement strand
ATTTTTATCTCAAACTAATATTTTTTCTTGAAGAGAGAACACACGCCCTCATCCTACGGTGACTAAGAATAGCATTGGAGGAGGACTGGAAATGAGTGACGATGCAATGGATACCAGCTCTGCAGAACTCGGCGCCTACTACGCTTATCTGGAGGATGGCCAACTGGTCATGGAACCCTATTGTTCCTGCGGTAGTCCCCTAGATGAGAATTACAATTGCGACAAGTGTAAGCAACACTGTCACTGCACCGATATCCTCTGCGAGGACCAGGCTACTCTAGACCTCGTGGAGAAATACATTCGCACCAGCCCTAAGTTTCGTGACTTTCATGCCATGCTCGGCAGGAGAAAGAACCCCCAAGAGTGAAGACTCACCATACCTTCGGTTCGAGCCCACAATGTATCCAGGCGAAAAACAGTACAAGGGAAGAGGGGAATATCAGATGAGCCAGGATTCTAAGATTCTTAGCAGTGAAGATACTTTTTACTTTAACTGCCACCCTGGAATTGATTGCTTTACCCAGTGCTGCCAGGACGTCAACATTCTCCTTACCCCCTACGACATTCTCCAGATGAAGAACCGTCTCGGGATCCTGAGTACAGACTTCCTCAAGAAATACACCAAGACCCTTATTGCACCGGAAACGTCTCTTCCCGCTGTCCAATTCAAGATGGATGATGAGAATGACAATCGATGCTATTTTGTTGGCGACAAGGGTTGTGAGATTTATGAGCAGCGGCCCTGGTCTTGCCGCATGTATCCATTGGACAGCTGTGAAGAAGGTGAAGGCTTCTCACCTATAGTGGATGCCAATCGTTGCCAAGGTCTCAAGGACGATCAGGGTTGGCAACTGCGAGATTGGTTTCACGTTCAGGGGCTTGAACCATACAACCATTGGAACCAGCGGTTTGCGGAACTCACCGAAGACGAAAAACTTACCAGCTGGAGAAAAGAACATCCGGGCGGGATCGAGATCTTTCATCTGGTCTGCTATGATCTGGATCGTTTTCGGGACGTGGTACTCAAAGAGAGGCTCCATATGATTGACCCCCAGAGCGCAGATCCGGATAACCTGCAGACCGACGATCTTGCCTTGCTCGATTTCAGCTTTACCTGGCTGAAGACTGTAGCTGAACTCGAGACAAACGGTTAAATTGCCTAAAGACTTAAGAATAGTTGCTAAACCATCCACATCAACGGGCAATAGACTCCCTACTTTCTTGTATATTTGCAAGACAAGCGAGAAAGGAGCAAGGCGAGAAAAGAAATACGTAAGCTATACCAACTGCGTTTCTCGGTTCTATCGCTTTCCCCGCTTTTTTTGCTGTAACGCCATACGCTGAGCGATATTCCAGCTGGGCTGCCGAGGAAACGACTCATCTCCTGAGGATTACCCATGAATGAGAACGTATTAGACAGAGCAGAGCTAAACCAGGACTCCATGGAACGCATTGCGGACGGGAAATTCCGCTTCGCTTGTCATGCTGGTGTTCCCTGTTTCACCCACTGCTGTGCTGATCTGAACTTAGCCCTTACCCCATATGATGTGCTACGGTTGAAAACTAGATTAGGAATATCCTCGGGAGAGTTCTTGGACCGCTATACAACTGATGAGGTCAACCATAACTGCGGCCTTCCGGTGCTGATGTTCAAGATGAGAAATGACGCCAGGCGGACCTGTCTCTTCTTGCAACCTGAGGGATGTGGTGTTTACCAGGACAGACCCGGGGCCTGCCGGTTGTACCCCATGGCTCGAGCTGCCAAACTTGACGGCGGTAACGTGAAGGAGCAATATTTCCTGATGAGAGAGTCACATTGTCTTGGCTTCCACGAAGAAAAAGAGTGGACCACTCAGGAGTGGATGCAGAATCAAGGGCTGGAGATCTACAACGAGATGAACAGCTTGTGGATGGCGATACATCAAACCGTCGCAACCGAAGCCACACCTCCGCTGATGACGGACGAAAAGGTCAAGATGTACTTCATGGCTTGCTACAACCTGGACGCGTTTAAGAAATTTGTGTTTGAAAGCAGTTTCTTGAATGTATTTCAGATCGAAAATAGAACAATTTCAAGAATCCAGGCTGATGAGACGGAGCTACTCAAACTGGGTTTCAAGTGGGTTCAGTTTGCCATCTTCGGCAGGAAAACAATGAAGCTCAAACCCGCTGCACTGAAAAAGGCAATGGGTAAGAGGTAATCCCCATTGCCTCAGTCTTGCGCTTTCAGCCTTCAGCTATCAGCGCTCAGGTTCAATCTAGGATTCAGGCTAATTCCGGTACTAGGTGCCAGGTACATGGTACAGGGAGGAGTGCTGAAGAAAAAATCACATGATACCGTGTACCCTATGCCGTACACCCTGTACCGTAACTATTGGCTACTGGGTTCTATGAATATGGTTTGCGGCTTATTCAATAATACCGTCTTTGAGGTCGTGACGAGTCCATACAGGAATAGGGTCCCATAGCTGATTCCTCGGGTTGTACCGACACCTGTAGGAGGTCTTTGACTCCAGGGTTTTCTCCATGTATTCCCAACCCTCCAAATAATAGCTGCAGTCGTCGTTGAAACAGACATATTGGAATGGCTCACTCCAGGTGTTTTCCTCCGGTGGCTGCCATTTGAGCATCTCTTCGCCGCAATGAGGGCACTTGGGGCGTTCTTCCTTGGTCATCCTCGAACTCCTCAGTGATGCTACGACCTATTCCCTCAAGGTCTAGCGGTTTTTTAGATAAATATCGGAAAACTCTTCAAGGGTATCTTTCATGATCGATTCAGGGTCGGGTATACCGTCTCCAAAAATTTCTTCGATCTTGTCGAAATTCAACTGACCCAAG
>CAYFXH010000106.1:0-13246 GCA_964346905.1 uncultured Desulfobacteraceae bacterium | reverse complement strand
CATAGTAATGGCGATAGATAGGGGACATTCTTTCAACTGACCCAAGTCTTTGATAATGCCCAGATACTTTGCTTTCTTGTCGTCCGGTAGGGCCTCCACCATCCTGCGACCAAGCATACTCTCGTACAGATTATACATCCTCTCGAGCTCTTGCTCCTTTTTCTCGTCTTCGAGCTCTAGCCCTCTTTTCTTCATCAGCACTTCGCAGAAATTGACGATAGATGGATTACGTGGCTTTTCCATGCTCATACAGCTTCCCTTCCTCCGTAGTCCTCAGCACAGTCTTCATTGCAGTGGTTATAGTATAAGCATAGTCCCACTTGTTTGCTACCCTAATTATCTGGCAGTGTGACGTGAAGCGCGAGGGATCGACCTGAGCAGGAGTCCAGAAAGAAACTGATTATGTATTGAGCTCGGCAGACCAGGCTTTATACTTGACCCAATAAAATCACCCAATGCTTCATCCATCAGATAGGAAGAATCTTGCTTCCTTGGCCTTGGCAAATCAAGGGCCACATACCTTATCTCCATGACTTTTTTGCTCCTTCATCAAAATGCCTTGACGAACCTTTTCCTTGAGTTATAAGTTGTGCATGGTTTGTCGCTAAAGGCTATCTGGTCCATACTCTTGTCTTTTTATGAGTCGTCACATCCGGGCTCGAGCTCAATGCGTGCGAGAAGACAGCGCATCTCGGCGTAGGTGTGCGAAGAGAGAGGAGATTGTGTATGGAGAACAAAGGACTTGAACAGACGCTTGTACTCATTAAACCGGATGCACTTAAGAATTCATTGACAGGATATGTGCTCTCTCAACTTTCCCAATTCCACACAGGGTTGCGCTTCGCTGCAGCCAAGATCGTTTGTGTCAGTAAGATGCTTGCCGAGGAGCATTATGCTGAACATCGAGGGAAAATATTTTTCCCTTCGCTTATAGAGTACATCACGGGACTCATACATTATTCCGACGAATCTTGGAAAAGAAGAGTGATCGCATTTGTCTATCACGGTCCAGGGGCTATTAAAAAGACTCGAGATATTGCAGGTCCAACAGACCCCCACATTGCCCGAGAGAAAAGCCCAGGATGCATTCGTGCGCTTGGTACAGTAGTCCCCATCAAAGATGCTGCAGGAAATGTCATCGGGGAGCGCATGGACAATCTCATCCACGCCTCCGCTTCACGTAGTGAAGCTGAACGAGAAATCAAGCTCTGGTTCAAGCCCAACGATATTCCGCCGTTGCTGCATTCTTACCCTGTGGAGATAAGCAAGGATCATTACTATTTCAAAGATAACAAACTGTATATGACATACGAGCCAGACAGCATTTGCCTTGTAGCACCTGGTGATGTGGCCTGGCAGTCTGATTTACATACACTACATCAGTTATACAAAGGATTACCTGCACCTTCCTCCCTTGAGTCAGTGGTTGCCAAGTACCTCATTAACGTGAAATAGGAGCGTCATTGGAGAGCTTCTCCTTTCGAAATCCAGACAAGAAATTATTGCGTATCCTGTTGCATCATAAGAAACAGCTTACCAGGAAAGAAGCCATTTCAAAATCATCCCCCTTTCATAGCGGGTGACCGAGGGGGATTTTTATTGCCGCCTCGGCTTCATCGAGGCCGGCCCTACGTACAAGGTTTCATTGTTCTTTTGCTTTCGGAGTTCTGTAATGACCGGCACGAAAAACCAGGAGAAAACCAAAAAGGAGATAGAGGATGCCATCCGCCAGGTTATCCAAGGAGGTAATCCAGAAGAAATCGCACGGGATATCGGATTGGACCCCCAACAGCTTCTAGCCTTGAGCGATTCTTTTGCGAAACAGACCTTCCAAGATACACCGCTGGGTGACGCTGCTAAGCGCAAGACTGGTCGTAACCAGCCCTGTCCTTGTGGTTCAGGCAAGAAATACAAAAAGTGTTGCTTGCGCAAGCACGAAAAGGTTAGAGAACTCTTGCGCGATACCGAGGCGATAGACTTCCAACAGCCAGAGGCTGAAGAGGGGCCACCGGAATATGTCATCAAAGGGTTCGATCTCCTCGCCGCCGGCAATTATGATGAAGCCATTGGTTATGCCAACGACCTCCTTGCAACCAATCCTGAGGATGACCGCATCCACGATACCCTGGCCTCTGCTCAGCTGGCAATTGATGGATACGATGAAGCTATTCATATCTGTAAAACTCGCTGGCAGGTGGCCAGAGAAGAGAAGTCCTTTTTCATAGAACATGGTCACCACAAAAGGTTGCCGGAGGAGGAAGGGGTGGCCGCTCCTCACTTTTACTCCCCAGAGACCTGGTTAGAGAAATACTGGATTGCCTTGAAGGCCAAGGAGTATCGCAGTCTGCTGCCGGAGCCACAAGATCCTGAAATGAACCGCTTGATTGACGAGTTGCTCACAGCCAACGATCTGCAGCTCTTTCCAGCACAGCAAGAAAAAGGCATTGAGCAACGCAGAGAGGCCCTGGGGGCAACCCTCGAACAACTCAAAAACGTCGGACCTGATGCAATTCCCTACCTGCTTCAGGTTGTACGCCAGTACTCGTGGGCCACCCTCTTTGTTCCGGAGCTACTCTCCCACTACACCACCGATCTTGCCACCCGCAGTCTCATGGACATCACCATGTTCGGCTACCACTATGTCTCTGAGGCTTGCCTCAAGCAGTTGGAGGCTCTTGGGGCTGATGTGCTGCCCCATATTCGAGAGGTCTTCGGCCGTGACCAGGAATTTGACCCACTCAAGGTGGGATTCATCAACATGCTGAGCAACCTCGAAACGGGTGATGTGGACGATTTACTGGTGGAACTCCTGGACCATGAGGAGCCTGCTGTGGTGGATTGGGCTGGCTTGGTTCTCGGAAAACGAAAGCGGGTTGAGCTTTTACCCAGGCTGGAAGAGGCCAGTGCCCATATCGGCAACAAACCCCGCATCAGTTGGGCAATTAATCACCTGAAGAAAGTCAAGGAGGGCAACGAGTAACGGAGATTAACAACGGTATCAAACTGAACTCCCAGGGTGAGCTTGTCCTGAGCAAAGCGAAGGAACACCCGCGCAGGTCCGGCTTCCGGCACGACTCCGTCCCATAGGGGGCTGCGCCCCGGAGGGTAGAGCCCACAGCGAAGAGAAAAGGACGGCTATGTCCACAGCCGCAGCAGACGATTCATGAAATATTCGGTCCAGATCCTTATCTGTTGATCAGACGAATGAGCTGATTAGCCAAATGAGGGTCCAGGGCTTTGAGAATCCCATGTTCTTTTAATGCTGATTCTCTGTCACCAAGCAGCAAGTAGCTCAGCGCCAAGGAGTAGTGTGCTTCTGCATATCCCGGCTTTATCAGAGTTGCCATTCTCAAAGCGATCATAGCCTCGTTGTCTCGACCAAGCATGTCGTAGGCCATCCCAAGCCCCAAATATGCCTTAGCAGAAGAGGGATTTATCTCAGCTGTCTTTTGAAAAGACGCAAGAGCTTCCTCCCAAATTCCCAGCCGTCCGTAGGCAATCCCCAAAACGAGATGAGCCTCTTCATAATCAGGCTTGATTACAATAGCCTCCTTGAGAGCCACAACTGCCTCTTGCCAGCGTCCTAGGTCATAGTATCTCAATCCCTGATACAAGCATACTACGGCAAGATCTGGTGGGATGAGAACCGGCTGTTTGCCAATACTCAATGCTTCATGGATCTGATATGTGTCAACAGGAGGTATTACAGCAGCGGCAAACGTTTCCTTCACCAAGGACGGGGAAGCAAAAACAACCAGAAAAAAGAGTACAACACTCTTGGTAAACTTTGAATGTGAAGTAATATGCTTTCTGCGTGCCATAAGACCTTCTTTCACTGACGTTGTAAACAACCAACCGAGCAGAGCTCAAGAATCCTGTTTCTGTTGCTTCTCTCCTCTGGTAGCAGAAGTGATGCCAAAAACCAGAATGAACATAAATTCTTTAGATATCAAATATTTACGAGATTTTTTTATTGCTCATCTCTTTTGCGAAGTAACCACATTTGGCCAACTGACCAAACCTGGTTTAACCAAATGGCTGATTGCTGAATGGGTTATAAAGAGAACAAACCGAAGGGTGAACAATGAGAGGGATATGATGAGATCTGAGAAGACCAGAGCATTGAGCTGCTGCCAGATGTGTTTACCATGCCAAGCCGCTATTCCCCGCACCGCCCATTGATCCTGAAAGGCTTTGGTCTTTGTAGGGGGCACGGCCTGACCGTATACGCTGCTCTCTACCGTGCACTAGCGATAGATATGGCGCGGTGGTTTTCTCTGGTGACAAACAATCTGGAGCGTCACTGACGCTTTGAACGTGCGATAGAGCTAGACTGACCAGCTACAGGAACTCCACACCTCAGTCATCATGTCCTAGAATCTTCATCCGGAACCTAGCCGCTTCCTGGCGTTTGTGATCCAATTCCTCCCATTCCCGCCGAAGCACTTCCAGGTGCTGTTTCTGCTCCAGCCATTGGGCCTGCTCGGGTGTTCCTGAGTTCTCTGCCGTATCACTGCTGAGCGGTTTGAACCCGTCACACCCCTCCAAGGCCTCTAGCCGTTTTTTCACCTCGGTGACCTTGGCCTTTACTTCTCGCATCTGTGCCAAAATGGCTTCCTCATCGCGGGTCAGGGGTACGTAGTTTACCTCACATTCATCTGCTTTATCGAAAATCTGGTGGCAGGCAACACAATTTTCGCTTGTTTCAGTTTCAGGTGCACCATTGTTTTTCTCTGATTCATTAGGCATCTGGTCATCTCCATGTTTAATCTGCAATCAAAGAATCCAGGAGTTAGGAGTCAGGAGCTGAAAGGAACTCAATTTTGATTGGCTCTCTCATGACCTTCTGACCTCTGACCCCTGAGCTCCCACCTCAGTGGGAGCGGCTTTCCCCGACCTGAGCCTGCCTGCCCTGCCTGTCCCGCGCGTAGACGCGGGGAGCGGGTCGATGGGTCGAAGGTTAGCCGCGATCTTGGAAAAATCCGCAATCGGAAATCCCACATCGCACATCACCACTACTATAGACACGCTGGAACGTTTTTGCAAACTATGTCAATGAAATGGAATCCTCTATTTCCTTATCACCATAGCCGGCTAAAATGGGCCTGCCCTGTTGAATTTCGCCTATAGGCGAACCCTGCAAAGCAGGGATTTAACAGGGTAAAGGTGAGGGGGGCAATATGACAGCCTTCTCACCCCTCACCTTAGTCCTCTCCCCTCGAGGGGAGAGGAAGTTTATGTAATGTTCTTTGGAATAGTCGTAAAAACCTCTGACAGAGATATAGTTTGAGGACAACTGGAGAGCTGATTTTCCAACTGACAAAAAAAAGACCCGGCCCAATGGGCCGGGTCGTGCATTACGGGATGACTGTGGGAATTACTCTTTCTTCTCCTCTTCCTCTTGTTCCCCTTTCTTTTCTTCAGCCTCCGGTGCAGCTTCTGCTCCAGCATCAGCAGTTGCTTCAGCTTCCACTTGCGCCTCCGGTTTGTCCTCAGCGGCTGGCTCCTCAGCTGCCGACTCTTCCGCAGCTGCTGGCTCAGGACTCGTGGCAGCTGGTGCTGGAGCGACCACCTCAACGCCAAACTCACGCCCAACATGCGCAGCATAGCCCATGGCAACCGTGCGGTAGACCAGATGGGCCAACTTGCTGTAGGGCAGGTAGGCGATGATATAGAAAACAGCTGTCAGATGCAGAAAGTAAATGACGTAGGCAACACTGCCCGCATTAGCCGTCCGACTAATCCAGGTCAAAAGCCCTGTGGAAACCGTTGCCAAAACAGCGATAATCAGAGACCAATCGAGATAGGTGATGGTACTCTCGGCATCTTTTGGCTTCAGCCGGTTGGCAATCACCCAGAGGATACCCACCAGCAATCCCAGACCAGAAACCAAGCCAAACAGCTTCACCGGGTTCGCCAGTGAGTATGGCGGGGCGAGAAAATCTGTAAAACCGGTGCTGAGGCGGAGAAAAGGCCCGACGTAGATTCCGAAAAAACCTATGTTGGTAACGATGAAGAGGCCTATAAACCCGAAGAATACGAGGAGGTGGGCCCAGCGGCGATCTTTATTGGTAATGCAGAGCTTGAATTTTTGGTGGAAGAGAATGGTGGGGATAACAGAGACGAGGCTTTTGAGGTAGTCGATAACGCTTAGTGGTTTGTCTTCAGCGTAGCCCTCTCTGACACCGTTGGTGTGAATACCTTGCAGGAAGTTCCAAACGCCCAAAGCCAGTGATGTCAAGGCCAGAAGGGTAAAGCCGACAAAGATGACGTCTATCAGCAGGAGTGGAAACAAATCGCGATATTCCACCGTTCCCGAAGGAATGTGGCCCCCTGCGATTTTGATCCCGAGCAAGAGGACCAGCACTGGAATGGCAAGCATTATCGGTAAGTATTTTGCCTCTCCGACAATTTTCCCCATAAAGCTGGGGAAGGCATAATGTTTGAAGCTGAGGGCCCGAACTGCGCGCAGGGTATCTCCGGGGCGGGCACCTCTGGGGCAGTGGGTGGAGCAGTCATTGCAGAAGTGACAGAGCCACACATCTACACTGTTCAGCAACCTATCCTTCAGGCCCCACTGGGAGTAGATCATCTCTTTGCGAGGATACGGTTTTTCATCCGGAGAAAGCGCGCAGACCACCGAGCAGGTGGCACACTGAAAACATTTTTTCAGAGTGTCTCCACCTGCTTCTTTAAGCTCCCGAACAAAACCAAGGTCGGGCTCCACCAGGGTCGCAGCCTTGCTCTCTACCTGCACTGCGGATTCATCTGCCATCTTCATTACCTCCTAATGCTTCGATGCGCACGTAATGCAAGGTATCTGTAAGCTCATTTCGCACACTCCGTTCGGCCCTGAGCGACTCGACCTGAGGACTTCGAGTGAGCCTCCGTTCGGCCCGAGCTCACGGCCGAGGGCAGTGGAACTCCTCGTCGACAGGTCTCACTGTCGCAGGGCCCGTGGGCCGAGTCCAGCATAACTCCCCGATCCAAGGACTAGAAACCCTTATAGGGATTGGCACCGATTTCATCCAGCTTCTCTGAATACTCTTCCAGGATCTTGGGTAGCTCAGGATAGTCACTTATCTGCAACTGTATCAACTGCACTCTGTCAGACTCGAGTACCAAGCGGTCCAGGGTTTCCTGAACCTTTGACAACCGAACTTCTGCCAGTTCACTACCCTTGACGAAATGACACTGGTATTCGTCGCCATGGCGACATCCCAACAGCAGAATGCCATCGATTCCCTTGGAGAGGGAGTCGGCGACCCAGATCAAGTTCAAACCGCCCAGGCAGCGCATGGGAATGATCCGCGCCCAGGGACTGGTCTGCTGTCGGCTGATCCCCACCATGTCCAAGGCCGGATAGGCGTCATTTTCGCAAGCCAAGATAATGAATCGCGGCTTCTCGTCCCACTCATCTGGAACATTGATGCTCTTGATCATATTGCCGATTATCCGGACCGAGTAATTCTTGAAGGAGATGATCCGTTCAGGACAAGAACCCATGCAGACACCGCACCTGCGGCAGCGCGTGTGGTTGGGCAGCGGGTTCGCCTTCTCGTCCTCATTGATAGCCCCAAAGGGACATTCCACCGTGCAGCGTTTGCACTGGGTACAGCGTTGCATGGCAAATTCTGGAAAGGTCAGATCTCCTGCTCGAGGATGCACCGCCATCCCTTGGGATGTGAGCTCCACGCACTGGATCGCCTTGAGCGCTGCTCCGGTGGCGTCATCAATGGTGCTGGGCCCGTCCAAGGGAGCGCGCACACTACCCGCGTAGTAGATTCCGGTGCGACGCGACTCGTAGGGGAAACAGATGAAGTGTGAATCGGGGAAGCCGCTGTGTAACGGTGGCGCCTCGGGCCCCTGCCGATATTCCAAATTGAGCATGTTGGATTTGATGATGGTGTCGGCAGGCACCTCCTCTTCCGCAGCAGCTCCCTCTTCTTCCACTTCCAGACCCAGGTCGATCTCTTCACCAATGGCAGCTGTTGTCACCATGCCTGTTGCCAGAACCAACATATCCACCTTCAACTGGATCTTTTCACCGAGCAGGCTGTCATTGACCTCAAGGAGCACGTTCTTGTTCTCGTCCTCACTGACGGAGCTCACCTCACCCTTGGTGAGAAACACACCGTCATCATCTTGTATACTCTTGTAAAAATACTCATAGTGCCCGGAGGTCCTCATATCCTTATAGATGATATAGGCCTTGGCATCTTCATCCTGAAGCCGCAAATATTTAGCCTGCTTGAGAGATTCAATGCAGCAGGTTGAAGAGCAGTAGGACAGGTGATCCGGGTCCCTTGAGCCGGCACAGAGGATAAAGGCCGCTGATTTAACCGGCCGCCCGTCGGACGGTCTCGTGATAGTGCCTTTCAAAGCGAGCTCTTCTAATGTCGCGTTGGTGATGACGTTGTCGCACTCGCCATAGCCGAGATGGGTCAACTTGCTGGCATCGTAGGGCTCAGCTCCGGTGGCCACCACAATGGCACCAACCATCTCGGTGACCACCTTGCCGTTCTGCTTGATGTGAGCAGTAAAGAGGCAGGGAGCGCCCTCGATCTTCTCCATGGTTGCCCCGGTGTAAACCGTTACATTTTCCTCCTCTTCCACTGCCTTGATCCGGTCGGCTATGTCCACATCTTCCAAATCGGTGTAAGGATGCTTCAAGGGCGCCTGCTTGTGGAGCTTGTTCATCCAGCCACCCATCTGGGCCTCTTTTTCCACCAGCACCACCTCGTAGCCGGCCCTGGCCGCTTCTACGGAGGCGGTAATCCCTGCCAGGCCGCCTCCCACCACCAGTAGCCGTTTTGACATTTCCTCTTCGGGCTGGAAGGGTTCCAGGGGCTCCATATCCTGAGCTTTGGTAATGCCCATCCGGAGGTAATCCTCGGCCATCATCTGAGTGTCTTCCTCTCCCGGAGGCTGGGTCCAGACCACGTGCTCCCGTAAGTTGACCCGATCCAGCACTACGGACGGTCCGAAGTCAAAGACATCGTACATGACTCGAGGGGAGCAGGCCGCAACCACCACTGCATTTACTGCATCATCACCCTGCAAGTTTTTCTTGATGACCTGCGCCCCTTCCTTACTGCAGAGATAATCGTGGTCCTTACACACCGCCACGCTAAACTCATCGTTGGCAACCGTGGCCAGGGCTTCGATATCAAGGGATTCCCCTATGCCACAGCCTTTACATATATAGACTCCTATCTTTTTCTCCATCGGCTTACCTCCTCACCGAAGATTGAATGGCCTTGAGCGCTACGCCGGTTGCATCCCGGTTGGCAGTCGCCACATCCAGCGGCTTTCTGGCGCACCCGGTAGCATAGATTCCCGGTGTCTCACTAACTATAAAGCCACTCTCGTCGTAGGCTACATCGGTAGGAACCTTATCTGTGGCTGTACTAGGCTCCATGCCGGTGGCCAGCACCACCAGGTCCACTTTGGCCTGGCTTTTGGTACCACCGTAGATGTCCTCGGCCTCCACCAGAATCTGATCGCTGGCCGGATCTGCCTCTACCTTCGCCACCTTGCCCTTGATGAGGCTGACGTTTTCATCAGCTGCAACCTTGGTATAGAAGTCCTCGTATTTACCCAAAGCCCGGATATCAATGTAGAAGATGCTGACCTTGGCGTCGGGGATCTGCTCTCTGACGTACGTGGTCTGCTTAAGCGATGCCAAGCAGCAAATATGAGAGCAGAAAGGCATATAGTTCTCGTCCCTGGAGCCGGCACACTGTACAAAAGCGACGCTCTCCACTGGCTTGCCATCCGAGGGACGGATAATCTTCCCACCGGTGGGACCATCAAATGCCGCCAGCCGCTCCATCATGACGTTGTTGATCACATTGGGGACCTTGCCGAAGCCAAGATTCTCAATGCTATTGGCGTCATAGGGGTTCCAGCCGGTGGCCCAAACAATGGCTGCTACCTTGAGGTCTACAGTCTCGGGCTGCATCTCAAGGTCCACCGCATCATACGCACATGCCTCTTTCGCTTTGGTTGCCTCCTCCGTACCGATAATCTCCGGGGCAATCACATAGCGCATGGGAAAAGCCATATCGTGAGGCAGATAGGCAGCTTTGATCTTGTCCATATTGTAGTTATACTCGTTGGGAATTTCGCTTGTGACCACTTTGGCACACTCTCCACAGGCCGTACAGTTCTCATTCACATATCGCGGGTTAAGTTTGATGGTCACATCAAAGTTGCCTTCCTCGCCGGAAACAGTTTCCACCTCTGCCATGGTGAAAAGTTTAATCCGGTAATTCTGTTTGATGCGGCGAAAATTGATTTCCAAGCCGCAGCTGGGTGGGCAGAGCTTGGGAAAGTACTGATTCAATTGCGCTACCCGGCCGCCAAGATACGGCCGCTTTTCAACAATAAAGACCTCGCGGCCCGCCTCAGCCGCCTCCACCGCCGTGGTCAGACCGCTGATTCCGCCGCCGACCACCAGGATACTTTGGGTCAAACCCTTTTCATCAGCCATCGCACTCCTCCAAGCTATGTGGTTTTACTTTTGGGCAGATGAGAAAAGATTTACGATGAGCCCGCATTATTCACGAACCACCGTCGCAAAACCGTGAAGATGAGCGCACCACCGGGTCATCGAAGGGCCTCGACTTCATCCACGCTTCCAGCCCGGAGAAAAGGACGCTCATATCTGAGGTCACAGTAAACGGTTCCGGAATAATACGGGCAAAACCCTATGGAGGTTGCCCGGCGCAAGTGAGCTTGTCGTTGCCACAAATGTCGCCATCCACATTTCACGCCGCAATGCCGGGCAATCACCGTAGGGTTCAGATGTATTACGGGAGGGGAAGCCCCGCCCCTGAATTCACCGTGAGAGGGCCTTGGACCAGCGGTGGTAAAGGGTAAGCGCCCTAGAATAAGGTTGGTTTTCTGTCCTAGGCCCCATCCAGGGGGATCTGTCCATTACAAGTCCCAGTCCCCCGGGGAGAATACGCAGTTTTCTGATCAAGACGTGCGTACTAACAATCAAGGCAAAAAAGTGTTCCAGGCGCCGGTTCGGCGCCTGGAACAAGGGGTTTTCAGTTTTACCTTACAACAACCACTCCTGCACGGGCTCCTTGCGGATGGACCACTCCCTGGTGGCAGGATCCCACCTGGAGATGGTGAAGACCTTCCAGTTCTCTTCGTCTAGGACTTCTTCGAAGTCAGCGCGGTAGTAGTAACCCGGATAACGGGTCTCTTCCCTGAAGAGCAGGTGTCGCACGTGACACTCTGAGGTCCACAGACGATGGTAGTTCTCCCATGCCCGCATCAACTCGTGAAGATTTTCGGCGCCCAGCAGCTTTGAGTCCTCATAGAGCATCCTGAGCTCCTCCAGGGCTCGATTCAGCATGTGCTCGTTGGTGGCGTACCACATGGAGGTCCCACCAGCGTATTCGTCCATGATTTTGTTCAAGCGGAACAGGAACATCTTGGGACGGATGTAGTTGGGGGTAATATCGGGGGTAACCGTGTACCCCTTGCCCTCTTCGTATGTTTTCAGGGGCTTGAGAATCTCCGCCTTGATCTCTTCGAACTTGCCGGTGTCAAGGGTCACATCCCCGGGATTCTCCACCAGGAACTTGATGGCGGCCTTGCCGGCGATCCTCCCCTCGGCGTGGGAGCCGGATGAGAACTTGTGAGCAGAGCAGCCCACTCCGTCACCCGCAGTGAACAACCCCTTGACCGTGGTCATGCGGTTGTAGCCCCAGTTCCACTCGGGCGGCGCCAGGTCTGCGGGTCCACTCACCCAGGCTCCAGCGTGGGAGGCATGGGAGCCGATGAAATAGGGCTCGGCTGCCATGATTTCAGATTTCTTCTCCTCGGGCATGATGTTCTGGCCGGCCCAAAGCAGCGCTTGGGAGATGGTCATATCCAGAAAATCTTCCCAGGCCTCGGACTCCAGCTCTTTCATCTTCTTTTTGTAGGCCTTGGGGTCATCCTTGTACTGGGCAGCCAGGTCGGCGATGGCCCATTCGGTCCTCATGAACACCGGGCCCTTGCCCTCAACACACTCCAGCAGCATCTGATGGTTACGCAAAGGCGTGGGCAGGGGCTTGGCATCGCAGTAGGGTGCCCAGGGCTTCACCGCATCTACACGGGTTTCCAGGTAGTTCTCATCGAAAGCGTTGGTGGCCTTGGACTTGAAGAACAGGAACCAGGCGCCCACCGGGCCATAGCCGTCTTTGAATCTGGTGGGGATGAAGCGGCTTTCCATCTGGGCCAGCTCAGCGCCCACCTGGAGCATCATGGCGTAGTTGGAGCCGGCGTTCCAGGGTGGATACCAGGTGCGGCCCAGACCCTCGCCCACGGAGCGTGGCCGGAAGATGTGTACGGCGCCGCCGCAGCCCAACATGATGGCCTTGGCCTTGATGAAGTAGACCTTGTTCTCCCTGACGCTGAAGCCCGCGGCGCCGGCGATCCGGTTGGGATCATTGGCGTCGGTGAGCAGCCTGACGATGAACACCCGCTCAAGAATGTTGTCAACGCCCAGGGCGTTCTTGGCGGCCTCGGCCACAATCACCTTGTAGGACTCGCCGTTGATCATGATCTGCCAACGGCCGGCGCGCTGATAGTTGCCTTCCGCATCTTTCCAGATGGGAAGTCCCCATTTTTCGAACAAGTGCACCGAGGAGTCAACATGGCGGGCGATGTCATAAACCAGGTCTTCGCGGATAGTGCCCATCTGGTCCATCTTCACGTACTCAACGAAGTCCTCACAGCTGTTTTCGCCGCGGCCCACACCGATGTAGGTGTTGATGGCGGAAAGACCCATAGCAACCGCACCGCTGCGGTCCACCGCAGCCTTGTCCACCATAAGCACGCTCAGGTTGTTCTTCTTGGCGCTGGTTGGCTTCTGACTCCTGGCCTTGCTTTTCTGAAGTGGCTGGAAGCCCCCCGGCTGAAGCCAGAAAGGCCCCCAGGAACAGTGGAAAGAGACTTCGCATAGGATCCTCCAATTCGGCGATCCTCCAATTCGGCCTATCAGGACCGTCGTGCTCGCCACCACCGTTAGCCTATTGATGAAGCAGAGTACTGAATAATTGTTACACAAAAAGGAAACTAATTATTGCCTCAACTGGGAAAACTTGCGCCTGAAGTGGCTCCACTTTTTTGATCTTTGCTGTGAAGAAGCGGCAGACGTCCCTGCCACCGGGGGCCCGTGGGGATGAAGCCGGCCCGGGTGGCTAATGAGGGAATCCGAGTAATTAGGGAGCGTGGGCAGGCC
>CAYFXH010000105.1:0-16133 GCA_964346905.1 uncultured Desulfobacteraceae bacterium | reverse complement strand
GTTCAGGTACACCCAATAGTTTGTAGCATTCTTAACAAGGACAACATGATACCAACTTCCCGCAGAGAGAGCACTTCCGGTGTCTTTGGAATGGGTATCGCCAAGACCCAGACCTAAAACGGTAGGAGCAGTTCCGTTTGTATAAATCTGTATCCTGTTAGCGTAGGCAGGTTGTGTGGTGTGACCAAATATGTAGCGGTGGTCGGCAAGTGCATCTGCCTTTACCCAAGCCGAAAGTGTCATATTGGTTGTTGTGAAGTCTGTCGTACCAATCTCCACGTAGTCATCGATACCGTCAAAATCATCAGCACCACCAATTTTTCCAGTAGCATCCTGTATCACTCCGCCGCCTGGGGTTCCATTGTTGCCAGAGGTTGAATCGTAATGAGTTCCAGTCGTCTCCTTTAAATGCCAGACACCCTCATAGCCATTGACCCAAAGCCCGCCTGCGTTCTCTTGGGAAGAACTGATGTTGCTGTTTCCATAATACATGTAGATATCTGTATCGGAGGTTGCGGAAAGAGTAGGAATCCTAACCCAGGAGACAAATTCCCCGGTAGCACCATCATACTTTTCAATCTCGTGGTCCAGCTGGATGGTCTTGGTGGAATCTGTAAAGATAATATCGTAGCCATTGCTATCGGTGATGACACCGCAGCCGGTGTTCTTCAAGCTGTCGTCAGTCAGACTGATCAGAACTGGGAAATCAGTGAAGTCAGTGGAGCCACTTACCTTGGTATTATCGATGGTGATCTGCATGTTGCAGGAATAGTCGCCGATGGGAGGCGCCGGCGCCGAATTCACCGTGATGGTCAAAGTGTCTTCGGTTGTATCTAGACCGTCATCTGCGGTCAGTTTCAATACGTATGTTCCGGCCTGCGAAAAACTGGCCGTGGTATTCACAGCACTCGCATCACCAAAGGTCACCGTACCCGGACCGCTCACCTCACTCCAGGTGGTAGTAAATGGGCCGGGAGCTGAGTCTGGATCGTTTGCTGATGCATCACTGAGGCTCGCACTGGCTGGCAGCGTTACATTCTTGTCCGAACCCGCATTCACATTCGGCGGCTGGTTCCCTGAACCGGAACCCCACTGAGATCCAACAGTTACGAAATTGGCCGGATTATTCTGGTTGTCGTACGAAGTTTTAATCCATTCTGCTGAGCGGGCAATATCAGAGATGCGAACTTCATCCATGGCCCCCCCCGTGTAGTTGCTGCCGCTCAAAGAGTCGCGTCCGAACACCACGGCATTTGAGGTGCCTCGCGTAATCGTGGCGCCGGTCAGTGCCTTGGTTTGGTAGGGACTGCCGTCTATGAAGATCCGCAGCGCGGTGCCATCATAGGTGCCAACCAGATGGTGCCACCCGCCCCCGCAAAGGCCAGGAGCGGTCGCCTCCTCTACACAATTGGCTCCATCGTTGTGCACGTCGTTGATGCAGAAATCAACCTGGTCGCAAACGGAGTTACCTTCAGACCAGAGTGCGTAGGCGTATGGATTGGTGCCACTGTCGTCGATACTGCCGCTGCCCTTCACGACGAACGCCCTGTCTTGATCGCCGGTGTCCGTCACATTGACCCATGCCTCAACGGTCACCGCAGTCGATGGATTCAGAGAACTGCTCGAAGGGACCTCGATAAAGTCAGCTGAGCCATCGAAATCTTGAGCATCACCAATGATCTTTGTCCCTGCCCATAGGCTGGGAACGGCACTTGCTGTACCACCACCACCTTGTCCACCGTTAGCGTAAGTGGTACTATCTTTGTACTCGCCAGCCGCGCCGGTTCCGGTTTCCTTAAGGTGCCACACCCCCTTGTAGTTGGAATCCCAAACCTCTGTTGCTACTGGAGATACTTGTTGTTGATCAGTGGCTGAAGGGTTGCCGTAATACATGTAAATGATTGTGTCGCCGGTGGAAGATACACTGCCCACCTTGACCCACGCCGCTAACTCGCCGGTGGCACCGTCGAATTTCTCTATTTCGTGAGCGATTTTCGTGAATTCATCGTTTTAGGTAAAAAGAATGTCATACCCATCATTTCGAGCATTTGCTGCGAGTTCGGTATCAGTAGTACGACTGATCAATACGGGAAAGTTCGAATGAGGTCCCCCCGTAACTTCTATGCTTTTAATGGTGATCTGCTTGCGGTACGACCAGTTACCGTCATACCAGGCACCGTGGGTTGAGGTGGCGGCAAACAAGATCACAAAGGTAATGAGACTCGTTAGGAGGAGATATTTTAGGTAATTCTTATGTCTTTCTAAAAAGCCATTCATGGAGACCACCTTGCCATAAGGTTTCCACCGGTCAGTTTTGCCGGTTTCGTCCGTTTAGCCGGTTTTGCCGGTTGGCCAGTTGAGCCAGTGGGCCGGCACGGAGGCCGGCCCTACCAATCAAAATAACGAATTTCGAACAAGAAATGCTGAATGAACAAGTTTTGACATTCGGTTCATAATTCGAAATTCCCTCTTCGATATTCATCATTCTTCCCTACTCCATGCCCCATGCCCCATGCCTTCCCAAATCCGCAATCCGCATTTCCTTGTTCGATATTCATTCTTCACGACACCCTGAGCCTTGTGCCTTACGTCCTGAGCCTTTCGCCTCTTACTCCATGCTCCATGCCCTATGCTCCATGCCTCTTACACCACGGACATCTTTTAATAACTCGTCCTCAGCGTGACTACGCTGATCCCATTGGGCAGCTTGCCATCATGATAGACAGTAACCGTGACCTTGCGGCAGCCGGAGCCTGATTCCACCGTGGAGAGATCGTCGCAGTTCACATCGACCACCACCACCTCACGGTCGTAGTCGCCGTAGCCAGACACCGCAGCCCTGGCCTCATCAGTGATGGAGCCGGCAGTCACGGCAGAAAGTTCCTCCTGCTTTTCCGCAGCCAGAAAGTACGCGACAGTGGCAATATCCGGAAGGTCGCTCTCACTGATACTGCTCAAAAGAGGCAGTCCAATGGCAGCCAGAAAAACACTCGCCAGGACGATGATGAAAATGACCTCCATCAGGGTGAAACCCCCCTGACCGCCAACCTGCCGAAGCATTCTCTCGCTTGTCGCGTAGTTAGTTTCTTGTCTAGCCATTCTCACACCCGACACCACACTTGGAGGCGTCCGTTGTTTGTTGTGGCTCACTCCGTTCGCCGCATAGCGCTAAGCGCAGAGCGTTTTCCTTTTTGCCCCATGCCCTATGCCCTTAGCCTCCTGAATTCTGACTCCTGAATCCTTACTCTATGCTCCATGCCCTATGCTCTATGCCTTCCCAAATCCGAAATTCGAAATCAGAAATTTCATGAAATGGTTACCTTCCCGGTGTAATTCTCCACCGTGATTGTTTTCGTGCTGCTTCCTGCTGTGACCTGCACTGAACCCCCGGCATCTGGCGCCCCCAGTGAGCTGAAGGTAAAAGAGTCCCCACTGGAAATGGTCACATTGGCGGGGAGATTTACCGTCTTTACATCAACCGTGTAATAGGCATCATTCGTGCTAAAAGTTATGGTCTTGGCCTGGCGGGTGCTCATGGCCAGCTCCTGCGCGTACCGAATGTCGGCGGCCACCATCGCGGCAGCGCCCTCAATGGAAATACTGCTCGTTTCAAAGAACATGGGCATGGCAGTAACGGTCACAACGGCCAGAAGAATCACCACCAGGATGAGTTCCACCATGGTGAAGCCCTGAGGATTACTTACAACTGAGCGAATCTTCTTGGGAAAAATCCTTATTTTGTGCAAAGCTGTACTATCCGCAGCACTCATAAACCACCATGATCGCCTTCTTTTGACGCTAACCGTCCCTAATGATAACGTTTCTCGCTACTTAGCTTTTGGATGTGGTGCAATTCATATGCCAAGGCGAGAGGGTGGAATGTCCAGGAGGGTTTGGCTTTGGGAGTGTCCTCTGAAACAGAGGAGAAGTCAGTATTAAGTATTGAGAATTACAACAACTTTATTATTCACACCGCAATCCTCCCCGTTCTGGGAAAGGAAATTTGGGATTTCTGGGCGAACACTTACTGTCTGCCAGAGTGAATTGATTAGCCATCTGAATTAAAAAATGTGGCCATTTGGCCAAAAAGAGGGGTCAAATCTTTACTCTTGACATTTGGCTTTGTTTCGCTAATTTGAGCGCATGGCTAGAGCCCTAAGAATCCAGTACCCAGGAGCTTTTTATCACGTTACCTGCCGTGGAAACGAGCGGAGAGAAATATTTTTAGATGACCAAGATCGCCAAATATTTTTGGAAAAGCTACATCTCTCACTAGATACCTACAATGTCTCCCTTTTGGCTTATGTGTGCATGTCCAACCACTTCCATCTGCTGGTAAACACTCCAGAGGGAAATCTCTCAGAATTCATGCGTCATTTCAATATCTCTTACACTGTCGCGTTTAATCAAAAACATGGACGTGTTGGCCACCTTTATCAAGGAAGATACAAGGCCTTCCTGATTGATGCCGATAATTATCTTCTTGAGGTCTCACGCTACATTCACCTCAACCCTATTAGGGTCGCAACTCTTTCTACGGAGACAGCCAAAGAAAAATGGAACCTACTTCTCAAGCATAAGAGCAGTAGCCTGCCTGGATACCTCTCTGTAAGGAAAAGAGAAGATTTTGTAGAGTATGGAACTGTACTAGCGTATTTGGGTGGAAATAACCTCAAGGGGAGGCAGGCCTATAAGGAGTTTATTCACTTAGGTATTGAGCAAGAAATGGATAGCCCCCTAGAGTTAGGCAAAGGAAGTGGGATTATTGGTGGAGCGGACTTTATTGAATGGATCAAGGAGAACTTTCTAGGCAAAGAAATGTCGAAAAGGGAGCTTCCAGCCTTGCGGGAACTAAGAAAACAATTCCAGCCCGGGGAGCTGATAGATATATTTTCTCGTTTGGTCGGCAAAGACAAAGGCGAGATGTGCAAGCGGGGCAAGCAATCCGTAGAAAGGTTGATGTTGATGGAGTTGTTGTACCGTTTCTGTCAAATCAACCAACCCGAGATTGGCAACCTAATGGGCAACATAGACTACAGTGCGGTTAGTCGAGCCAGGAAGAGGTTGCAGACCAGGTTGGAGCAAGACCAAAAATTGAAGAGAAGATTTACTCGAGTGAGCAATCAATTGTCTCAAATGTCAAGAGTAAAGATTTGACCCCTAACTCCAATGAATGGGGCAGGAAAATTGCATAAAAAACTGAACTAAATGGAATTGACTCCCATCTAGGGAGTTTTGCAGACAATGATGATATGCTCCATCAGCATAACGATCCGGTAGAGGAAGTATGAAGATACTGATTGTTAATCCACCATTCTATCGTCTGCAAAGGGCTTCGTTGGTGCATTACCCTCCCAGTTGCTGCTATATGGCAGCTACCTTGGAACAAGCAGGTTTTGATCCCCTGATTTATAACGTTGATTATGATCCCAGTAAGAAAACCATCTTGGGGAATACCAACCATCTCAATGTCGCTGCTCTCATGGAACTTCATGAGGAGTATGAAAAACGCTTACACGACGATGCTGACCCAATCTGGCTGGCAGTTTACAACTACATTGCCAAATATAAACCTGAAATGCTTATTGTCAGCGTCTTTAGCACTACCCTGACAGCCGGGAGCCGAATAGCCAAAATGGCTAAGGCGATAAATGCAAACACATTGACAGTCTTTGAAGGCAGTACGAACCGAGGCTTGCACTGTGCCATTGATCCCAGTTCAAATGGCGACTACGGGGTGATGGATTTCGCGATCAGGAAGGAACCGGAACTTACTGTGGTTGAACTGGTAAAAGCTATTACTGCCGGGGCCACCAATTTTTCGAATATCAAGGGATTGAGTTGGAAGAACTCATGTGGGGACATCATCCATAACGAAGACCGCCCACCCATAGAGGATTTGGATCTCTTACCATTCCCCGCCCGCCATCGTCTTGACGGTTTTGAAGAGCTGCCTCCACATTGCTTTCAAGGAATCTATGGTTCAAGAGGCTGTCCCTTCGACTGCATCTTCTGCGGTTGTCACACTGGCTGGGGATACAAGCCTCGTCTTCGTTCAGCGAAGAATATGGTCGATGAGATTGAGCAAGTACACCGACAGCACGGGACCAGATACTTCTATTTGTGCGACGATATCTTCTTCATCAACAAAGACCGTGCCCGGGAATTTTGTCAACTTTTGCTCGAAAGAAAGCTGCCCATTTTCTGGTCAGCTCAAACCCGCGCCGAGATGGTTGATGACGAAACGCTCGCATTAATGAAGAAAGCTGGAGGACAGCATGTTGCAGTTGGGGTGGAGGTGGGCAATCCGAGGATAAGAGATTTGATCAAGAAAGGCAACACCGTCGAAGATGTTCGCGAATGCGCCAAGCTGATAAAAAAACATGGTCTTTACATGGTCGCGTTCTGCATGATCGGTTTGCCGTGGGAAGGGCGTGCTGAGATAGAAGATACAGTCAATTTGATCAAGGAAATCGACCCCTACATTGTATATCCATACATGCCGACCCCAGCTGAAGGTACGGAGCTAGCAAACATCATGCTGCAAAGGAACCCGAAAGGATTGGCCGAATACCGTGATCGCTGCCATATTGACGCATCCGTAGTCTTGGCTGAGACAATGAGCCCGGAAGAAAAACAAACCGTCATTGAAAACGCCATGAACGAATTCGTACAAATCAACAAGAAGAGTCTGTTACGCGATGTTGTTGGGAGGCCGCGATTCTACTGGGCCCTTGCCCATGACATGGCATTTTTCAAACGTCCTCACCATTTTTTCAACTACCTGAAGGATTACGCATTGGGTTGATTTGATGAAAATCCTGAAAGCCGCGAAATTTTTTACAAACTTATTGCCGCTGAGAATCTTCGGTAGCAGAGGACCTCTGACCGTGATTTTCAATGTCACCAATCGCTGCAACTCCAACTGCAAGCATTGCTACGCCACCTATTACAATCGCGGCAGCAGGAAAGAAATGACAACAACCGAGGCCAAAAAATTGATTCTTGACCTTCGTAAAAACGGATCTCAGAGAATCAGTTTTTCCGGTGGAGAACCTCTGTTGCGTGAAGACATTGGCGATCTTATTGATCACGTCAATGCTCTCGGTATGGGTTCCACCCTGAACTCCAATGGTATCTTGGTGCCTGAACGGCTAAGGGAAATACAAAGGGTCGATGTTCTTGCGATAAGCTTGGATGGTAGACCTGAACATCACGACATATTTCGGGGAGAGGGAACAGGAGAAAAAGCCCTTCAAGCTGTAAAGGCCGCTGTAGAAGCCGGCATTCGCGTCCATACAAATACAGTGCTCCACAAACACAACCTTGCCGATATCGATTTCATGCTGGATCTAGCAAAGAAGCATAACTTTAGGACCGAGTTTGCTCTGGCAATCACGAACATTTTTGGTGATGGAGTGCCAGCCGCCGAAATCAAGCCTACAAATTACGAGGTGCGAAACGCACTCAGATACATAGCAAAGAAGAAAAAAGAAGGCGCTCCGATCCTTTTTTCGGCAGCAGCCTATGAAAGTGTCCTGAATTGCTGGGAGGACTTCGCCGTGGAGGGTTTAATGCATTCTCCCGCTCCCAAAGGAATGCCCAAATGTCCTGCCGGGAAGTTTTTTTGTCTGATTGATGCGAATGGCACTCTCTGGGCCTGCCCTCATTTGATCGGCAAGATACCGGCGAAAAATGCTTTAGAGGAGGGTGTGGCCAAAGCCTGGCGTATAGCAACCGAGCATCCATGCACCGGCTGTTATCAGGTTTACCATCATGAGTTCAGTCTGTTGATGGACGCAAAACCTGAGGTTGTTTGGAACTATGTTAAGACAACGGTTGGACTGGCGTAAAACCTCCAGATAAGACTTTATAGAATTTGCAATAAGTTTCCCCTCAGGGGGGGAACTCGAAATGGAAAGCTTCAAGAACATAAGATAAGGTCAGACAAGTTTATGGGGATAGCTAATCGCTTTGCATTCATGACAACCCTTCTAAAGGACCGCGTCTTGGGGGGCAGACATCCTCTTGTTGTGGTTCTAAACATTACTTTCCGATGCAATTTACGTTGCGGCTATTGTTACGGCCAGTATTTCGAAAGAAAGGACCGGGATTTCACCACTGAAGAACTGCAGGATTTGATCGACGGTCTCGGTAGGCTGGGAACCCGGTCAATAACCCTTGGCGGGGGTGAACCGCTGATCCGGGATGACATCGAACAAATTATCGAGCGCGTCAAGGAGAATAATATTGAGTGTGGCTTCAATACTAATGGAATCCTTGTTCCCAAGAGGATCAAAGCCCTCAAGAAAGCAGATATGATCTGTGTTTCCATTGATGGACCGAAGGAGATGAACGATGCGAACCGAGGGGCCGGCTCATTTGAAAAGATCATGGCTGGTATCGACGCTGCCTTGGATGCAGGTATCAGAGTACACACTACCACCGTCCTTACCCGGCACAACTATGAATCGGTAGACTGGGTTGTGGAGCTGGCCGAGAAAAAGGGACTCCAGGCTGAGTTTAACCTGCTCTTCAACCAGTCAGCAGATAAAAACGACTCCGACAGATTCATGGCGGAAAACGAAGCCTTGCGCAAGGCAGTAATTCGTGTTGCAGACCTCAAAGCTCAGGGGGCTCCCATCCTCTTCTCGGAAAAAGTCTACCGTGAAATAGCAAAGTGGCCCGACTACCGCCAGAGAATTGTCATGGGCAAAGAGCCCGATTTTGACTTCATTCGCTGCTATGCAGGTCGTTTTATGATGTTCATCGACGCGGACGGGCGGACCTATCCTTGTGTCCAACTCATTGATGTATTCAACGGATTGGATTTCCGTGCGGTTGGTTTGGAAAAAGCTTGGGAAAACTGTGCGAACCATTCGTGCACAGCCTGTTACTTTCCTTGTTTTAATGAATTCAGTTGCATTATGAGTCTCAAGCCCGAAGTTGTCATTGGACAGGTGATGAGCACGCTGAAGGGGCATTGATAGGGGTGGTGATCGTTTAGAGCCTCTGTAGGGCGTTATGTCCGCGGCGTGTTCTGAAACAAATGAGCGAAGGTTGAAGAGAAAATGAGGCACATGTCTCCGAAAATTGGACCTTCTGTATTACCCTTTGTAAGAAAACCTTTCATTGTCCTATTCAATGTGACAGAGAGATGTAACCTACGCTGCTCCTATTGTTTCGGCCATTACTATTCGGAAACTAATGAAATCTCTCTTGACCAGACAAAAAAAATACTTTCTGAACTCTATGACCTTGGAGCAAGAAGACTTGGGCTGGGTGGAGGGGAGCCTCTTCTCCACAAGAACATAGACGACCTAATAACATTTGCGATCCAACGTGGATTCGATGTTGGAGTCAATTCCAATGGTATCTTGGTCCCCAATCATTTACCTTCTTTGAGTCTCGTGAACAATCTTTCCATCAGTTTGGATGGCAGTTCCCCGGAAGTTCACGACAGATATCGCGGCAACGGTAGTTTCAAAAAGGCAGTGAGGGGCATTCAGGCAGCTCACGAAGCTAAAATTCCATTGAACATTTGTTTCACTCTGACCGATGCAAATATCGATGATTGGCCAAAAATTCTTGAATTAGGGAAACAATACGATGCTCTGGTGCAGATTAGCCCATTGTATCCACAATATCGAAGCGGAAAAAACAGTTACCCTCCAAAACCTATAGACAGAGAAAAGCTCAATGAGGTAATCCACGCCATTATTGAAGAGAAGAGAAAAGGTGGCAATGTATTCTTCTCAGAAACAACCTATCGCCTCATCTTAGATTGGCCAGACCATGAGAAAGATACGTCGTTAGAGAGGCTGGCAAGACATCCAATTTGCCTCGCCGGAAAGAAAATTGTCTTTCTTGACTCTCGGGGTAACTTGTTTCCCTGTGCCAGGGTTAGTAACCAAATGCAGGGCCTAGATTGCTTGGACATAGGGGTTCGCAAAGCATATGACGGGATGGGTGCTCCACCCTGCAAATCTTGTATGTGGGCCTGCTACATTGAATACAATTCTTTGCTCAATCTATCGTTCGGCTCAATTCGAAACTTTGTATCTTCCCGTATCTGACATGGAGGTGTGCGAATATGTCATTGAATGGTCTGATATTACAACAACTGATTTCAAGGATTCACCGCGTTTCTTATGCTGCAGACATTGCCTAAGAGGATGCCAGCAATGCCAAAGGTGTCAGTTATCATCCCAGCTTACAACGCTGAACAACTGATTGAAAAGTGCCTGTTATCTCTAAACGAGCAAACCTTCAGGGATTTCGAAACCATTGTTGTCGATGATTGTTCAAAGGACCGCACCTATGAAATAGCTTCTCAATACGCTCATGTATTAAGAAACGAAAAAAACTTAGGAGTAGGAGAGTCACGTAATGTAGGCGCCAGAGGTAGTCGTGGAGAAATTCTCGTTTTTACTGATTCTGATGTCGTTGCTCCTCCGCAGTGGCTGCACAGGATTATCGACACAATGACCCAGTTAGATCTCAAATGTGTGGGCGGGGGATATTGTGGTTCGATAGGAAGCAGTTTTATTCAAGACTATGCCTACCTCGAATTGGAATTTCGGCGCGCAAATTTAGGAGGATTCGTCAATACATTAGTCTCAAATAATTTTGCTTGCCACAGAGAGCTTTTCTTTGAATACGGTGGCTTCCCAGCCGACGAGTACAAGTGTGAAGATCTCAGGTTAACGTACCAAATTAGTAGAAAGCATCGGGTCTTCTGGGACAAAGAAAACGGTGTTTTTCATCACTTTCGTAACAGTCTGAAAGGATACCTAAGACAGCAATATCTTTATAGTAGAGATACAGTTATTACGTACTATGAGTTCCCGAAGCTTTTTCTTACCAAAACCCATCAGGGAAGGAGCGTTTATCTTGAAACTATTCTAGCGTTTCTTCTTATTTGCACCCTAGCTGCCTCTTTCTTTAGACCGATAGGTTTCCTAGGAGCCTCTATTTTGTTGCTTATTATTTTCCTCGTGAAACTTCAATTCCTTACGTTTCTTCATTCCAAAGGACTGAACGTTATAAAAGGTGCTGCTGTTTCTCTATTACGTGACGTTGTCAGCATTGCCGGGATTTTCCCGGGAATTCTTCTATGTATCAAACGCTTTCTAACAGACCAAAACCGGATTATATCTAAATATTTTAAAAGTTTGCGAGAACTTGCAAACCGCTAATGGGAAGAACTCATGAAGAAAAAACTGACAACCGCCAACAATGGATTGGAACTGCAGAGCAGAGTGTGTCCTCTATGCGGGGACGTTCCCTATCAGATCGTTGGCAGTGGCTATGATTATGACTATCGCACCACCTTTCATGTTTTTGAGTACAGACGGTGTCGACAATGCAGTGTTGTTTATCCAGACTACGAACCCGTGCATGGCCAACTGGACAAAGTATACACACAAAGCTACTGGCATGACACGAGCAAAATCGTTTACCGGACATCATTAAAAAGACAACTGCAATTTAGAGCCGGAAGGCTAATCAAGCGACTTTCTTACCTTGCCACTGAGAAACCAAGATTCAAGCTTCTCGATATCGGCAGCGGCAGGGGGGACCTCTTCTGGATCCTTAGGGACAAATTTCCAGATGGTGAGTACTACTCCGTGGACCTTACGTATGACATCGAACTCCCCGGTGTTAAGCATTACAAGGGCTATTTCGAAGATTGCGATTTTGCCGGTCAAGAATTTGACGTTATTACATCTCAGCACAGCATAGAGCATGTCTACTCACCTCGCGACTACCTGAGTAAAGCTGCATCTTTACTCAACGACGACGGCTTTATTTTTATTGCTACACCGAATGTTGATGCCCTTGAATTCAGAATCTTTAGAAAAAAGCTTTATTGTGCCGGGTATTCTGTGCCGCGACACTTGAGCCTTTTCAACGAGCGGTCTTTCAGAATATTGGTTGATTCCACCCAGAACCTACAAGTAGAAAAGCTGAACTACTTTTTTACCATTCATCACTGGGCAGGAATGATTCACCACATAGCCTATGATAAGACCAGGAGCGACAAGACAGATAGATACCTTAACTACAATAACGTTTTTCTTTCTGTACCCTTGTACCTTTTCGACCTTGCCCGATATTGGATGGGTTTCAAGACAGGGGTGCTGGAAGCTGTATTGACAAAAGCATCCAGATGAAAAGCAATAACAAAACAAAGACGTTACTTCAGAATTTGAAATTATCACTATCCAGAAAAGACGGATATTTGTATCACGCAACCACTAGATTGCTCCGTCGGAAGCCGAGGTTGGCTCTGAAGCTATTTCGATTGTACTCCGTTTATATGTTGACCAACCGTAATCATATTACAACCCTTGACATCGCCATAACCAACGAGTGCCCATACAATTGTCCGCACTGTTACCCCGATAAATTTTACGCGCAACCGACGTCTCCCCTCTCGGCTTTAGAGATCGTTGACGTCGTAAGGCAGGGGGCAGACATGCGGGCCGTACAATTTAACTTTCAAGGTGGTGAGCCGACTCTGGATCTCGACCGACTGGAATTTATCGTTGCCAACTCTGACCCTTGGTCGAGTTATATTTCTTTGAGTTCAAATGGGTTCCGATACAAGATGGAAGATCTGGAACGAATATACCATATGGGTGTGGACAAAATCGGCCTGAGTCTTCACAGTGGCATAGCCGAAGAACACGATTCTTTTGTAGGCTCAAAGGGAAGTTATGACAGGGTTATAAAGTGCTTTGAAAATTCAAGAAAGGTAGGCATTGAAGCAACATTTGTGGTGGTGGTAACACGGGAGAACATATATTCTGAAGGTGTTAGACAAGTTATTGATATGTGTCTTAAAAATGATATTATTTTGGATGTGAACGTTGCCATGCCCGTGGGGAAATGGACCGGCCAAACACAATATCTACTGAGAGATGAAGACTATAGGTATCTGGATAATCTAAATCGCAACCACCCCAACATTCGTCGTGATCTTCACCCCCATCTATTTCGTACTGGATGCCCGGCTGCAAAAGAGTTTCTCTACATCAATGCTTACGGAGATGTACTAGCTTGCCCATTCTTACATTTCAGTCTTGGTAATGTCAGATATTCCAGATTGAAAGACTTACATCGCAAGGCCCTCAACAACAGGTTTTTCAACTATTATCACCCCAAGTGCCTGGCTTGCGAGGATATTGACTTCTTCGAAAAATATGTCTCAAAAACGTTCCACGAAGATCTCATTCCCATAGATTGGGATAGAGTTTTTCTAAATGACTGAGGCATTATAACGAAACATCTCAAAATTTCGTTATTGAGAATGCAACCTGCATATTTGAATGAAAAGCAATCTGTACTATCTCCTACTCGATCTCTTCTCGGATTACTCATCAGTGCATTTTTCTTATATCTCTTTTTGAAAAATTTCAAATTTGTCACTTTTATAACGGACTTAACTAAACTTAGATATTTTAACCTCATCTATATCCTACCAACAACATTGATCTTTCTTTACGCCCGAGCGCTAAAATGGAAAATTCTGCTTGATCCTTTAAAACCCGTCACTCTGACTTCATGTTTCGGAAATATAACAATAGGATTAATGGGAAATAACCTCTTACCAGCACGGGCTGGAGAGATTATAAGAATTGCCTCCCTGACAAAAACCGAAAAAGTACCAGCTCCTAGCGTATTTTCAGCACTCCTCATTGAAAGGCTATCCGATGGCTATATATTACTATTTTTCTTCATATTCGGACTCTACAACATAAGATTGATCGACATATCTAATATTCAAGACACCCTCTATCACCTCGCGGCTATTCTCTTTGCTGTTTACACCCTTGTTCTCCTAACTTCGATAGTTTTATCAGCTTTTGCAGACTCCGAACGTTTGAAACAAATTACACCGAACAGATTAACATTTCTAATAGAAAAACTGAGCCAATTCAGGTCAGGCTTCCTACTAATCAAAGATTACAAGCGATTTGTGCTGCTATTGTTCCTGACTATCATAATTTGGTTAATTAACGCCCTCCTGACATTAGTAACTTTGACTCTTTTTCTTCCTATTAAGCCAGATATCTACACTACCATCGGATTAACTGAAAGTATCTTCTTAATAGGTGCCGTAAGCTTGGGCCTCGCATTTCCCTCTGCTCCTGGTTACTTTGGTACATATCATTTGATTTACTCCATGCTTTTGATAGCACTAGGTCTCAGCAAAGATTTCAGTAATAGTTTTGTTATTATCAACCACGGTATCCAGTATCTCATTACTACAGTTATAGGCCTGTTATTTTTTACAGGTCAATTGCTCCACAATAACAGGAAATTGGCACAGAATTAGCTAGGTATATTTACTGAAAACCTCAAGAGGTAAAGTTCTGGTTTCCTAGTCACTTTAGGAGATGCATAATCATGATTAGCATCGTCATTCCCATTTATAATGAGGAAGAGTCACTTCCTGAACTCCACACACGACTAGTGAAGGTCTTCGAAGAGATTGATCGCGAATTTGAAGTGATATTTGTCAACGATGGCAGTGTCGATGGCTCTCTCTCGATTATCAGAGATATTCACGAGAAAAATCAGAGGTTCAAATCTATTTCGTTTACTCGTAACTTCGGGCACCAGATCGCCATTTCCGCTGGATTAATTTTTGCAAAAGGTGACGCCGTTATAGTCATGGACGGGGATCTGCAGGATTCTCCTGAAATAATACCCAGATTCGTCGGTGAATGGGAAAAAGGGAATAAAGTTGTCTACGCCATTAGAACAAACAGAAAAGAGTCATTTTTCATGAGATGCGCATATTTTGTTTTTTACAGACTTTTGCGGTTCATGACGAACGTCAATATTCCAGTCGATACTGGTGATTTCTGTCTCATGGATAAGGAGATAGTGAATCTAATCAATTCATTTCCTGAAAGAGCAAGGTTTGTTAGGGGTTTGAGGAGTTGGGTGGGATTTAAGCAGGTGGGCATTCGGTGCGAAAGAAGCAGAAGATTCGCCGGAAAATCAAAATACAGTTTCTGGAAATTAATGAGATTGGCTTTTGATGGTATATTCTCTCTTTCTGCAGTACCTCTCAAAATTGCGACCGCTGTTGGAATTATTGTTTCTGGTCTTAGTCTGTTGTTCTCATTGTACGTTATTTTCAACTATGTTTTCGGTTACCAGATGCTTTTTATTAACATAAGTCCCGGTTGGGCCTCCTTGATTGTTAGTATCACTTTTCTGGGAGGTGTGCAGCTTATTTCGATTGGTATTCTTGGTGAATATATTAGCAGGATTTTCGGTGAGGTGAAAAGGCGACCTCATTTCATAATCGACACACTTATTGGTATCGATGAGCAGGAAGAGCAAGCAACTGCTGACGCTCGTAGTTCGAAGATTATACGTTTAGTTTAGAATAATCTTTATCCATTGCTATTGAGATGTCTTTCTCAACCTCCAAAGGGAATAAGACTCATTTGCAAAAAGAACTTCATCACAGCATTTTCTGACTGCTCGCTGCAGGACTTCGCTGTGGACGATTGCCCATGGTCCATGTTCGTAGGGTCCCAAAATAACGTAAGATGACCCTCCATCTGGATTTTGCTGATTATTTACGAAGTAACGTGCAACCGGATAAAATACCTTGTCAACCAATGTAGACATTTCTCCCACATGAAACACACCTAGAAAATAAATCCGGTCTTCTTTTCGAATGTTTTTTTTAGTGAATTCGATAAACCCTTGTTGATCGGCAAGCGGAATAATTGCAATGTGAGGAAGCCCTTTACCCAACTTGCGGAACATGCGCCACTTAGTAATGGTCTTTTGATCCAGCAAAGGTTTTATCTCGACTCTATCATAAGCAACCGAGTGTCCAACGAGGGCTAGGATTAAACACATTATAATAACATTTTCTTTATTCAATTCCATAGATCTCTTTTGAATTACAATTCCAAGGCTTATTGATATGAGTACCATCGCGAGAATCAAACCATGCCAGGCATGACGAGCCCATCCGGTTGGAGAAACGAATACAAACCAAAAAAGCGTCGTTGTTGCTGTTAGGTATATTAGGCAGACCAAGATCCAATGTGATTTTTTAATACGTCTAATCAATGGCAGAGGTGATAGCAGTAAAG
>CAYFXH010000104.1:15958-16189 GCA_964346905.1 uncultured Desulfobacteraceae bacterium | reverse complement strand
GCAGGGCATTTTTCGTAAAAAAGGCCTGATGGCCGGTAATGACAACATTGGGAAAAGTAAGGAGCCTGGCGAACACATCGTCTTGGATTACTCTATCTGACAAGTCCTCGAAAAACAAATCCGCCTCCTCCTCGTAGACATCCAAGCCAAGATAGCCAATTTTCTCGGATTTTAGACCCTGAATGACTGCTCGTGTATCGATAAGTGCACCACGACTCGTATTGATGAGAA
>CAYFXH010000104.1:0-15948 GCA_964346905.1 uncultured Desulfobacteraceae bacterium | reverse complement strand
CCGGCTTCATTTGGTCCAGCGCTTCAGCATCAATAATGTGATAGGTTTCAGGGGTCAGGGGGCAGTGCAATGTGATGATATCTGAATCTGCAAAAAGCTGAGACAGAGAGGTGTACCGCACACCGACCTTTTCACACGCTGGATTCGGCTTTAGGTCATATGCCAGTAAATGACAGCCAAATCCATTCATGATTTTGGCGACCTCGGTGCCAATCTTACCTGTGCCGATAATCCCCACCGTTTGTTCATGTACATCAAAACCTAGAAGCCCTTCGAGAGCAAAATTTCCTTCCCGCACGCGAGCATAGGCGCGATGAATCTTTCGATTGAGTGTCAGGAGCAATCCCACTGTATGTTCGGCCACCGAATGAGGCGAGTAAGCAGGGACTCGCACTACAGTTAATCCAAGCCGTTTGGCTGCGGCAAGATCAACGTTGTTGAAACCAGCACACCTTAAAGCCACCAGACTGGTCCCATGTTGAGCAATTGTTTCCAGCATAAAACCGTCTAGCTGGTCATTGACAAAGATACATACAGCAGGAAATTCCCTGGCTAGGGAAACAGTTGCAGGAGTAAGACGGGCTTCAAAAAACACAAACTCGTGCCCATGTCCTTTGTTAGCTTTATCAAGAAATCTACGATCGTGAGATTTTGTACTGAATACGGCAACTTTCATTAAAATCTCCCTTGTTATTTTCCCTCGTGAATACCGCCTTGATCAGGTTGCGCAACTCCATTGGTTTCAGGGGATTCCATCACGTCAAGGTTCATAGTGTCCAATGGGTGTCTCAAAGCATAAAATGGAAAGAAAACTAGTTTGCGGAGCCCAGCAGCAGTGGAAAGAGTGCGCATTGGTCTTTTCATCTCCGCAATAAGTTCTTGAATCACAATTCTCTCTTCAACCTCACCCATTTCCTTTACCTTAGTCAGCCGGTGAATGGAGTACAGACCAATTACAAAGGCCAAGAAGAAGAAAAAGTCCCAATGCTGAAAACTTAAAGTCTCAAAATGCATCTCTCTCACTGGACTCTTCCAGTTCAGCATTACCGAAAACTCGCGCGATGCAAAGAAATCGGCGAAAACACCACCTAGAACAGGACTGGTAGCTGCGGCCAAAGAATTAATGAGGCTGTTGGCGGCCAGAAATGAAGTTGCTTGCTCTTTAGGCGCAAGTTTTAAAGCGATATTTCCCGCAGCGAGCGTCACGCCAGCGGTGGAGATACCCAAAAACATGTGTATCACCACCAACAACGGAATGGTCCCCCAATACTTTTCTGGTAAGGTTGTAAAAGTCCAGGCAAGGACGGAAAACATAAACAGCGGACAGCAAATTGAAAGTACAGACTTGTTGCTAAAACGATCAGTATATTTTCCCCAAATTCGGAGAAATGCTAAGTTCATTATTTGGCTTAACGCGCTCAGCCCGATGACGAAGGTAATGTCAAATTGCAATCTTTTGAGCAAATAAACGGTAAAAAAGGGTGCGGCGAAGTTAACAGCAAAATTCCAGGGGCCTAAAAAACTAATAAGACTTCTAAAATTTCCATCTTTAATTGGAAAGGAGACCAATCTTAGGAGTTCCAGTTTATCCTTTCGAGTTGCCATTTTGGGCTCTGGGATGGTTGCTATCACCAACACACCGTACAAGCCAGCGAGAGACCCCAGAAAATAAAGGCTCGAATAAGCGTGTAACTCTAGATGGGGAGCAAACTTCTTTAAAACATCAATGTAGAACCCTGCGGCAATACTCACTACAATTCCCAAACCAGCAGCTAACATCATTCTTCTGGAGAAAAAACCCCCCAACTGATCCTGCGGTATGAGATCCCGCATCCATGAGTTCCAACTGCAAATCGATACAGCACCCAAGGCTGCAATCAGGGCGAGTGTTCCCACAAGGAAAGCCAACGCCGCTTTTGCAGATAAGATTAGCGGCACAAGGCCAATGAATAGCCAGCACATCCGGCCTGAACCGGACGCAAAAACCGAGATGGCTCTCCTGTTCCGTATCTTTTCAACCAAATAAACCGAGGGAATCTGAAGCAACTGCATTAGGGGCGGGATTGCTGCCAGGAGTCCAATTATAGAATTGGAGGCTCCAAGCTTCAAGGCGAAGGCAACAAGAAAGGCACCACTGGTTAGGGTAACCATAGTTTGGCTGGCCAGACCATCCCTAATAACTCCTCGAAGACCACCTTGTACCTCCTCTGGTGTCAAAGTCTCTCTAGGAGCCAATTTCATGTGAGATTTCATCAGCGTAAGGGAAAGACCGGAAAGAACAAAAGTTTATGTGAGAGGATATCTTTACAGTTCCAATGATATAAATCTTCTGATAGCATCTTAGGTCAAAAAAAGTTTGCGCACAAGTTGTGAGAGACTTTGTAACTTCAAAGAAAAGGTGGAAACCGCATGAACAAGTATGTTCTCATGTTTACATTTTTGTTGATATCTGTAATCATATTGGCAGCAAAAAAACAAGAGACATACGTTCAAAACAATGTGTTTCATTCGTTATCTCCAAGAATAACCGTTAAAATTGATTCAAGATACAAATATCTGGGAAGACTTGAGTCGAAAATAGAGGTGCCATCTCCAGATTCATTGCAGGTTGTCAACTATGACACTAAATCATATGTTTTCGTCCAAGCAGGTGATTTACTTACAAGTAAAATCTTGTACATTCAAACGCGTAGAGAGCAGACGCACTACGCTGGGAATCTTCTTGGAGATATAAGGCTAAATATAAGGTCTGGGTTATGCTATTTGGGTGAAAATGAATATCAATGTTACACCAGGGTGGTCACTCTTTCCAAGGATGAACCGATATCAAGGTTCATATTAGAAAATGGCTATACTCTCCCGGAATGTGTGTTAACAAGAGCTTATGCAAGAGTTGATACATCACATGATAATTATCTGATCGTTATTAGTTACAGTGAAGAATTGTCTGGCTCTGGCCTTGATTGCAATTCGTGGCAAGTAACAGATCGCCCAACCAATGAACAGAAGCAGTACAGCGACCAGTTCGAGCGAAGAAGCAGAGCCTCTTTCGAGATCGTAAAAAAGTCCACTCTAAAGGACCGCAAACAAAAACTATACCTGGATGAGGAGTTCATGCGCGACAGATTCATCCCTTCTCGGGACCAGCCCTGACGAGAAGCGTGGCTTAGACTCAATCCTTGCTCTCATCCCCCTTAGTCTGCCTGGGTTTACGTTTTCGCGCCAGTTTCTGCAAATCCACCACCGCGTCGGTCTCATCCACGATTTCAGCGCCCAGTACAGTTTCCAAAAGGTCTTCCAAGGTCACAAGACCTGCAACCCCACCATATTCATCCTCTACCACGGAAATGTGGCTCCGTTTCTTTAAGAAGCTATTGAGTAAAGTCAAACAATTTGTGGACTCCGGCACGAAAGAAATGGGTTTGACCAGGGAAGAAAGCGGTGTCGCCGGTTTCCGCAGAGTTTTGGCAGAGCCAAGATCATGGATCATGACGTAGCCCAGTACAGTGTCTTTATCTTCCTGATAAACAGGTACGCGACTGAAGCCTTTCTCACCCACAACCTGAAGCGCCTCTTCCACCGACGTGTTTACATCCAAAGCAAACATCACCTTCCGCGGCGTCATGACCTCTCGGACCTGTGTGTTTTCGAGCTTGATTATATTGTGGACCATGAGGCTTTCCCATTCGGTAATTTCGCCTTCCTTGGCTCCCAAGCGAATCGCCCCCAAGATATCTTCCTCTGTCATGGGAGTCGTTGAACGTCCACGAGTTATAAAGTCCGAAAACTTCTCAGTAATCCAGATGATTGGATAGAGAGGATATTTCATCGAATTCAGGGGCCAAACGATCACAGGCCAGAGCGTCCGCCAGTGAACAGCACCCAGAGTTTTAGGGACAATTTCAGCCAGGAAAAGAATGGCAAGCGTGAATGCTATCGAAAAAATGGGGACCATAGCAGCCCCTAGTATCTTATGAGCATACATACCTGCAACGGTAGCCCCGGCAGTGTTTGCAATGGTGTTCAGGATGAGGATTGCTGAAATGGGCACGGATATTTGCTTTTTCATCTGAATCATCATCAGGGCCAGCTTTTTAGTTCTGGGTTTTAATCTTGCGCTTTCGAGTGTCCCCATGCGAGTGGAGTACAAAGTCGATTCATAAAGGGAGCATTGGGCTGAGATGAATATGGTTAAAACCACTACAAAAATAAGGACAGACATTCCAATCTCCTTTTTAAAGCAAATGATACAGTCCAATTAGGGTATAAATGGTCTGCCAGAAAAATAAACGATCTTCACATGTGCACACCACTGCCGACTACGTCGTGGTAATAACAAAGTAGGTCCTTGTTCTATTCCTCATCCTCTTCTAGTCGGCGATCAGCATCGACAAGTCGAAATTCCAGAGGTCTTTGGGTGTCCAGGTGAACATCCCGTTGCGGAAAAGCAATGACGATCCCTGCCTCCCTGAATAATTCATCTATGCGAAAACGGATAGCACTTTCAATCATCCGACGTTCCATGAGACGGCTCATACTGATCCAAAAATGGACTTGAAATATAAGGGCATTATCGCCAAAGTCATCGAACAGCACGAAAGGTTCAGGGACTTTGTGTACCTTTTTGTGCTCGCCAACAGCTTGAATTATGAGCCGCTCCACTTCACGGACGGGAGAGCCATAGACTACTCCCACAGTTATGTATGCCCGGACCTCTCGGTCAGAAAGTGTCCAATTGATAATGCTCTTCTCCAAGAAGCTGCTGTTGGGCACTAGGATGTGGACATTAGCGCCGGTGCTAATTTTTGTGCAGCGCGCCCCTATATCCTCTACCTTGGCAAAGTTACCTTCAACCTCAACTAGATCGCCGATCTTGATCGGTTGCTCTGCCATAATAATGAAGCCACTGATGAAGTTATTGATCAAGTTCTGGGCGCCAAATCCCACACCTATGGCAATGGCGCCGCCGAGAAAAGCGAACAGGGTAAGGGGGATATTGACAATTCGCAGAGCGAAAAGAATGAGCAACAGGATAGCGAGATATTTGAGAATCTTGCCTACGGCCGCAGCTGTGGTCTCCCTGAGGCGAGTACGGGGCAGAAGACGTCCGGTTACGATTCGGAAGGCGATTTTGACACATAAGAAGCCAATGAAGAGGATAAACAGGGCGATAGCCACCTTCTTCACTGTTACGCCACGGTCATCTATAACCCACAGCTCAAAATCCCAGACTCTTCGGAGTTTGCCTCTCCAGGCTTGGAGTTTGTTGGCCAGGTCAAAATGCGCTCGTTTGTCCTCAATTTCCTCAAGAAACCGTTGGTCCACTTTCGCTGAAGCCAGCAGGGTCGATAGGTACTCGAGATTGCTATCGGATAGGGCGCGGAGGGCACGCATCTGATTCTTCAGCTCTGGTTGCAGCCTCTCCGCCACACCCTGCTCTGAGATTTGCTTTTCCAGGGCAGCAATCTGAGATTGGAGGCTACTTTGGTAACTTTCCTGAAGGCGGACAGCGCGGTCGAGATTCTCTTTGCGAGTCTTGAACTCCTTCCACCAGGTATCCATTTGGTCAGCGCTTACTTCGCCCAGGAGGAGGGCATAGCGGTATTTCCACGCTTGTTCCTGTCGACTGAGGAGCTGTATCATATCCTCAGTGTGTTCCAGCACACGTTGGGAGGCTTCGCGCCAAGTCTCGCTCGCCTTAAGCGCAACCTTAGCCAGAGTAAGCTCAGGTTCTCTTTGGACCGTCGCTACTCTCTCTTGGGCCTGAAACCAGCTGGCCTCCATCCTCGTCTGAGTCCGCATCTGATCCTGGAGACGTTTTTGCATCTCAGCCCGGGACCGCTCCAGAGTTTCAATTTGCTTGTCCAAGTCAGCTTTGTCAAAACGTAGATGCTTCCGTGCCCATTCTGCATTCCTTCGGGCAATGTCCATCTGCAGATCGACAACCCGAGTTTCCATGTCGAGATTTTGGCTAGTTACCTTTTGCAGGTCAAAGACAGCCTGGTTGAGTTCCTGTTCAAGTTGAGCTAGTTCAAGCTCCCGGTCCAGCCGCGCAGAGTCCAACCCAGACAACTCGTCTTCCTTTCTTTCCCTGAGCTTGCGCAGGTTTTGTTGCCCCTCCTCCAGGCCAACCTTGGCATCTTCCAGCGCCCTTAAGGTAAAGTTTTTTGCCAGATTTATGATCCCCTTCTTTTGCTCGGTTGCGGCTAATTGGTCGAGTAAATTGTCATAAAAACTCAGGGAATATGGCGGCTCTTGCGAGATGCCTACCTGCTTTTGGCTGGCCATTTTTTCACGCAAAAGCACTTCTTCTTTTGCTAAGGTTGTCTGCTTTTTCAGGGCGGTAAGCAACCGTTCATAGACCGCCTCTATTTCCCTAACCTTGGCAGCGCGCTCCTGCAGTTCGGGAAGTGTCAGTCCCGACTCTTGCGCTGTTCGCTCATCCAGAGCTCCCTCAACAGCAGTCAATCTTTTTTTGAGATCCTTGACCTTCTGTTCAACCGTATTCAGGTCTATCTCAGTGGTTGTCTTTCCCTGGGTAATTCCCTGAGGGTTCATCTGGTTAGCAAAAGCCTCTGTTGTCGCTAAACATATACATACATTGAGGAAGATGAAAAGCACCGTAATAGCAGGATAGAGACCGAATTTCTGAGAAGACACCAGACCCTTTGCTAAAAATATGGTTTTATGTCTGAAACGCAACAATATTTTAGCCAACATAATTACCCTCATACATGCGGTTGTTGCAAAAATAAGGCGGTTATACTCATTACCAAGGAAAATCCAACGCTCGTCTCGGATACTTTTATTCCAGTGACTCCCTTCGTCTCATTCAGCCCCATTCGATGCATGCTTCAGCTTTGGCTTTGGACATGCCCATACTCTTTGTTCATACAGGCACGATTTAAAAGTATCTGAGGGCGGTTTCCGGGTCGCCACGGTTTTCATGCCATGTCAAAACCAAGGCCCGGCTTATCTGATGGAAACAGAGTGCCGTTACGGAGTATAACAGCACCCTTGGCAGGATCTTCCAACAGTGCGAGGTGACCATCGAGATCGGCATAGACCACGTTAGGGCGGGCTAGGGCAAAGTGCAGGCCGGCGGCTATAGCGAGGGCCGACTCATCCAGACAGCCAACCATAACTTTCAGTCTGGCTGCGCGGGCAACACCATTTATCTGGAGGGCTTCGGAAATTCCGCCGACCTTCATAAGTTTGACATTGACCATATCAGCCAAACCTCGGCGAGCGATCCGAAAGGCGTCCCTCAGGGTCATGAGGCTTTCATCGGCCATAATCGGGATGGGTGCGCTGCCACTCACGCGCCCCAGCAGATCAGGTCGTCCTTTGGGTGTGGGTTGCTCAAGCAGCTCCAAATTAGCAGTCCTCGTCTGTTCCACGAACTTCAGCGCATCTTCCACTGTAAATCCCTGGTTTGCGTCGAAGCGCAAGGCGATCTTTTTCCCCACTGCCTCTCTTACCCGTAGAACCCTTTCTATATCGGCTTGAACATTAATTCCCCCTTTGAGTTTAATGCACTTGAAGCCACGTCTAGCCAGTTCGCGGGCTCGATCTACCGTTTCCTTTTCGGAGAGTATCCCAATGGTTATACTCGTCCGAATCCGATCCCGAAATCCTCCAAGGATTTTCCACAGCGGCAGGTTGCTCACTTTTCCTAATATATCAAAAAGTGCCATATCCACGGCTGCAAGGACAGAAGGATGATCGTGCAATAAGGGCTTGAGTCTGTCGAGGAGCATCGCAGGGCGTAGGGGATCCGAACCTTTGATAGACGGTCTTACTATATCATCGAAGACCTTCAGCACGTTTTCACTTGTCTCGCCGGTTACATGCTCATCAGGTGCAGCGCAGCCGTATCCGTTGATCCCCTGGCTGGTCTCTATACGTAAAAATGCGTTGGTGGCGGACTGGACTGTTTCGTAGGCAATGGTATACGGTTCGACCAGTCGCATTGAGAGTAGCCAAGCTTCTATCTGGGTGATTCGCAACATTTCAATACCGCTTTTGATAGATCTCGTCGAGGCTCAAGCATTTCAGGTCTTCGACGAACTCAACCAGATGTTTGATCATCAGATCCCAAATTCTTTTTCCCTTCTCCTTAGAGGCTCTCGTTGGATCGCCGATAACCCCGTCTGGCGAGATCTTGGAGGTATGAGTGTACCAGTTAACTCTCCTTCTGGAGGTGAAGTTGAGATAACGGCTAGAGAACTGGGGTACGAATTTAGGTGCTACCTTACCCCTGACCAGATCGGGGCGAACAGCAAGTGCAGTGCTGGTCTCAATCTCTCCCGCATGCACATCATTGGGTGTCTCAGCCATGGCGTGAATGTCCACCTCACTACTCTCGCCGCTATCCACACAGGTAAAGATGTGAGTATCCCGATTGATCATCTGGGCGGCGAAGTTCAATGCAGGACTATTCCCACCATGTCCATTAATAATTACCAACTTTGTAATGCCATGGCGAGCAGCACTGATGCCTATGTCGTAAACCAATGTAGAAAGAGTTTCGGGGCTGACACTTATGGTGCCGGAGAAATCCTCATGATGATAGGAAACTCCATATGGAATCGGAGGAAGAACTAGTGGTTTTGGGTCAGTGCATCCTTCGGCCACCTTGCGAGCTAGATATTCTGCATCGAATGCATCTGTATCCAATGGAAGATGCGGCCCATGCTGTTCGATGGAGCCTACAGGTAACAGAGCCACATCGACCTCTTTGAAACGATTCTGAGCCTCAGGCCAGGTTAGCTCTCCCAGGAGATAGGACCTGGATCGCCGCCTGTGCATGGGACGCACGGTAGGTGGTGTGACGACGGTGGGGGGCTCGAAGGGATATGGCTTGGAGATAGCAGGATCGTTTAACGGGTCGAACTCCACCCATCTTCGCCCCTTTTTCTTTATAGCGCCCGCGGCATGCTCCAGATATAGCCAATAGAGAGGCTCACGCAAATCTACAGGTATTCCATCTAGTGGGGACTTCTCGGAATCGAAGCGCAACTTCATAATTTCAGTTCTCTTGCGCGCCCGGACCGAGCCGATGGATGCTTTAGCAATGAGGTCTTTCCCCTTCAAGAGATAGGCAAGGTGCTGGATGGACGGGGTTTCCTGATGAATGCTTTTTTCCACCAGTTTTTTCAGGCAAGACTCGATTTGCTCCTGCGTATAGCCACACTCAGTAGAATCTGCTTCCAGAGCCGCTAACATAGCCACAATGCGTCGACATTTCTCGCACCGGCCGCAAGGAAGCATTCGATCCCCTTTCTTGTGTGTTGCATGGCAAGAGACCTGATGACGTTGAAGCTCTGGATAGCGCTCAAGCAGAATTTTCTGGATCAGAAGTTCGGAAAGAGGCCTGAGAACCGAAAACTGGCTGATTCCCCAGCCCTTGCGATGAAAGTAACGGGTTAGAGCATTGTCAAAGTAGATGCTTTGATCGTAGAGGCCATCGTAGTGAGTAATTCCTTGATGGGACAGCCTGTGGGTGGTGTCAAATTCATCTCCAATGAGGAGACGGCCGATGCCTCTCTTTTTAGCAATTGGGAGCGTTCCGAAGAGAAAAACAGCTACGGTCCACAACCGGATGGGGTAATCGTCCGATCGAATTCTTGAGAAATCCTTTCGCACGAAAGGTAAATGTCTCAACATCCAGGTAAATAGCCTATCCGCATTGGTCCAGACCCGAGCAGTGTTCCTGATAGTTGCGGCAAAATAACGGTAAGCATTCAGAGCGGTAAACCAGTGTCTGCCGGACTCGTTGATGAAAATCGGGTGGACTTGGAGTCCTAGCTCTCTCATGAGACCAAAGGTTAGCAGGCTGTCTTTTCCACCACTGGAAAGAACAGCGTGCCGGGAGAGGTCCACATTCCAACCGCTGGTTCCCTTTTCTTCCTTCCGCGCTCCAAACTGAACGGTTGGCTGTTCGTCGGAAAACGCGATCTGAGCCCTAAGGTAGTTTTCACTTCTGACTGCAGGAAGCTCAGTGACCAGACCACGAAGAAAAGGATTGGGTTCGAGAAACTTCTTTACGAATATCTCCCGGGCGGTGTTCTGGGCCATTTCTTTAATGAAATGCCGGTCGTATTTGTCGAACCAACCATGGAAAAACATATGGTCACAAAAGAGCCCGTAATTGAGAGCAACCTGGACCGCCAGCATACTTGCAAGGTTGAGCGACTCTGGTTCGTCGGGATCAAAGACATCTTCCTCAAACCGGTAAATCAGGTTGAGGGTGTCGACGGTGTCGTGCTGAGTGACTCTGTAGGGTGCTAGGATACGGCGCGGTTCCAGCTGTACTGGGCCCACTTCAAGCCGGCGAATAACCCCGAGGACGTCTAACGGATCTTTCTCTGGATTATCTCTATTCATTTAGAATTTCCAATGTTCCGGACAAAACCTCAAGGAGATCCACCTACATAGGCTATCCAACAACGTCATTCTAGGGCCTCAGCCGAAGAATCTCAAAGGTGTAATATACTGAGACTATGAGATTCTTCGCTCCGCTCAGAATGACAACCATGGCTCTCAGAGGGGTTGTCGGACAGCCTCTCAATTCTCCTTTACCAAAGGGGGATTCTTGAGCTGTTTCCTTGCTCTGTCACTACCCTGATCATCTCCCCCCTTTTCTAAAGGGGGGAGCCAGTGGGAATTCTCCCATCAAGATGAGGTTTCAGGGCAGCGACCATCGGTCCCGCCCCGTTCAAAAGGACATCACAGGCTGGAAGACCGGTCTCCCCTGTAATTTTTTCGCACACTGCAGGGATTTCAGTCTTGACTAGGTTCTCGTGGTTGACGGTTATTACCACCACCGGCTTTCCGGAGAGCAGCTCAATCGCCTGGATTTGCGTTTTGAGAGGGTGGATGGGATAACCCGGGAAGCCGTCATATTCTTTCCTGCCTGGGGCATGCTGGAGGATCACCAGGTCTGGCCTGGCAGCAGCCAAGATCTCGAATCCACCCGGGTAGGCTGGGTTCATTAGGCTTCCCTGGCCCTCGATGACGATCACATCAGCACCTGTATCTTTCCAAGCGGTCCATACGGCGTGTTCGATCTCTCCCGCCACGAAGTCATTAACAATAGCGTCGAGAATGATTCCGTAGCGAACTCCTTGCATCCAGGCGGTTTGCCCGGTCCCTATCATTTCTGCGGAGTAACCCGCCACTTGCAAACCATCGACCAGAATCCAGGCGGTGGTACGCTTGCCAATTGCAGAATCCGTCCCCAGAACCGCCACTTTCAGCGAAGTCACCTGTTCAATCTTACCGGTAAAAAAATGGAGCTGCTTTCGGTGTGGTGGCTTGCGGATGTCGCGCAAAGCTACACCTTTTTGGGCGGCCAACTCTGCAATCTCAGTGTCTTCGGAGAGAAAATCGTGGAGACCGCAGTCTACATTGAGGCCGTCCTTAATCGCCCTGATCACATTGTTGCGGGCTTTGGCGCTGAGGCGCCCACCATCAGGGGCCAAACCAATTACCAGGTGGGTAGCGGGATTTCCTTTTGATAGGGCCTCATCCACTGCCGAACCCAGTTCTCCGTGGATAGGAATGCCCCTGGCTTTGCCATCCAGGACTGTTCCCGCATCATTGCCGGCATAGCGTGAATCCACCACCGAGAGAACTCGATAGCGCCAGGTGCGGCGCACCAGGCCGTGTGCGGTTTTGCCATTGGGGGTTGCAAAGGCTCCCTGGCAATAAACGATGGCATTACCTTCTGGAAAAGAATTCACGATTTTCTCCCTGTAAGAATCACAACATATCGATCTCCTGACAGTGGTTCCTTAACATGCCGTTCTAAAAGTACGCTCAAACCCGCAGTGGAAGCCGGCAGTATGCTCAAACCTTCCTTATCTCTCAGCAGCCGCGAATAGGTAAGCATACTTCTGTCACTGGCGTATGATGACCAGCCACCACTCTTTCTAATTGCTTCCAGAGCTAGATCTCCATCAAAGGAATGCCAGTTGATCAGAGGCTCGTTGACGGCAGTTTCGCGAATTTGCTCTGGCTTCAGGTCCTCACAAACGGGAGTCTTTTTGAGAAAGGCCCTGATAATCGGATTCTTACCGTGCGAGGAACCCGCCACCATTCGGGGTATGCGCGACGTCTTGCCTCTGCGGTAAAGGCTCAAGAAGCCCTTGAAAATGCCAGCCAGGGTGCTACCATTGGAAACCGGCACTGCCACGGCGGCGGGGGCATCTCGGAGCTCGTCGTAAATCTCGTAGGCTATCTCACCATAGGCTTTCAGTTGAAGCGCAGTATTGGCCCCTCCTGGATTGGCGTCATAGATCTCCTCGGCTTCTGCGTGTTTGCGTGAAATTATGACCGCCTGCTCATAATCTCCTTCTGCGCGAACTATCTGGGCCCCAAGTTCAGTCATCTCTTGCACCCTCTTAGTGTGGTATCCCTCGGGGATGTAAATGAGACATTTCAAGCCGGCCATTGAAGCGGCAAGGGCTAGAGCTACCCCATAGTTACCGCAGGTGGCCACGGTGATGGCGTCAAAACCCCGCCGCATGGCATCCATTACCTGAGCGAAGGCGATGCGGTCTTTTTGCGTTCCTGTAGGATTGCCCCCTTCAAACTTTAGATAGAGCTGTCGTAAACCTGTTTCCCGCTCAACGTTACGGGCTCGCACCAAAGTGGTGTCGCCCACCTCTGAATCCATAATGTCTTCATAGGCTTCCAATCGCTCAGGTAACGGACGAGACTTGTCAGCTGCCACTCGCCTCTGAGTCTCCAGTTCCGATGCAATAAAGGGCTTTTGAGAACTGGCCCCATCCAAAAGCAGCAATCCATTTCCGTTCGCCTCCTGCGTCTGGTGAACAAGGCTTGAAATGTTATGCTGGTTTGGTGTGGTCTCTTCACTGGTGGAGACACCCAAAGAACCTCTGCTTGACGATTTGTTTGTATCCGACACGCCTACCCCAATTTGGTTTTTAGAGTAAAAGGGAAGATCGCAACGTGTCTTTTTGAATTTGTCTTCCCACGGTCACCTGCAAAAACGCAAAGGGAAAAACTGGCTTCTTTGCATCCCAGTCCTCGCCCCGACGGCAATTCATGAAACATCCGGGCTAGCTGCTTGCATTTGATCTTAGATGCTTTCCCTAAATTCGGCAATACATCTTTCAAAAAACAAAAGATACTACCGACAGCAGAACTCATGCCAAAAGTATAATATATTGAATTCAATAGTAATGTGTCCCTTGAATATATAAATGGCAGAACTACCAGTTCCGATAATCGGAGAAAGGAAGTGTGGCCAATTTAGCTGAAGACAGGGATAATCATCTAAGTAGTTGAAATTAAATGAACATAAAAAAAACAGAATTATTAGTTCTGATATTTCTTTTAACGGAACCGGAACTTCCTTTTTTTATGTTATTGTTTGATTACAAGTGCTTATACTTCTCAAGATGTCCTCTTTTGGCTGCGATCAGGGCAAACAATCGGAAGCTATGGTTCTGGCAATAATCTCGTAATTAAGATTTATTAATTAACTTCAAGCACTTATCAGCTGGCATCTCATTTGCTGAAAGCAGGGTTAAAATGCTCAGAGATCTAGGCATCAGGAACACTACCTTGAGGCAGGCTAAAACGGTCAAGGGTGTTCGGTGAGCTCAGAGGAACATTGACTGCTTTTGGCTCAGCGGCTAGTCTTTCCGATTAGACTAGTTGTCTTATCCGAAAAGACTGCTTGCAACCGACAAATGGAGGGTTGGCATGAAAAAATATGTTGGAATATGGATTGATTTCGAAAAAGCTTTCGTCGCTTCATTTAAGGCCGGTGAGGAGAGCACCGCTCGAATAGACTCAAACGTAGAAGGCCGCGTCCGGTTGTCGGGTGGATCTCGTTCGGCTACACCGTATGGGCCTCAAGACATTAGGTCGGAAAGAAAAGTAGAAGAGCGCCGGAGGCATCATTTACGTCGATATTATAAACGTATTATCAAGGCGATTGACGATGCTCATAAGATTTTGATTCTTGGCCCTGGTGAAGCAAAACTTGAATTAGAAAAAGAGATAAGAAAATTGAAACAACTGGGTGGAAGGATTGCAGCGGTTGAACGTGCAGATAAGATGACCGAACCACAGATCGCTGCCAAGGTCAGAGAATTCTTCGATTTACATAGAAGTACTTAGTTGCGGGTTTCCAGGGGATGCTCTACTAGGCAAAGTCCGCGCAGGTAGTTGTAGGTAATCCGTGCGTCTGCTAATACCACCCAGGCAACCAGTCATTCGATTACCAGTAGAGTTTTCATGGAATCTCACTCCAATAAAGATCTCAGGAATTCACTCTACGATGGGCCGTGTGCCCACGTCTTTGCAGCTCTCACAGGGGGTGTATTCCTTACCAGGTTTGTCCTCTACGTTCTCACCCAACATCTCTCGAAAAAGAAGCTATATTATCCCTTATCTAACGAAAACCATTTCTTTTTGCCAGAACAATATTGCAATGAAAAAAGCGGGCTGTTATCACCCGCTCTTACCTTTGGCAGTGTTAGCGAAGACCCTAGGCTCCCTTCACCTCAATTTTTTTGACGGCCTCAGCTTTGGTTTTGGGCATAGTGATGTTCAGAATGCCATCCTTATATGAGGCTTTAATCTGGTCTGCTTCCACATCCACAGGCAACTGAAGTGTCCTCGAAAAGGATCCGGAACTGCGCTCCACCAGGTGGAAGTTTTCCTTCTTTTCCTCGCGCTCATGCTTGCGCTCGCCCTTAATGTTCAGCACATTTCCGCTCAAGGAGATATCAATCTCCTTGGTATCCATTCCCGGCAGCTCCGCCCTCACGACTAGCTCCTTATCGGTCTCGGAAAGATCCACCGAAGGCATCCACCTTCCTGTCTCTGCAAGACCGCGAAACGGCCACGCTTCAGAAAACCTGTCGAATAATCTGTCCATCTCCCGACGCATTTGGGTAAGACCCCAGTCTTCACCTTTCCTCCAACGAATCAAATCTGGCATTGTATCTTACCTCCCTTTCTCCTTTTTGGTTAGCTCCAGAAGGTACACATTATCGGCCCGATCGAAAAATCCCCCCCATCCCCCTTTAGGAAAGGGGGATTATTTTTACATAATCTCAGACATTCCCTCTTTTATCAAGGAGGAGTGGGGGAAATTTGTTATGCCAATTACAATCTCTCAAGCCTCTTTAGTACTCATCCGGGTACTCGGGCATCTTTGCGTTCTTCTTTTCCTTGGGTTTTTCGGCAACCACAACATCGGTGGTAAGCAGCAACCCGGCAACGCTCCCAGCATTCTGCAGGGCCAGTCGCACCACCTTGGTGGGATCGATGATCCCTGCCTTCATCAGGTCTTCATACGTCTCGGTTTCAGCATTGAATCCCAATGAACCGGACTCATCCTTTACACGCTGAACAACAACTGAACCTTCATGGCCTGCGTTGTTGGCGATTATTCGCAACGGCTCCTCCAGAGCGCGCTTGATGATATTGACACCGAACCTCTCCTCACCGTCCAAATTCATACTCCCAAGGGCGGAGAGACAGCGAAGCAGAGCTACACCTCCACCTGGCACGATGCCCTCTTCAACCGCTGCCCGGGTGGCATTGAGGGCATCCTCAACTCTAGCCTTCCTCTCCTTCATTTCGGTCTCAGTGGCGGCACCCACTTTGATTACCGCAACCCCACCAACTAGCTTGGCCAATCGTTCTTGCAATTTCTCCCGATCATAGTCAGAGGTGGTCTCCTCGATCTGAGTGCGGATCTGCTTTACCCGGCCCTCAATATCTTCGCTGGAGCCAGCGCCATCAATTATGGTGGTGTCATCCTTGTCAATTCGAATCGTCTTGGCAGAACCCAGATCGTTGAGAGTCACGTTCTCAAGCTTGATACCCAGATCCTCGGAGATCACCTGACCACCTGTAAGAACAGCAATGTCCTGCAGCATGGCCTTGCGCCGATCGCCG
>CAYFXH010000103.1:15126-16365 GCA_964346905.1 uncultured Desulfobacteraceae bacterium | reverse complement strand
CCCAGACCTTTGGCTCGGGGCCAGCTGTCTTGGCCGATTCACCGACTGTATAGTCCACCCGAACCCGGATGCGGCGGGAGTGGCGGATCTCTCCGGTGGCCGGGTTGAAGGTGAGGGGATGGAAGAAGATTCGCTGCTTTTGCTGGCCGCGAAAGATATAGTCTTTGCCCAGAGAGGTAGGAGCGTCAGGGTAGAAAGCGTCCACGCTGTATGCGGCTTCATCAATGACAAATATCTCGCCCACATGGGCTAATTGCCCCTGATCGTCCACAGATTTTGCAGGAACCGGATATACCCGAAAGCCGGTATGCACCTCATCTTCTGTTTCTAAAACGGTCAAGGTTGCCCCATGTCCTGCCGGAATATCCAAAAGGATACCTTTGAGTGGCAGCTCGGGTTTGCCTACCCCATCGGTGAATCCGTGGATATACTCTTTAATCCTGAGCCGCTCGAATTCTTGCCCTTGAGCCTGAACAATATTGAAGTCAAAGGAATCGGTGCGAAGTTCCAGGGTAGCGCCCGTTTCATCAGATGCCACCAGGTAAACGCCGGGGCCGAGGGTGCCAGCTACATCTTGGTCATCCGGGTCTCTTTCTACACCCTCATCACCATCCAAAATGGAGTCGCCATCCGTGTCCGGATTGAAGGGATCGGTGCCCCGGAGGTATTCTTCCAGATTGGTCAGCCCGTCACCGTCCCAATCGAGGTTGGCGTCATTGAAACCGGGGTTCAGCCCGTGGGCGATCTCCCAGTCGTCAGGCATACCGTCCCCATCCCAGTCCACGGAGATGGGGCCGTGGACGGTCTTCTTGCCGTAGATGTCGATGTCCTCCAGCTGGTAGTAGTAAAGCTCACCCGGGGTGACGTTTGTATCCTCAAAGGAGTATTTTCTGCCCACAACCGAAAAGGTCAGGCCGGAAATCAGTTTGTCGGTGAGCCGGGTGAAGGGACCCCAGAGGTTCCTGGCTCGATAGAGGTGAAAGCCCATGTTATTGAGCTCTTGGGCCGTCTCCCATTCCACTAGAACAGAACTCCCCTCACCTTTGGCCGTAAAGGAGACAAGATCGACCGCTGTGGCCGGACTCACATCATCCGTGCCGATGCTGTAAAAAGCGGAAGGATTACTCTGGTTGTTGTACTCGGTCTTGATCCAGTCGGCGTCCCGGGCGATATCGGAAACGCGAAATTCATCCATTATACCGTTCCAGCTTTCACCTCTCGTGGCTGGATTTCCATTGT
>CAYFXH010000103.1:0-15116 GCA_964346905.1 uncultured Desulfobacteraceae bacterium | reverse complement strand
TGTTGTACTCGGTCTTGATCCAGTCGGCGGAGCGGGCGATGTTGGAGATGCGCACTTCGTCGATGATGCCGTCAAATTCACCATAACCATCACCATTTCTCGCTATATTTGCTGGCACAGTATTATCTGTATCAAGAGTTCCGGTCTTTGGTGTTGATCCAACTTCGTTAGCATCTAAATATAAATACATATCAATGCCGTCATATACTGCAGTTATGTGATAAAATTGACCTGTTGTAATAACGTCATCATCACCTATAAGAACCGTAGTGCTACCACCCGCTTTTAGTCTAAATCTAACTGTATCGGTGTTGAGAGAACTGTTGTCATATCCAGAAACCATCCACCAATGGTCTGCATCGGTGAGGCCATTAGATTTGGCAATAAACCTCTGATCGTAAGGAGTTGTTGTATCCAATTTAGCCCAGAGGGAAATCGTTAGTGCGCTACCACTTACATCCATGGTGCCCAAATCTACGTAATCATCACTCCCATCAAAATCCAAGCTTCCGTCGATCTTTCCATCAACCTGATCGTTGGCGTCCATACCCCCGTTGTCTGTGCCTTCGTTTGCGTTTGCGGTTGAATCCTTGATGCCATCAGATCCGGCAGTCTCTGGATCCTCCTTCAAATGCCAGACACCCTTATAATTGCTATCCCACACCCCCTCCGGGTTCTCCGAAGCGGAAGTGACAGCGCAATTGCCAAAATACATGTAGATCAGGGTATCAGCGCTCTTGGAAAGGCTGGGGATCCTCACCCAGGCCACCAGCGTCCCGGTGGTGGAGTCGTACTGCTCTATTTCGTGATCCAGTGCGGTTTGCCCGTCGTCAGCTCTAAAGACGATGTCGTAGCCGTTGTCACTGAACACCTTGCCCCCGTTTTCTATGGTCTTCAATTCGGGGTCGTTCTCAATGGAGACCATGAGGGGGAAATCGGTGAGGGAGCCGCTGGTACCGCTCACCTGGTAGCCATGAATGGTTATGGGGGTGCGATTGTCGAAGAGTCCACTGCTATTGTCGCACTCATTGGTGTCGACAATGTAAAAATTGGCGGGATCGCTCTGGTTGCTGTGTTCGGTGGCGATCCAGGCAGCAGAGCGGGCAACCCTAGAGATACGCACTTCATCAACGGCGCCTTCTAGACGATCTCCGCCAGTCCATGACGCTCCGATATTAAGAGTTGAATCGGAAGGCCCCAATGTCCCTGTGGGACTACCAGTCCACGTGTTACTGGCACTGCCATCGAGGTAAAAACGGAGGGTGGAACCATCTTTGACACCGACAACATGATACCACGTGCCGGTAGAGATACTGCTGAGATAGCCAGCGGTGAAGTCTGCAGCGGAGCCATTGCGCCAGAGGAACAGGGGTCTATCTGATGCATCGATTTGCAGGTTATAAGAATACCACGGAGATGCATTGGCACTTTTGTAGACAAATTGAGCAATCTCTCCTCCTCTAGTGCTGGGAAGCTGATCCGCTTTGAGCCAGGCAGAAACCGTCATGTCACCAGAGGGTTTTAACACCGGATCATCAGGAATCTGGATCAGATCATTAGCCCCGTCGAAATCCTGGGCATTGGCGATCATCTCATTTATATCGTCGTTTCCGTTTTGGTTGCCATCGTTATAATTCCAGCTGGAGTCGGAGTGCGTCCCTGTGGTCTGTTCATCGTCGACAGCTTCCTCCAGATGCCACACGCCCTCGAAGTTGGGCTCCCAAACGCCTGCACCAGTGGGGTTCCACTGGTCAACCGCATTACCATTGCCGTAGAAGATGTAGATGTCGGTGTCCTGGGAGCCGGACAAAGAGCGGACCTCCACCCAGGCAACCAGTTCGCCCGTGATCTCATTGTACCTCTCGATCTCGTGATCCAGCTTGGTGGTGCCGTCTCCTGCGATAAAAAGGATATCCCCACCGTCCGATTGGGCCACGTTGCCGCCGTTTAAAGTGTCAGCCCAGTCGGGGTCGGTTGTTTTGATCAAGATGGGGAAATTTGTCAGGTCAGCTGCCACCTCGGAGGCAAGAATGGTAATTTTCTTGCTGTATTGCCAGCCGTTGTTGAATGGCTCAGCACCCGTCCCCTGGGTCTCCTCGATCCCCACGGTATAGAAGGCTGCAGGCGCCTTCTGGTTGTTGTATGAGGTTTGGATCCACTGGGGGGAGCGGGAAGTGTTAGAGATGCGGACTTCGTCGATACTTCCGTTTACATAGTTAAAACTGGGAATGTTCCCCAAAACCAAGGGCTGCGTGGTGGGATCTATGGGGCCGGTTGTTTGGGGATACTGATTTTCCTGAACTCCATTTCGATACGTTGTTACATTCGACCCATCATAAGTTAAAGCCAGATGTTCCCATTTCCCAATTTGCGGATTCCAGGCATTATTTTGAAGTGTACCTTCATCAATTTCGAAGGACACCCCTCCACCAAAATACCAGATCCAATACTGTCTATAGGTATTATCGCCTTTTGCTAGGATGCCTGCGTCATCAATAATCCCAGCATTCAGGTTCAGCCAAAACTCAATGGTGATATAGTCGACATCAAGGTTACTCTTACTCCCGCTGTCAACATAATCATCATCCCCAGCAAAATAGTCCGCCCCATCGATCTTTCCTGCAGCGCTAGTGGAACCTCCGCCACCATCTTCGAAGTTGTACGGTGTCCCGTCGTTATCATTGACTGTGGAGTCCTCATGACCTCCCGCAGTGCCATCGCTGGGCGTCTCATCCAAATGCCAGACCCCAACGTAATCGCCGTCCCACACCCCCACCGAGTTCCACTGATTCTCGCTCTCGGCGAGGGAGGTGTTGCCATAGTAGATGTAAATGTCGGTGTTAGTGGTGCTGGAAAGAGAGCGGACTTCCACCCAGGCCACCAGTTCGCCGGTGGCGGGGTCGTATTTTTCGATCTCGTGGTCGAGCTTGGTAACACCGTCCCCGGCAGTGAACATAATGTCGCCGCCGTCGGTCTGGGCCACATGACCAGGAGTGGGTAGCTGGCTATCTTCTATCCAGTCCTCATCAATGGTGCTGATGAGCACCGGGAAGTTGGTGACGTCGCCGGCAACCCGGGAAGCGTCGATGGTGAGTTTCTTCCGGTAAGTCCAGCCATTCTGCAGCGGGTCGGACTCGGTGTCGTCCTGCTCCTCCACCCCGAAGGTGTAAAACCCGTCCGGATTTGAAAGATTGTTATACTCGGCCTCAATCCAATCGGTTGACCGTGCAACCTTTGAGATGCGGACCTCATCGATGGAGCCATCAAAAATCGACCAGGAGCCCGGACTCGCTTCACTGCTCGCCCCCATCCTCAGGGGAGCATTCTTGCTGACACTCGCGGAAGAGGCAGTTGCATTGGTATCCGCATAGGCACCATCCTCATAGGCGATCAAGCTGCTGCCGCTCCGCACCCCAACCAGGTGATGCCAATTATCATCAGCGATGTTGTTTGTGCCACGCACTTGGTACTGTGTGTCGGCAACATATATCTCAAAGTACCATTCAGGGAAAAACTGCGCTCCATTAAGAAGGATGCTATAGCCCTGCCGAGGTAGTATGCCGTCATATTCCTTGGTCACGATCTCGGGATAGACATCGTTCACCACCGCCTGAGAGGTTTTTACCCACGCCGACACAGTGAAATCTTGCCCACTACCGAAATCCAGGGAATTGGCATAAGGTACAGTGATGTAGTCATAGACACTGGTGCCGTCAAAATCCTGCCCATTGGCAAACTGACCCGGTGTGTCATCGTTCCTGCCTTGTGAGCCATTACTATAGTTCCAGGTGGAATCTAAATGGGTTCCCGTTGTTTGTTCATCAGCAACAGTTTCGTTAAGATGCCACACACCCACATAATTTGGCTCCCACACCCCTGCACCGGTGAGGTTCCGCTGGTCCACAGCAGAACCGTTGCCGTAATAAAGATAGAGGTCTGTGTTGGTGGTGCCTGAAAGGGAGCGGACCTCCACCCAGGCGACTATCTCACCGGTGGAGGAGTTGTACTTCTCGATCTCATGGTCCAGCTTGGTGGTGCCGTCTGCGGCAGTAAAGAGAATATCGTCAAAGTCGGCTTGAGCCGCGGTCAGGTCCGGATCGGTCGTGCTGATAAGGACCGGGAAGTTGGTCAAATCAGAGGGGACCTTGGAAGCATCAATAGTGATTTTCTTGCGATAGGTCCAGCCGTTGTTGAAGGGGTCAGCGCCGGTGCCCGATGTTTCCTCGATCCCCACCGTGTAGAAAGCCGCAGGCGCCTTCTGGTTGTTGTATTCGGTCTCGATCCAGGCAGCGGAGCGAACCGTGCTGGAAATACGCACCTCGTCCAGTTTGCCGTCCAAATAATCACCGATATAGCCAGTAACACCATTTCTCCCGATGTTTATCACTGCAGGGGTTGAACCCGGATTATCCGTGGTCCAGACCTCGGTTTCCGTTGAACTGCCTCCATTTACATACAAAGTCACAGATTTTGCGCTCACATCTCTGACGAAAGTAATATGCTGCCAAGCTCCCGAGATGACTGCTTGATCTGTAAATTCCAACAGAGAACTCCAATCACCGCCCGTCTCATGATGGTACCAGCGCCAATAAGGTGTGCCACCGTTGTTGACCTCAGCTATAAAAGGAGCATTCCAATCTGGACCTCCCTCCTCCTTTTGAATAATCTTACTGAGTCCAGCTGGGATCGGATCGTCAAGATTAACCCAAAAGGATATTGAAAGGTCACCTGTGATATTCAATTCATCGGAGTTAGACACTTCCACGTAGTCGTCATTGCCATCAAATTCATCTGCACCATTTATCTTTCCGATGTCCGCCCCCTGTTGGGTAACGGTCACACTGGTTGAATCGTTGTCATTGTAAGTGGAGTCGTAGTGGTTGCCGGACGTCTCATCAAAATGCCAGATCCCAATATAATCGCTATCCCACACCCCCACCGAGTTCCACTGGTTCTCGGCCTCGGCGAGGGAGGTGTTGCCGTAGTAGATGTAGATGTTCGTATTGGTGGAGCTGGAAAGTGAGCGGACCTCCACCCAGGCCACCAGTTCGCCGGTGGCGGGGTCGTATTTCTCGATCTCGTGGTCGAGCTTGGTGATACCGTCTGCGGCAGTGAACATAATGTCGCCGCCGTCGATCTGGGCCACGTGGCCGGGAGAAGGTTCGCTATCTTCTATCCAGTCCGCATCTGTGGTGCTGATCAACACCGGGAAGTTGGTGAGATCCCCGGCAACCCGGGAAGCGTCGATGGTGAGTCGCTTGCGATAGGTCCAGCCGTTTTGGAAGGGGTCACTGACAGTGCCAGGCTGCTCCTCGATACCCATGGTGGAGAACCCTTCGGGATTTGAAAGGTTGTTGTACTCGACTTGGACCCAGTCGGCTGACCGTGCAGTCTTTGAGATGCGAACCTCGTCGATTAAGCCATCAAATTGAGCTCCCGTTGCCGGATCCCCTGCCCACCGCGCTCCAATGGAGGCATCCACAGTCCGATGCGTGAACGTAAACGGTCGAGTCCCTGTATCGTCGACCCATGTTTCCTGGGTGCCATTCAGGTACAATTCCGGGTTGCCTACCCCATCTACTACCACCGTGCCATAGTACCAAGTATTCAAACTCAACACGGTCGAACCCAGGCCGACCTCCCCATCGGCTCTAAAGAACAGAGTTTGAAAATTGCCAATACCAAACTGATACTGATCGGACGTACCGTCCCTCTTCCCAACTAAATGTTTATTGATAGCTCGCGCATTGAACCATGTCGAGATGGTGAACGATCCGGCAGTAAAATCTAGCGCATGCTCGATCCCTCTCGAATTGTCTATCCGTATGATGTCATTGGTTCCGTCAAAATCCTGCGCTCCCGCCACTTGCCCTGCGGCAGGATTTGGTTCCGTAGCAGAAAGCTTTGTTCCCGTATTAGCGCTTGATGTCGAATCACCAACTTGCGTCCCGGAAGATTCATATAGATGGTACACCCCTACATAATTCGGCTCCCACACCCCTGCACCTGTGGGGTTGCGTTGATCCACACAATTAGCATTGCCGTAATAGAGATAGAGGTCGGTGTTGCTGGTGCTTGAGAGGGAGCGCACCTCCACCCAGGCTACGATTTCACCGGTACCTGGGTTGTACTCCTCGATTTCGTGGTCCAGTTTGGTGGTGCCGTCCGCGGCAGTAAAGAGAATATCGTCAAAGTCGGCTTGAGCCTTGGTCAGATCCGCATCGGTGGTTCTGATCAGCACGGGGAAGTTAGTCAAGTCCGAAGGGACCTTAGCGGCATCAATGGTGATCCGCTTGCGGTACAACCAGCCGTTGTTAAACGGGTTAGCGCCAGTGCCCGATGTTTCCTCAATACCCACGGTGTAGAATGCTGCCGGCGCTTGCTGGTTGTTGTACTCGGTGGCGATCCAGTCGGCGGTCAGGGCGCCGTCGTAAACGCGGACTTCATCCATCTTGCCCAGAAAATACGCGGTAGAGAGGCTCATAGCACGACCTATGATTGGACTATTCGCATCTCCACCGCCAAAGGTCTCGCTGAGGTCCATTGCGGTAGTCGCCAGGTTGCCGTCAACGTATATCTTGATATTGGCTGCCACGGGATCGCTTATGGCCACCACATGGTGCCACTGACCATCTGCAAGGGTGGCATTGGTCATCTGGTTGTCATCGGCACTCGGGCTATTTGAGAAAAGCACCGAGGCCGACCCACTATTATCTTCCATGGTGAAACACCAGTCATTGGTGCCGCTGGTGTTGTTCATCATGATTCTTTTTTCAGCGGTGGAGGCGGTATTGATCCAGGCTTGCACAGTGATAACGGATCGGTCGAAGTCATCTGTTTGTTTTATGAGGAAGTAATCATCGCTACCGTCGAAATCCAGGCCATCACCAATCTTGGCTTGAACCAAATCAGTCGGCGTCATCCCACCCTGCATATCCCCATCATTATCATTGAGGGTGGCGTCACAGATCTCGTAAATGCCACCAGCGCAATCGCCATCCGTGGTGATGGAGGGATCTTCGGCAAAATGGTAAATACCCTTGTAGTCGGCAGGCCAGAGCCCCGCCGTGTTCCACTGGTTCTGGTCAACACCGAGGGAGGTGTTGCCGTAGTAGATGTAGATGTTTGTATTGGTGGTGCTGGAAAGTGAGGGAACCTTGACCCAGGCCACCAGTTGACCGGTAGATGGAGCGTACTTTTCGATCTCGTGGTACAGGCGGGTCACGCCGTCTCCAGCGGTAAAAATAATGTCGCCACCGTCGGTTTGGGCTACGTGACCGCCGTAAGAGTCATCTTCCATCCAGTCCTCATCAATAGTGTTGATCAGTACCGGAAAATCAGTCAGGTCAGCGGCAACCCGGGAAGCGTCAATGGTGAGCCGCTTGCGGTAGGTCCAGCCATTCTGGAAGGGGTCGCCGTTGGTGGCCGGTCCCTCCTCGATGCCTGTTAGAAAGAACCCGGCGGGATTGGACTGGTTGTTGTACTCAGTCTGGATCCAGCAACTGTTGCGGGCAACCTTGGAGATGCGAAATTCGTCTTGGATGCCCTTAACATCCCAACCGATGGAGAAGTTGCCGTCAGAATCCATGACGTTACCTGTTGGTCCTGTCCCGCTTGACCAAGCCGTATCATCAACGCCATTTACATAAATCCTCAGCGGCTGGTTGTTTTCATAAACTCCAACAACATGATACCAATCGGTAGTGTTGGGGACAGTGTTTGAACCACAGCTTCCGTAGTTGCTATCGGTGGTATTCACCTCTAAATAAAAGGGATCCCCCCAATCAGACACCATAAGCTGCCAAGAAAACCAGGGACCAACACTGTGTGCTTTATAAGACAGGAAATATGAGCTAGTTGGGGGATATTCCTCAATCTTTACCCAAGTTTCTACCGTAAGATTGCTCATGTTACCTAAAGAGGGATTATCGTTCGCGATCACTCTGTCATTGTTACTACTCGCATCAAAATCCAAAGCGCCGTCGATTTTACCGTCGACCTGGTCATCGGAAGTCATGTCTGCCAGGAAGGTAGTATCAATATCGTTGGAAGTTGAATCATAGGCATAGGCATCAACAGTAGGTGTTTCTTTCAGATGCCACACTCCCACGTAGTTGGGCTCCCAGACACCTCCGCCCGTGGGGTTCCGCTGGTTCACAGAGTTGGCATTGCCGTAATAGAGGTAGATGTCCGTATTGCTGGTGCCCGAGACCGCTGGTACCTCTACCCAGGCAACGAGTTCACCGGTACCTGGGTTGTACTTTTCGATCTCGTGGTCGAGCTTCATGGTTCCGTTGGCGGCGGTGAAGAAGATGTCATCGAAGTCGGCTTGAGCCTTGGTCAAATCGGGGTCGGTGGTCTTGATCAGCACCGGGAAGTTCGTCAGGTCGCAGCCAACCTGGGTGGAGTCGATGGTCATTCTCTTGCGGTAGGACCAGCCGTTGTTAAAGGGATTAGCCCCGGCCCCGGGAGTCTCTTCGATCCCCACGGTGTAGAACGCCGCGGGCGCCTTCTGGTTGTTGTACTCAGTCTGGATCCAGGCGGCTGAACGAGTCGTGGAGGAGACGCGGACTTCATCGATTGTCGCATTCAAGAACCATTGAGAACCTGTCGTTCCGCCACTGCTGTTGTCACCAATATTGAATTGAGATGAACCGCCACCGTCTGGATCGGTGGTATAGGAATATTGCTGCTGGAACACTCCATCAACGTAAAAGTCAACAGTATTGGCCGCCACGTCTCTGACAATAGAAACGTGATACCAGGTGCCCGGTGAAAAGAGATAATTCCAGGTAACCATCTGATTATTGCCTGCACCATATTCGTGGTAGTAGATGAGTTGGTCAGCATCTGCTGACTGCAGGCTGTAGAGAGCATTGTCGGCTTGAACATCGCCCGGATTGGCTATGGTTACCATGCCCTCATTTGTCCCCATGCTTGCAGGAACCTGGAACCAGGCTTCAACCGTCACATCGCCGGAGATTCTCAGCGCGTCTGAGCTTACATAAAGCCGATCATCACTACCGTCAAAATCATCGGCTCCGTCTATCTTGGCATTGCTATTTGCTTCATCTCCTTCATAACCACTAGGCGTGAGGTCATTGTCATATTGGGTTGAATCAAATCTCGTCCCTGTTCCTCCTTCGCCTATATGCCACACGCCCTTGTAATTATCGCTGCCTCCCTCATCCCAGGTTCCCTTGACGCTCCACTGGTTATCCCCCTCTGCGAGACTGGAGTTTCCGTAGTAGATGTACAGACCCGTGTCGACAGAACCTGAAAGGCTGGGGACTTCTACCCAGGCCACCAGTTCACCGGTGGCAGGATCGTACTTCTCGATCTCGTGGTCCAGCTTGGTGACACCGTCGCTGGCAGTGAACATAATGTCGCCGCCGTCGGTCTGGGCCACGTGACCGGGAGTGGATTGGCTATCTTCTATCCAGTCCGCATCTGTGGTGTTGATGAGCACCGGGAAGTTGGTGAGATTTCCGGCTACCCGGGAGGAGTCAATCCTGAGATGCTTTCTGTACAGCCAGTTGGAATTGAACCACGAGCCCCCACCATTCAGGGTGATCTGGCCGTACTGGGGGTAGTCATGCAGCGGTGTGCCGTTATCGGTCAAGCGGAAATAGTAGGTCGCACCCGGCGTGGCTTTAGAGGTCGCCTGGAAGCAGTACTCGATCTCGGTGAATTGGGTCGTGGTGAGCGGCAGGTTGACCGTGAGGTTGCTCGTGTCTTTCAGTTTCCCGGCAAGAAAAGAACCATTCTCATCGGTGAGCCCAGGATCGATGTTGTTGGAGCCATCCCCGTCAGTGTAATAGCTCGAGTCCACCATCTGCCAGTGGGAGTTGGTTGCACCGCCCGCATCCGCAACAGCCGTCCAGGGGCCACTGGTGGAGGTGGCATATTCAAGGAGTAAGGTTGTCGGCCCGGGGTCATTCGCCGGCCCCTCATTTGAAATCTCAACCCGAAGACGTATGGGGGAACTACTTGCCACATTGGAAAGGACCGTGTCTTCCGGGGTAGCCCGGGAGGCCGCACCTTCTGCTCCATCGTCATTAAACCAGCGGTAATGGATTTGCTCTAAAAAAGGCCCAGGGGCTGTGGTTGTCCCCTGTCCTTCCGGGCTCCAACCAGTTTCGTCGCCATCCTCATTGCGGGCTTTCACCTGGACGCCATAAAGGGTAGACGGCTGAAGTCCTCTTAGTTTGAGGCCATCCAAGGTGGCGTCACTCAGCCAGACCGCTGTGGCGGAGGGGTTGCCGTTACTGTCCACATACTGGTTGAGCCAGGTGGCGTCTGAGGGATTCGTGGTGATCACCTGGACGGCAAAGAGGGTGGTGGGGGAACTTGCCGGGTTTCCGTTCTCGTCGTTGGTGAGGTCCAGGCTGATCGAAGACGCATTGCCCAGGGTCGGGGTTCCTGGCACGTTCGCTCCGGTATAGGCCTCGGAAACCAGCGAGGCGCCACCGGTATTCGCTGTCGGCGTAGCAGAATCCCTTGCGGTTACGGTGTAGCCGTAGCACTTGTTTGTTTCGAGATCACTATCAGTGTGGGAGGTACTTGTCTGCCAGCTACTTGAAGTCCCACCGGTCCCGCCGTTAGAGCTGCAGGCTGTAAAGGTGAAGAGATACTCAACGGGCGTTGATGTGTCTGTGGCGGTGGTGGCGGTCATAGCGATGCTGGTAGTATCCACCTCGTCCGGAGGCGTGAGAAAGCTCATCGGATCAGGATCCGGGGGAGAGGTGTCCGCGGTCGAGAATGCGAGCGCCAGTATCTTCGATTCCCCCTCCAGTCCTGTGTCCGACGCCGTTGCCTTAACGTCGTACTGGGGATTAGCGGGTGGAGAAATGAACTTGTTCAGCAGCCCAAAGCCTTTGCCGTGGTCGCCTTGATTTTGAAACGGGAAACCCAGCGTGTACTGGTTCACCGCCTGATCTCCAGTTGCGTCATTCCGCAGCTTATTAAGGGTGCTGGAAATGTTCCTGGCAGCAGAAACCGTCGTAATAAATTGCTCAGACGTTATGACAGCGACTTCACTGTCAGGGCTAAAGGAGGTGCTCAGGGTGTTTATGACCGTCTCGGACGTGCCAATGCTCGTACCTGTGCCGTCGTTGTACGCAGCTGACACATCTGTCATCGACGTTATGCTGAAAGCCACGATTTTTGCGCAGCCAAGGACCTTTTTATTGGTACTGATGCCAGTCGCAGTGTACGTTGGGTTGGCTGGTGCCCCACTGTGTAGATACACCATAAAATGGACTTGTTTATTACCCAAAATCCCACGGTTTGTGAGATTTAAGCTATACGCATTCTCGGCCAGCGTTACCCCACCTGATTTGAGTCTCGCATTTGTTAATTGATACGTAGCAGAATTAGAGGTGTTTTCGGCTTCAAATATGGCAAGGACGACGTTGTCCCCTGCCGGCAGAGATGTCGACAACGTAGTCAAAGTGGTCTCCGAGGTTTGAATCGCAATCGGAGCGGCCTGTGCCTGTTCGCCGGTAACCCCTTCAATGGCAACTATCTTCGCTTCTCCGTTGATGCCGGTCGCATTTGCCGTGGCCGTCACGGCATAGGACACGGACGCGCCTGCACCCGTGTCGATGCCCGTCAGGACGTACCATTTCTGCTTGTGCGGAAGAGAGCTAGTATAATTAATTTCGTATTGGTTGCTCATGAGGGTGGGCCCCCCCACCCTTTGAAGGAGCAGATTTCCAGCTGATATGGAGGAAGATACTGTTGAATCAAGTTGGACTGCGGCTATTACGAAGTTGTTTCCAGCGGCGAATGTCGTGTCAAGCTGTGCCAGGGTTGTCGCGCTCGTCCCTATGGCCACGCTGCCGCCGTCGATGAACGCCGGTGGAGTGACGGCGTATACCCCGGATGCCAGGCCCATAAGAATCAAGGTCGAAAAGAGGACAATTAGAGCTCCCTTGCGGAACCCAAACTGCGGTGACTTCACAGAATATGGCTTATGAGCAGTATGTGGATGACTATTTTGGCAAAGTCTTTTCATCATAGTTATCAAGGTCCGGCAAAATAAGCTGTCGCAACATTTGATATCGGCTAACTCTTACGCAAATGGTGTGCCAAACTCAGCAATTTAAGTTTTTTCTAAAGATTTCAAGTTGTTAAAATGTATTTCAGCTTATTCTCGCCCTGCACGGCTTAGGTCCTTTAGTGACAAGCTGGGGAATAACGAGCGGAAATGGCCATTGGAATAGTAAAAAGATAGTAGAATCGTATATTTATAAACTTGTGTGTTTTGTAACCTTTCCTGCGGGTTTCCGAGAAATTGGCCAGAGGACAATAAAAGTTTGGCGAAATGGTTAAGGGCATAAGGAAGAATTTCGGATTTCGGATTTCGGATTTTGTAGCTTGCAGCAGCTGACTGAAACCCTCATAATTCCCTCCCCCTCGACGGGGGAGGGTTAGGGTGGGGGTGAATATCCGCATGGCGCATAGCGCCAAGCGCATAGCGAAAAAGTAATTCTTTTCAACGCTTTGCGCTCTGCTCTTTGCGCTATGCGATTAGGTCCCCCTCCCCTTTATCCTCTCCCGCCAGGGAAGGGGAAACGAGTTTTCGGAGAGCCTCTTTAGGGGGGATTTGAAGCAGCCGTTCCTCTTGCTCGATGAGGCCAGGCTTTTCTGGATTTGGCAAGGCTCTAGTGAAGGAATCTTTGGCCAAATGGCAAAAAGCAGAGGGCATAGGGCATGGAGCATAGAGTATGAAATCAGGGGTCGGGGGTCAAAGGACAGAGGACAGAAGACAGAAGACGGAGGACGGAAGACAGCTGGCAGCTAGCAGCAGATAGCAGGCAGGAGGCAGCTGAACACTAGGCACTATGCGCTAGGGACTGGGCACTTTAGGGTGAGGAGGCAGAATTCAGAACACAGGCCGCCGCCTGTCCGTAGTCCGTTGTCCGTTGTCCGTTGCCAAAAGACGAGGAACAAAGGGTAAAAGCTCAGAGGACAGCAGACAGGAGTCGGAGGAAAGAACAAAGGGATTTTTCTGTGGGAGCGGCTTTCAGCCGCGATCTTGCGATTTCAACGATTTGAACGGCTTGAACGACCACGACCTATCACCTATAACCCATTACCTTATAAAAATACTTCTTAAGTATTAAATAATTTTATAATTTTTGTACAGATTGTTACAAATATAGGTTGAGCTGTTTGAAGGCGCCTCAATCTGCAGGATTTGCTTGACACACTTGATTGAAGTGTTTACTATGAATCTAAGTAAACACTTGGAGGACACAAAATGGGAACAGTGACGGCCAAGCAACTGAAACAAAGAACAGGTGAGATCATCAAAAGACTCAAAGCAGGTGAACGCCTTACCCTTACACATCGAGGTAAACCCGTTGCCGTTATTAACCCCTCTTTATCTGAGGAGAAGAGCTTCCTTCCCGATTTAAGATCATTCGATGAGGCGTGGCAAGATATTGAAAGAGCGTTAAAGAAAACAAAACCTCGATTCGACAGCTGGAAGGAGGCAACCAGGTGGGCTCGAAAGCGGGGTTAATTTTGATAGATAGCAACATTTTTGTCATAGATCTGCGCTACAGAAGGGACATTCACTACGACGAAAATCTTGCATTTCTCAATTCAGTAGCTGAAAAAGGAGTTGGCTTTACGACTATAGTAAATCTGCTGGAGCTTTGCGGAATTCTGTCATTCAATCTCAACGAAAAGCAACTTCTTGAACTCTGGTTTTACTTTCAGGACAAATACAAAGTTACCGTACTCCCCACCCCTGACCTCACGAGTAACTTCCCCTCCATAGGCATTCAAGAGCTATTCGATGTTTTGAAAAATAGGGCTTCACTTGGCGATGCCCTGCTGCTTACTGTTGCGGCAAAGTATTTGCCCTTCGTTTCCACCTTGGTCACTTGGGACGATGAACACTTCAAAGGTCAATTCTCCGGTGCTGTTCTGACTCCGGAGGAGTATCTTGCCCCAAGTCCCACCGGTCTGTGATTTGCATCGGCGGAACCCAGCCTACAGCTCTTGTTTGATCTGCAGCTAATTGGTGTCCATCTGGAAACTACCCAGTGTCATTTTGGGCCCTTCGGCAAGCTCATGGCAGGCTCCGCGAGGCAACAGCTGTTGTGTCATCCTGAGTCTCGCCAGGGCGGGACGAAGGATCTCGAGATTCTTCGTCGTACCGCATAAGCGAGACTCCTCAGAATGACAACCACTAACAAGGTTTTTTGATGAACTCTAATTAGTAAGTTAAACTTTAATAAAATTTACAAAAATAATGAAGTATGATATTCACTAATACGTATGATTATATAATATTTCGTCTTACTATATCGTGCAGGGAGAATAATCATGGCAGTAGTTACCACATCAAGCAGGGGACAGATTGTCATCCCCAAGGCGATCAGGGAACGATTACAGATTGTTCCTGGCAAGAAACTCCTCATAAAAGCAGAAGGAGATCACCTCATCATCAAACCGCTACCCGATGATCCGGTAGAGCATTTTTGCGGGTTTTTCGCGGGTGGGTCATCCCTCACCAAGGCCTTGCTGCGTGAGCGGCGAAGGGAGCGGAAGCGTGAGTCGAAGAAAATTACTGGATAGCTTTGCCTTGCTTTCATATTTAAATAAAGAGATTGGTTTTGAAAAGGTCCTGGAGGCCCTGGCCGAAGCGCAGGTATCCGAGGGTTTCCTGCTCATGAATGAGATCAATGTGGGCGAGACGTACTATATTCTTCACCGACAGAGAGGGGTGAAAGAAGCGGAATATTTCTTGGACACTGTTCTGGTCGGTCTCCCCATTCGCTTGGTTCAAAATGATTTTCAGGATGTCATCGACGCTGCTCGAATAAAAGCAGAATATCCCCTGTCATTCGGAGATTGTTTCGTAGTGGCAACCGCCAGGCGAGAAAATGCGATTATTCTCACGGGTGATCCCGAATTCAAGACAATCGAACATCTTGCCAAGATAAAATGGCTCAGTGGGTGAGACTAGCTTAGGGTCTCGGAAACGTGGTACTTTGGGCCAGATTAGGTGGCATGGAGCATAGGGCATAGGGCATAGGGTTAAGATTTCGAATTGCGGATTGCGGATTGCGAATTTGGGAAGGCATCCTTCGACAAGC
>CAYFXH010000102.1:7221-16704 GCA_964346905.1 uncultured Desulfobacteraceae bacterium | reverse complement strand
AGCGATCAGCTGAAAACTCAATGAGCTTCACGTCATTTGCCTTTGGCGTCATTGGGTCATTACGCTAACGCTGTCATTTGTTGCCAGATGAAATTTAAGATTCGCAATCCGCAATCCGCAATCCAAAATCCGCAATCTAAAATCTGCCCCATGCCCTATGCCTTCCCACATCGGTTATCTGTTCATCTTCTCCACGTGCTCTGCGGTAGATCTTCGTTTTTCTTAAGCCGTCGGCGCACCCAGCCCAGGCCGAACCGGCCAGTTAGGTTATACAAAAATAGCCCGAATGGCAGCATTTTCTCCGTAACGGGTGTGAGATAACAGAGTTTGATGAGATCTCTGTAAAGCCTTTGGATGTCAGCAGCCTCAATAAAGATTCGAGCCCCCGCTTGCTGAAAGCCCCACCGTCGGGCAAGCTTTTGAGCTGCGTTCTCGCCACCCCGCATGGTTACTTCTGCCGTAAAGGGACCGGACGGCCTGTGTGGCTCCGTGGCTATGTTGTTGAGGGAATCCAGCGCAGCGCTCACAAGGCCGGACCTCCATGAATAAGCATCAAACAGTTCAGGCCCGACGGACTTGTCAATTGGATAGGAATCTATCTTCCTAATTGCAGCCCTCGCCTGCGCACACGCAGTGGGACAGCCCGAGAAGAAGATTGGTCTCACCCCATAAGGCGCCAGCGATGCGGCAAAAAGCTCTACTTCAGCCAGCGGCTTTTGATTCACCTCGAGCCAGATTATGCGCGAGGTGAGGGTATGAGCCATGAATCCCTCAGTCCCTGAAGCGGCGTGCATCCCCAAGAACATCGCAGCTTCTGCATCGCCTGGATCTCCTAGGCCGGGCACCGGTCCACGTTTGTAGCCCAAGACAACTTGTGCTGGTGAATGGATCAGTTCTGGAAGGAGATTGTAGCCTGTTCGGTGGAAGTCTTTTACCGTGACACGCTTCACCCCAGCAGCGAAGAGGGCTTTGACCACAGCATTGACATCCAGGGTCATCTCTACGCAGGCGCGACTCCACTCATCAGTCAGAAACGACGAGGCCCGATAGTCCCAGCAGCCGGAGCTCCCCTCGATGTCGGCGATTATCAGGACATTTTCGAACCGGGTGGCCATAGTTTGGCACTCGTAGTTAATTCGTAGCGTTCTGCTAACAAATGGGTACAGGGCATAGCGCAAGGAGCCAGGAGTCAGAATCCAGAATTCAGGAGAAAAGTAATCACAATCGAGTTACTCTCAACTTCTTGCAAATGTTTACTTGTTTACAGTTCCTTGTGCCTAGTTGCAACGGCTGCCTGCTTGCTTTTCTCCATGCCCTTTGCCCTATGCTCTCTGCCTTCCCAAATCCGAAATTCGCAATCCGCAATCCGCAATTCGAAATTTCAACCTTATACCTTGTACCGACTGCTTGTAGCTGACTGCTTATGGCTAACAACTGAAAGCTTTCTTTAAATAACCAGGACCATCTTGCCTCTAGTATGCATGGACTCGCTCAATTCGTGAACTTTTTTGGCTTCCTCTAAGCCTAAAGGCAGAACCTCTGAGAGGTGCGTGTTGAGACGTCCTTGCTCAACCATCTGGGCCAACTCTGCTAACTGAGAACTGTTGGGGGCCACAAAGACAAAAGCAGATTGGATGTCAGCTCTGCTCAGTCCAGCGGGATCATCTACGATTGATACAAGTCTTCCGCCTTTTTTGACAACCTCAGCACTCTTTTCAAGAACTTCTCCGCCCACACAATCAAATACCACATCTACGCCATCCGGATACTCTAAGCGTACTGCCTCACGAAAATCTACCTGCGGGTAATCAATAACCCTATGGGCTCCCAAATCTTGTACATATTCGTGGTTATAGCCACTGGCAGTACCCCATACAATAGCTCCTCGATCTTTTGCTAATTGTACTCCGAAACCTCCAACTCCTCCGGCTGCAGCCTGGATTAAAATGGTTTCTCCTGACTGCAATTTGGCTGCGTCGAACAGAGATTGGTAAGCAGTAAGGGCGGCAAGGGGTATGGATGCCGCCTGTTCAAAGGAAGTATTCTGGGGCTTTAGAGCACAATGCTCTTCCTCCAAGACAATGTACTCGGCATAACCACCCCCCTGAACAATTGGTTTACGACAATAGGCAAAAATCTCATCCCCTTCCTTGAAGCGAGTCACCTTTTGTCCAATCTTCTCCACAACTCCCGCTGCGTCCCAACCCAGGATGATGGGGAACTCGTAGGGAAACAGGTCCTTGATGTACCCCTCGCGAATCTTCCAGTCTACCGGATTCACCCCGGCGGCCTTAACTCGAACCAGAATCTCCCCTCTTTGAATTTCAGGCACCGGTAAATCCATGAGTTGCAATTTGTCTCGTCCCCCAAACTCATTAATTGCTATCGCTTTCATTATCAGACCTCCTTCTTTGAGGTGAAATTGCATTATGAAACTTGTCTTTATGTGTATTGCACCCGTTTAAGTATACTTTACATCTTGCGCAATAACTCGGTCTCAGGTAGGTTACTCTCTGATAAGCATTTGAAAAAATGGAGTCAAACCGTGATCCGCATTATTCACGAACCGTCTACTATGAGGGGAGATATGGCCGTCCATCTCTCTGAGTTGGGAGTCGGTCCGTAATCCCCTGCCAAAGATAACACAATGGCATCGCATGAAAGGTTCACTGTATGGGAGACCTTTTTCTAGAAGCCCTGGCAAACGCAGAACCGGTGCCAGGAGGCGGTGCGGCAGCAGCCCATGGGGCATGTGTGGGTTTGGCGCTTCTCGAGAAAATACTGCGGCTGGAGATTCAGCGTAAAACTATTCCCTCTGGAAGCCGAGTGTCATGGGTGGATTTGCGTGAGAAGGCGAGAAACTCGTCTAGAAGTCTTCTCCGATTGCGTGATGAGGATAGTAGGGCCTATATAAGTTATGCCGAGGCAAGAACCTCGGGAAAAGGAGAAGAGGAGGTCGTTGCTGCCCTCAAGCAAGCAATCGAATGTCCCATAAAGATTATGGAGGAGGCCCATAAAGGTCTGACTCTTGTCTCGAGGGCGGGAAAGCACTGCAAGGTACACCTGCTTTCAGATTTGCTGGTGGTCTGCGAATTGCTCCGGGCCGCGATCAACGGAGCGTATCGAATTGCGCTGGCAAACCTGCAAGACAACCCGGACTTACGGAGAGATTATCAGGAAAGGCTAAACCAGGTATACTCCGGCAGCCGGGAATTATTCAGGTCGGTGGAGAGTTTGTTATTGGAAAGAGCGAGGGTTATACAAGTTGGGAAGTCCCATACATAAGATGCTGGCTGGTGCAAGGTTGTGTATGGACGTCGGTCTTTTTCACATAAAAGATGCCAAACAGGTAACCGATCAATACATTTGAGCGTGTCACAGACTCACCTCCCTGCGGTATCTCTGCACCGCTTCCCAACCAATCATGGCTTTCTTTCTGGCCGGGCTGTAGCGGTAAGCTCCGACAACACCAATCTTGCGAATAACCCGGTGACAGGGGATGATATAGGCGACCGGATTGGAAGCGATTGCATTGCCCACCGCTCGCGCTGCTGTCGACCTACCGAGATATGTGGCGATATCCTCATAAGAACAAACAAAGCCCGATGGAATTTTCAGTAGTGCTTCCCAAACCTTTATCTGGAAGTTTGTACCTTTGAGCAACAGGCTGAGCGAACGTTTGCCATTATGCGAAACCGGGCGAAAGATGTGATCTACCAGTGGTTTTGTCTTTTGGGGATTCTCACTGAGCTTGGCCTCCTCCCAGCAGCTCTGCAGAGCAGCAACTGCCTCCTCTCGCCTTCCGTCGGTAATAAAGGACAGACCGCAGATGCCCCTTCCAGTTACTGCCAGCAAACATTCGCCAAAAGGACTGGGATGGATTCCGTAGGTAATCTCCATTCCCCTACCCTTGGACTTAAATTCGCCCGGGGTTACAGAATCGATGGTTACAAAGAGATCGTGAAGCCGGCTTGGACTGGATAGCCCTGATCCGTAGGTGGCATCGAGAACACTTCGGTTTTCATTGAGCAGTTTCTTTGCGTATTCAATAGTCAGAAACTGCAAGAAACGTTTCGGGCTGATGCCAGCCCAGCGTTTGAAAACGCGCTGGAAATGAAAGGGGCTCAGGTTGAGATGCGCAGCTGCCTCCTGCAAGCTTGGCTGATCCTGGAAGTTATCGTCAAGGTAGTAAATAGCCTTTTCAACTCGGAGATAGTCAGTTGACATCACTTATATCCTCCGTGAAATCTATGGGTGGAAACTACCTTAAGATCTTTAGAGAGCAAAAGCCACCCGATTCTTGCTACCTATCACCTCCTCGTTGAGTTCATGATCTCCATGGAACATTTGCGGGATCGATTCTTATTCATGACACATAACGGTATCGGCCTCGTACCTTGAGGTCTGCGGTTCACGCCGCTAGAGCACCTTGATCACCACGATGGTGATATCGTCCTCCTGAGGAACGTCCCCACGGAAGTTGCTCATTGCTCCTAATATCGCGTTTTGAATTGCCTCCGCTGATTTATTGGCGTTTGTACGGATGATTTCGTGAAGACGCTTTTTGCCGAACATTTCTCCATCCCCGTTATGGGCCTCCCAGATTCCGTCCGTGCCGATGAGGATTATCGTTCCTGGCGTCTGGATGGTCTTTTTAACCTGTTTAAAGGGATAGTCTTTCCTTACCCCTAAGACCATCCCCGGTCCCAAAAGCTCCTCGAAACGGTCGGTTACAGGGTCGAAAAGAATGGCTGGATCATGTCCGGCTCTGACCCAGCTGATTGTGGCTGAGCCGGCCTCTATCATCAGGTAAAAAAGACTCATGAATCTGCCGGTCTGGCCGACATCAGCGGTGAGCAAGTTGTTCACCCGGCTGATGCACTCAGCTAGGTTCTCAGGTCTGGTGGTAAGGCCCCTGATCAGTGCCCGAACCGTGGCCATGAGCAGAGCCGCTCCTACACCGTGGCCGGTCACGTCGCCCACCACAATACCAAAACGAGAGCAATGCTCGTCCTCACAGGGGAAAAAGTCGAAGTAATCCCCCCCTGTCTCATCGCAGTAGACGCTCATGGCGGCGATATCGAAGCCGGGCAGCTCTGGAATCTCCTGAGGCAGAAGGTTCTGCTGCACTTCCTGGGCCACTTCCAGAGCCTTGCGGATATGTAATCTGTCCTCGATTTGGGGGACCATTTCGTTGAAGCTCCTGGCCACCAGATCCCGCTCATCTCCTGTATGTATATCCATCCGCACAGAAAAATCTCCTTTGGCAAGCCGCTGGACCGCCTCGACCATAACCATCATGGGGCTGGTCATTGCCCGGGCAAACCAGAAGGCCGCTAAAACCAGAAAAAAAATCAGAGCTGAGGCGGTAACCCCTGTAACTATCCACTGCTCTTTAGCCAACGAGAATACTGCTTTTCTAATCTGTTCGATCTCGGCCAAGATAATTTTCTTGGGCATTATAAGCACGAGACTTATGTTTTCGCCCCCGTAAGCATAGGACCAGATAGATTCCACGCCTTCATAGTCCATGTCCAGGTAGCCAGACTTCCGGGCATTAATATCCTTGAGGAGCCTGCTCATGCCTTCCTTGTTCAAGGAGGCCAGTTGCTCCACCTCGACGAGGCCGCTCCAGGCAGAGGACTCTTTCAGGTGATCTTTCTGCGCCACAACCCAAAGACCAAATTCACCGGTTTTAGGGTCTCGCCCGGACCAGACAAGAAAAGAGCGCATGGCCTGCGACCACTGGGACGAGAGTTCATTAACCTGGAGAACCTCGATAAGGAGGACGTCGATGGCCGCTACTCCGGCAAAAGAGCCGTCAGGACGACGAACGGGTGTGGAGGCAGTCATTATTACTTGCCGGGTAGTAGCATCAATGTAAGGAGTGGTCCAGGCCAACTCTCCCCGTTCCACAGCGAGGAGGTACCACGGTCGCTTTTGGGGATTGTACCCAGGAGGGTACCCGCCGTGGCCGGGGTAGGAAGCGTGGACGCCGCTTTCCAGGCTCACGTATTGCCAGTAGAGGATGTCGCCTAATTGCCTTTCAAACTCATTGTGCAGGGGGAGAAGACGAGCCAGCTTGGCAATATCTTTTGCGAGGATGCGCTTGTCCTTGCCAGGCGCAAGCCTGAAAACCTGGTGACCGAAACTTATGGGCATTGGCTCTATCCCGCCTCCTGCGACCTCTCTGAAATGCTTGGAGGAGTGGACCATATCCGCGGGAGCTCTGTCTGGACTGTCAAAGTCCTCGGCATAATATGCTTTCGCGATGGTTTGCACCTCTTCAGAGAGAAACCGCTCAGTATCTCTGGCGATAATCCTCAAACTGAGCTCCAAAACCTCTTTTTCACGACCAATTATCTTGGCATAGTCCTCGGCCGTCTGTTGAAGCTCTTTGCTGACTATTCTGGTGCGATGATGTTCCGCAAGAGCTGAGATGGTTTCTCCAAGTCGCCTCACTCCCCTATGGCTCAGGCCGCTTACCAAGAGAAGGGGAGCAAGGCTAAACAGCAGGAGCAAGATCAAAAATTTCCATCGAACGCTCATGTAAACACTCCAACGATTTTGCAATGCAGCCTGCGGAGGCGCGAGGCGGAACTTTTTAACCAGTTGGAGGTTGGAGGATTGCTCGGTCCTCCGGACCTCGCTTCAGGTTGGAGGCAAAAGATCCTTACACTCTTTTAAGATCTGTTGCCTCAAACCTCAAACCTCTAACCTCGAGCCTCCCGAGACCTACGTTAGCTCTCTGCCTTGTGCCAGAGTTGTCACCTGCCATGACTCGCTACCAATACAATAATGAAGCTGCCCAGGTAAAACCAGCCCCGAAGGCAGTGAGAAGGACAAGATCGTTTTCCTCCAACTTGCCTTGCCGCAAGGCCTCATGCATACAGATGGGAATGGTGGCGGCCGTGGTGTTACCGGTCCAGGAGATGGTGTTTACCACCTTTTCTTCTGAAATACCCAACTGGGAGCCCACCATTTGATTGATCCTGAGGTTGGCCTGATGGGGCAGAAGCAAGTCCACATCTTCCACTGATTTTCCTGCCTTGGAGAGAACTTCACGGCTAACCTCCACCATCCTGGTGACCGCATGTTTAAAGACCATGCGACCATTCATCTTCGGGTACTGTCTACCCTGATCCAGGCTTTCATGGCTAATTCTTGGGTTGTGTGCACTGGCAGGGTACTCAGTCCAAAGTTCTTTGGCATATTTCCCCTCTGAATGCATGGCGGTGGCGAGTACACCTGGATGACCACCTTGAGCCGGGCCAGCCACCACAGCTCCCGCCCCGTCCCCGAACAGGACTGTCACGTCCCGTCCTCTAGCGGTGAAGTCCAGGGCTGTGGATTGGACCTCCGTACCAACCAGGAGAATATGATCATACTGGCCACTTTTAATGAGACTGTCAGCTACGGCAAGGCCATAAATAAAACCACAGCATTGGGTGCGGACATCCAGAGCGCCGATTGTTCGATCCCCAAATAGCCTATCCTGCAGAAAGCAGCCATTACCAGGGAAAAAGTAATCCGGGCTTAGGGTGGCATAGATGATAAAATCAATATCATCAGGGCTGAGCCCTGCATTCTGGATGGCTTGATTTGAGGCGTGTACGGCAAGGTCGGTGCCTGATTCCCCCTCGGAGACAAAGCGTCGACTGTGGATGCCGGTCCGTTGTTGGATCCATTCGTCTGAGGTTTGCAGTTCGTTGATGGCCTCCAGTTCAAAGTTTGTGACTTCTCGCTCTGGTAGGTACATGCCCACGCCTAGAATTTTCGTATTGCGCATAGAAATCCTCCCTAGCATCCGGGGACGCCCTGTTCATTGAGCTTGCACGTCAGATGCGGAAGCAACCAGTCTGACAACCTACAAGGCTAGAAATATCCTTGGAGTTAGCTCATAGTCATATGGCCACTAGATGTGGCCGTCACTACGCTTCGCTGTCATTATACCTTCGGCGTCATTTAAGGTCATTTGTTGTAACGACCTAATGACGGCCGTAAGGCCGAATGGCGGGCGCAGCCCTAGTGACAATGAAGAGCGCATGCGCGAAGGGTAATGCCTTGTGTATGCCTGCTTATGAGGCGCCGATCACCCTTAGGTGTGAGCCATTGCTCCCCCATCTACAGGAGCGTACGTATGAATTCGGTCATTTCCCGGACAACCCTGTCTTTAGCCTGCTTGTGAGGAATATGAGCACAATTTGGGATGAGTAGAGACCTTGCAGGCCCGGCCACCTGCGATGCTATTGCTTCAACCTGCGCTTCACTACCGTACTGATCGTCTATTCCTTGTATCACCAAAACTGGACAATTGATCCTGGGAAGGCATTCCTCGATATTCCATTGCTGGAATTCGGGAGACAACCAGGTATCACACCAGGCTCTGAAGATCTTGTCCGTATTATCACCGTGATAGCGTGACAGCTTTTCTTTGAGGTTAGTAGTTTCATACATCTCTACAGCTTCTCGGATACCTGCCAGAGTGATCTCTTCGACGAAGACATGTGCGGCCTCGGTAATTATCCCCCGGACTAACTCCCGATATTTTGCTGCACATATGAGAGCAATAGAGCCTCCGTCACTGTGACCAATTAAGATAGCACTACGAACATTGGATTTTTCCAGGACCTCTGGCAGGCTCTTTAGGGCTTCATCATGTACATAGTGGAGGGTTCTCCGGCCTTGAAAAGGATCAGATTTGCCATGTCCCCACCGATCATAGAGTAAGGCATCGCAGCCGGTGGTTTCTACGAGAGTTGCGGGGAAATCATGCCATTGTTCCACAGATCCCAATGCTTCGTGGAGAAATACCAACGAAGGACGTGGATTTAAACTATCGCTTGCAGAGTGCGTTAGCCTTCGCACGCGAAGTCTGTGTCCCGCGGCGCGAACATAAAAATCTTCTGTTGAGAGGCCGCTCCTAGTCATGGTATCTGTGGGTTCATTCATCCGGTCGATGTTCACAAACCGCTGAGCGCATAGGGAAACTACAAATCCACTACATCAAGATTTTAGGCACTTTAGCACACATTAGCTCACTTCAGACACTTAGCTTGAAGCCTGCGTTACTTTCTCCAATAGCTTCCGATAGTAGACATAGTTCTCAAAGGGCACGTCCGCACGCACCCTCCCGTCTGCCAAGGGCACGTAGCCGCCGTCGGCCACAAGCGGCGGCACTTTGTCCTCTATCTCGCGCTTGATTGCTTCTCGGTCGCGTCGCAATGCATCCAAATCTATGCCCCCGATTAACCGCAAGTCGCGCCCGAACTCGCGGCGAAGATCACGATAGTCCATGGCCTCTAGGTTCACCTCGCAGGCCCAGAGACAGTTAAATCCCCACTTCAGAATGCTCGGCACCAGCACTCTCGCATTCGCGTATGTTACCAGGACTATGGTTTCCACTCCGTATTTTTTCAGGACGTCAAGAACCGGTGTGTAGCTTGACAGCACAAGGTCTTCATACATCCGGGGTGAGATCAG
>CAYFXH010000102.1:0-7211 GCA_964346905.1 uncultured Desulfobacteraceae bacterium | reverse complement strand
GTACATTTGCGGTGAAAGCAAAGGCCGATCGTTACCCCCAATGGGCTCACTGAACAGAGCCGCATCCACGGTAACGTCCTGCAGCACCCGTTCCGCTAATCCGGCGGCGAACTCACCCTGGATTGTCATGGCCTCTCGCACGAATGCGGGATCATCAAGCACCAGATCCATCAATTCGGCGAACCTGCGCCATTCATAAACGCCCATTGAAAGGAAAAAGCCCCGGTGTATCCTCAGCATCAGCACGTGATCTCGCGTCTTCTGCCAAGTGCGAACTCGTTTAGACCAGCCCCGTGGTAAACGACCACGTCCATATGGATCGAGGCGCCGCCTGAGGTCGTCAAGCTCTGATCGCGACGAGGGCCACTTCCTGAACCTGGGGCGTGGCTCCAAGTCCAACTCAATCTCCTCCCGCCGATCAGAGGGAAACATCTGGGCAATATCCAGGTCACCGGGCATCCCCTGGTTTCGCCATGCCCTGAGCACGTCACTCCTTATGCCCTCCTCAAAATAGGGAACGCGATCGGGTTTACCATAGCGCATTGTTTCTAGGAATCGTTCCCGACTGTTCATACATGAATTCTCTCGCCCGCTCGTTACTCTCGCTAGAGAACACAGAGGGCACGGAGAAAAAAGTGCTAATGAAAGTGTTGAGATCGTTTGATTCTCAGCTAGGCATCCTATTGTTTTGTATCGTCAGTACTCTGAGATCTCTGTGAACTCTGTGAGATAATTTAGAAACATAAAGATACCTGTTTAACACGAGCTATGATGAGCCCGACCTGAAATGGAACATCTCCTGAACTGCTTGCCGGTATCTGCGCATTTCGGCCCGGCGGTGGGCACGGCTCCAACCCAGTGATTTACCCATGAGTTTGGCTGCAACCACTGCTATCCCTTGTCCGCCGTTGAAATGGATGAGGTCTGTTCGCCTACTCATGAAGTCTTCCAGGGTCAGGGCCATTTCGTCCTCCACCCCATAAATGACTTGGGCTTTAATCGCCCGACAGCCTGGACCCAGAGGCTCTAAAAGCTTCCGATCCCGTAACCCCAGAGCAAGAATTTGCATGTGATTTCGACCATAACTATGAATAAGGTGCTCCACGGTGGTTAGCGAGAGGCCCCAGCGGCCTTTCAGCCCGAGGGATTGGGCGCTGAGATAGGAAGGAAAATCCACCATCTCTCCCCCGGTCAGAGGGGTTTCAGCCGTCTGGCAAGGCTGGAAGTCACCATCCAGCAGATGGGCATAGTGCTCCAGAACTTGATCAATCAAACTTTTGGCCATGGTGCGATGGGTGGTCAGTTTACCTCCGGTCATCACGGCAAGCCCGTCATCGTATAAGGTGACAAAGTAGTCGCGGCTAACTTTGGAAGGAACACCGTCCTCCATAATCAGGGGCCTGATCCCGGCCCAGGAAGACACTATATCGGCTGGGCCAAGATTCAGCGATGGGAAACAGTGATTTAAGGCATCAAGAAGATAGTCTACGTCGGCGGCCTCCACCAGGACCGTATCCAGCGAGCCCGTGTAGTCAGTATCGGTGGTTCCCACATAAGCGAATTCGCCCAGGGGTACGACAAAGATCATGCGCTTGTCTCCAGTGGGCACCACCACCACCTTCTTTACATTGAGCCGATCTCTGGGAAAAACCAGGTGAACACCCTTGGTGGGTCGTATGGCGGGACCAGGGTGGTGGGAGAGTCGGAAAAGCTCAGCCGTCCAAGGCCCCACCGCAGTCACAGCCACTCGGGCGCGAATCACTCCTTGCTTGTTTTTCGTGACCTCGCGAAACGTTACCCGATTCAGGACCTCTTTATCCGTGTCCAAACCTATGGCTTGGGTGTAGTTGGCCACTACGGCACCATGTTCATGGGCTGATTTGAGGACGGCCAGAGTGAGCCGGGCATCGTTTACCAGACAGTCGTAATAGATGAACCCTCCCGAAAGGTTTTCCTTCCGCAACAAGGGTTCTTGCCGCAACACTTCCTCGGAGGACAGGTCGCGGTGACGTCCCAGGGAAGTGTCACCTGCTAGGAATTCGTAACCATGGAGGCCGATGTGCAGCTCCAACCGCCCTTTCCATCCTGAGTAGATGGGGATCAGGTAAGGAGCGGAGTGCACAAGGTGAGGTGCCAGGTAGAGGAGCTTCTCCCGCTCAGACAACGATTCTTTGACGAGACTGATGTCCAAATGCTTCAGATAGCGAAGTCCACCGTGGATCATTTTGGATGATTTGCTGCTGGTGCCACTGGCAAAGTCCCCTTTCTCAATGAGAGCCACTTTCATGCCCCGCATTGCCGCGTCTCGCGCTATGGCAGCACCTGTTATGCCTCCCCCGATTACAGCAAGGTCAAACTCTTCTTGTTGCATTCTCTTGAGATTGATCTTACGGGTCCTGAAGGAGAATGATCCACCATACGATTTGGTTTTCAGCCGCAACATTTCAGCCCTCTAACAGCTTTCCAGGATTCATTATGTTTTTTGGGTCCACTTTCTCCTTCAGGTATACAAGAAATGCCAAGCCCTCTTTCCCCAGATAAGGCCCCATCCATGGTTTGTGCATGCTACCGATACCATGGTGATGGCTCAGCGCACCTCCATGTTCAAGGATTGCCTCGGTAGCCGCATCTTTGACCAGCTGCCACTGCTCCAGCTCTCGCCCGGCTTGCTGCCTAGCCATAAAGGTGAAGTACAAGGAGGCGCCATCCGAGTAGGCGTGGGAAAGATGGGTGAACACCAGCGCACCCGGGGCAGTATTAAGGATTGACTCGGACAGTGTCCGGCGCACGGCCGAATAGAGCGCTGGGAGTTTCTCCCAGGGCGCAGCAGTCTCCAGGGTATCCACCATTACCGAGCGGTCCAGCAAATCATCCCGGAGATAAGGGTGGCGAAAGCGATCCTTCATCCACTTTTTGGCTGGTTGACCACCAAGAGAGAGCCCCGATCTGGCGTAGCGTTGCGCTTCGCGTTTTGCCACAGAAACAAAGCTTCGGGTGCCCTCGAAAATCAAAACGAGTAGAGCAGATTGCTTGAGGTCGAAACCCCGGAAGCGAACGTACCATTGGCCCAGGAGTTCTTGAAACGATGGGCGTGGCGGCTTACTGAGCAACAGGGCTCCTGCCGTCTCGGCCGGGTCGGAGAGCCGCAGCACCGCGGGACGTACATCCGCCTGCAGCATATCCCGAACCGCAGCTACACCCGTGGCGAAATCAGGGAACAGATAGGTGGCGAAGGCCCGATGTTCCGGAATAGGGTGGAGTCGAACTATCGCCTGGGTGATCACACCGAGGGTGCCCTCTGAGCCAATCAGACATTGCAGCAGTGAGGGCCCCACGGCATCCGACGGCACCACGGGAGAATCCAAGACACCAGTTGGTGTGATGATGCGAAGGCTCACCACCATGTCCTCGATCTTGCCATATTTAGTGGAATTTTGCCCGGCCGAGCGAGTGGCGATCCAGCCGCCCAACGTGGAGTATTCGAACGACTGGGGAAAATGCCCCAAGGTAAAGCCGCTAGCGTATAGCTCTGTCTCCAATTCCGGGCCCCGGATACCACTCTGGATGCGCGCGGTATGGGAAGTGCCATCAATGTTCAGGACGCGGTTCATCCTCCGGAGATCAAGAGTAAGCACTGGTTGTCCACCAGAAAGAGGCTCGACCCCGCCCACCACTGAGGTCCCGCCGCCAAAGGGGATGATAGCCCAGCCTCGTTCTGAGGCTAGTTCCAGCACAGCCTGGATTTGCTCCTCACGCTCAGGAAAGACTACAGCGTCCGGTGCAGTCTTAACCCGACCCCAGCGCATGTGCAGCAAATCCAGGTAAGATTTACCCAGAGCGTGAAGGAGACGGTCTGCCTCCGCAACGGTTACACCGCTATCACCAAACAGCTGTCTGAGCATGGCGAGGTCTGCTGAGTCCAATCGTGTAGCTGGCAGTGGGATGTCGTTCAGGGAGGTAACCCGCGAGGATTGCTCAAGGGGACCCAGGGTGCTTTCAAGAAACGACCAGAAATTTTGCGGGTCGGGTAGCGCGTAACTCTGGCCCTCCAGACCCCAGCCCCACCATTTCATCCTTTTGGAGTTTTCAAAAGATAATGGAATCATAATATTTTTTCTGCTTGCGATTTTTGCCCGGCACACGGATTAATGGAATGTTGGAAATCTCGGACTCGCCTTTTGAACCCAATATTATTTGCGCTCGCTACGCTCAACCCCCGCTAGTGAGGCCCCAGTTTCCAGCATTCCCCTGTTCCAATATTCCAGTTGGGTCTGTATTTCTCAATTTCTGAATTATTTGCAACAGTGTCAAGCAGTTTCCAGTTCCAGTCAATCAATTTTCCCAAGGAAGTAGAGCGCAATGAGTGAGGTGTTTAGCGTGGAGTGGAACCTTTTTAACAAATCATGATATAAGTGCCAAAAAGAGCCCGGCAAGAAAAACAAGATAAACGTAGAGGAATTCCACTAGGAAAGAGGAGCTCCAAAGGTATGAGGGTACTATTAGTTGAGGATGATCTGAAGACTGCCTCCTTTATTTCGAGGGGACTGCAACAGGCTGGTTTCATTGTGGATCAGGTTGCCGACGGAGAGACCGGCCTCGGCATGGCTTTAACTGAAACCTACGACGCAGCCATCGTTGACCTCATGCTTCCCAAATTGGACGGATTAAGTCTCATCGACACTTTGCGGCGGCAAAAGATCAACACACCCGTAATCATTCTGAGTGCAAAACGATCGGTGGATGACAGGGTCAAGGGGCTGCAGACAGGGGGTGACGACTATCTCACCAAGCCGTTTGCTTTTTCCGAGCTCTTGGCTCGCGTCCAGGGACTGATCCGCAGAAGCACTGGGGTCTCAGAGCCTACCGGTATCACGGTTGGCGAACTGTCCATCAACCTTCTCACGCGTGAGGTCGTCCGTGGAGGGAAGAACATTGATTTGCAACCCCGTGAGTTCGCCCTACTTGAATATCTCATGCGGAATCAGGGAAAGGTGGTTTCCAAGACCATGATCATGGAACACGTTTGGAACTACAATTTTGACCCGCAAACAAACGTGGTGGAAGCGAGGATATGCAGATTGCGGGATAAAGTTGATAGAGGTTTTGGCACAAAGCTCATACATACCATTCGTGGCGTGGGATATGTACTTAAAGAAACTGCTTAGGTTGCCGCACACCCTGGCATTCCGACTGACCCTCTGGTATGCGGTAATATTCACCGTTTCCTCTTTCGGGGCCTTTCTCGTCTTCAACCTCGTGATCACTTCCGGTCTCCGGGAACGTACAGATCAGGAGCTTTTGACCGAGGTCACAGAGCTTTCTTCTCACTTGTCCTTGAAAGGATTCGATGCGGTTCAGGAGGGTATCATTCAAGACGCTCAGTTCAGAGGGGTGGATAGGATATTTCTGCGCATCCTGACTCCGAACGGTGAAGAGCTTGTCTCATCAAACATGTCGTCCTGGGTGAATGTTGGCATCAGCAGGACTGCATTGAAGCTGTTAACAACCGGAACCAACCATGTGTTTGAGACACTGACCATTCCACAACGTCGACACAAAGTGCGCATCCTTTATGGCATTATCGGGCCAGACATGATTTTGCAGATGGGTAAGTCCTTGGAGGATGATGAACGGTTTATGGAAGCCTTCCTAGAGAGATTTGTTTTTGTGATGGCTGTTCTAATGATCTTTGCTGCTTTAATCGGGTGGTTTATGGCCAGGCGGGCTTTGTTGGGTGTTGAGGAAGTTAGCCGAACAGCAGAGGATATATCTCAAGGAGCCATTGAAAGACGGGTTCCGTTGAAAGCCAGGGGCGACGAAATCGACCGACTCGCAACCACCTTCAATAGCATGCTGGACCGCATACAAGTATTGATCAAGGGGATGAGAGAGATGACCGACAACATCGCTCATGACCTGCAAAGCCCTATTACCAGGATTCGCGGTGTCGCTGAGATGACACTGACTAACGGCGGCTCCATGGAGGAGTACGAGGCCATGGCTGCTAGCACCATAGAGGAGAGCGATCACCTCCTAGAAATGATCAAAACGATGCTGGATATCTCAGAACTTGAGGCTGGGGCGGGTAAACTTGTGATGGAGGAGGTTGATATCGCCAGAGTGGTTCGGGACGCTTGTGAACTGTTTCAGCCACTAGCTGAAGACGCAGGTGTAACTATTGTTGGCGAAGTACATACCAGCGCTCGTGTCTATGGAGATACTCAAAGGCTTCAACGAATGGTGGCCAATCTTCTGGATAATGCTTTGAAATATACCCCGCCTGAAGGAACTGTTATGGTTTCCCTTAATGGGGATCAAGGACAGGTTTTTGTCTCCATCAGTGATACCGGCATTGGCATATCCGAGGACGACCTGCCCAATATTTTTAATCGTTTTTATCGATGTGATCAGAGTCGGTCACAGGCCGGTGTCGGCCTGGGGCTCAGTTTGGTAATGGCAATTGCCCATTCCCATGGCGGTGACGTGGCTGCCACGAGCTCCCCGGGCAAAGGGAGCACTTTTACAGTCAGCCTTCCTCGAAAACCCCTTTCTTGATAATCTCCCTACTGTTCCCCCAAGATTACCAAATGGTAATCTTGGGGTAATGTTCTCGTTAACCTACTCTGCTACCATTCTCCCTGCATCAGTTTGACTTCCCTAAGAGCATAGACCTCATTCTGTTATTGGAATTGCCCAAAAACTTAGGAGGGATCGAATTTTGGGGCATATCCAAAAAAGGCGTAATAATGAGTTTCTGAATGGATGACGGATATGGACCTTATGAGAAGCAGACTGCTATTTTTCATTCTGCTGCCGCTTCTGGCCTTAGCCGCTCTTCAACTTGCGACCCGGGCACATCTGTGCTTTTCCGACCACGAGATTCATGGTGATCATCAGCATGCCAACAGTACACAGCACCTAAAGTGTCCTGCCTCAACCCATTCCCTCGCCTATTTCGGGCTTGAGCTATCAGCTCTTTTTATCTTGCCCCTGATAGGCTTATTTTTCCTGACATACACAACCTTTGTCCCAGAGGGATTGGTTCTATCGCGCTTTAAACCTCCCCAATTTGCCGCCTAGTTTCCCGAATCGATTTCGTCAGACCGGAAAACTGGTCTCTGACCGCACAAAAATAATCTGTTTGCACCACCTTATGTAAGGAGCCCGTAATGGGTAAGGAATCCAAGGTAAATCGTAGAAAGTTTCTAGAG
>CAYFXH010000101.1:0-16921 GCA_964346905.1 uncultured Desulfobacteraceae bacterium | reverse complement strand
TCAGCATAAACCGATACGAGACCTCAGTTCACAAACCTCAACCAGCCATTTTGGGGGGAACTCCTGGCTATATTTTTTCATTGACTCACCTGTTTCGCTTGTTATAATATTCACGTTTATCTATTGGAGCCAGGAGGAGTGTGAGATGGCTGAGCAGATTTCCGCGAACAGAGATGAGACTGATGATCCCTTTAAGATGTATGCCTCGCCTGTGGGCGCTGGTTTTCTGCAAAAGGCAAACAAGATTTTCGAGGATTTCCCCGCCTCCAAATACATACTTTTCTTTGTCATTTTTACCATTGAAGTGATCATCGCCTTCTGGGTGGGCCTATACCTCATCCGCTAAGCAACAAAAGTCTTTAGATATTTATTCTAGCGTCGAGTCACAACAGAGCATGGAGTACAGCGACCATATCTCACCGTGAGGGTTCTGCTCACCACAGTACGCCCCAAAATTCACAAACCTAATGACGGTTTTCGAAATGTGTGCTATACGTTCAATTTCATTTTGCTCCCCCTGGCCGATCAAGACCAGCAAAGTGGAATGGAACGTTGGCAACAAAATCAGTGGGAACGGTTCCCCGGATGCTCATAATCGTCTCAAGACGCGAAGCACTTTTTTCAATAATAGAGGGAATCCATGAAGGAGAACGTCCGACTCACCATTAATGGGCAGGTATTAGAGTCCCAATCAGGTAGTACCATTTTGCAGGTCGCCAGGGAAAACAACATTGATATTCCCACACTCTGCTACAACGAAGTTCTGAGGCCCATCGAGAGCTGTCGACTCTGCGTGGTGCAGGTGGAGGGAGAGCCCCACTTTCAGGCCTCTTGTAGTATCGAAGTGCGAGAAGGCATGGTGGTAACCACCGACTCTGAGGAGATTCAGCAGACGCGCAAGCTTATGCTGGAACTGCTTCTCAAGGAACACTATGGCGACTGTGCGCCCCCCTGCCAGTTGACCTGCCCGGCCGGAATTGACATTCAGGGATATATTGCGCTCATTGCCCAGGGACAATATCTGGAGGCTCTAAAGCTTATTCGAGAGCGACTTCCCATGCCCTTAACCATTGGCAGAGTTTGTCCTCATTTCTGCGAATACAAATGTAACCGGAACCTGGTGGAAGAGCCCATCAACATCAACCATTTGAAGCGTTTTGTCGCTGACTATGAGATGTACTCCGGCAAGCGAAACCCGCCGCCGGTAGCAGATCTTTCCGGCCGCCGGGTGGCCATTATCGGTGGCGGACCTGCTGGCCTTTCTGCTGCCTACTATCTCCGTTGTCTGGGGCACGCCAGCACCATCTTTGACGCCATGCCGGAACTCGGCGGCATGCTCCGCTACGGCATTCCCGAATATCGTTTGCCCAAGAAAATTCTTGACTGGGAAATTGACGGCATTCTTGCATTAGGCGATATCGAGGTCAAACTAGGAGTGAAGTGGGGAGAAGACTTTACCCTGGATTCCCTCAAACAGGAAGGCTATGACTCCTTTTTCATCGCCATCGGTGCCTGGGATACCCGAAAACTCGGTATTGTGGGGGAGGACCTGCAAGGTGTGTATGCGGGCGTTGATTTCCTCGTGGATTTGGCCTTGGGTAAGCCGCTGACCATGGGCGATAACGTGGCCATAATCGGTGGCGGCAACGTTGCCATTGACGCGGCGCGCAACAGCATCCGTATGGGCGCAGACACGGTGACCATTCTCTACCGCCGCTCACGGGATGAAATGCCTGCCAGTCCCGAAGAGATCCACGGGGCGGAGGAAGAAGGAGTGAAGTTTCACTTCTTGGCCGCACCCGTTCGGCTATTCGGAAGCAATGGCAAGGTTGCTAAGTTGGAATATGTGAAGATGCAGCTTGGCGAGCCGGACGCCAGCGGCAGACGCCGACCTGTACCTACTGAGGGCTCGGAAACCGTGATCCCGGTGGATATGGTGATCGCTGCCATCGGCCAATTTCCGAATCTGGCCCCGATAGAATCCGACCACGCTGTGGAGGGAATACCCACAACCCGCTGGAATACCATTGGTGGCGATCCAGACAGCCTCTACACCGGTATAGAAGGTGTGTTCACTGGAGGTGATGTATATCGTGGCCCGGAAACCGTGGTGGGTGCCCTGGCAGATGGGCGTAAAGCGGCAATGGCTATCCATCTCTATTTGCTTGACAGAGAAGTGCATGGAGTCCCCAAACCGTTCAATATCCTCAAAGGAGATCTAGAGACCATCGAAAGAGAGCAGTTTTCCGCCGCTTCTTCGAACCCCCGTGAGCGCATGCCTGAACTGGAACCAAGCGTGCGCATCAAGAACTACGACCAGATCGAGCTGGGTCTCTCCGAAGCGGGTGCCCAGCGGGAAGCGGACCGCTGTCTATCATGCGGCTGTATGGATGCTTTCGACTGCAGACTCCGCAAGTTCGCTTTCGAATACGGGGTGGAAACCACCACCCGGTTCAAGCCGCAAATTCCTTTTTCTGCCGTATCGCAAGGCGACACCCACCAGTTCATTGCACTGGACCCCAACAAGTGCATCCGCTGCAAACAATGTTACGAAGCCTGCACCTTCTTCCAATGTTCCGACGCCATCGAATTTGAAGATACCCCCTCTTTTAACGCTAACTGCGTCTTCTGCGGTCTCTGCCTAGATGTGTGCCCCACCGGGGCGTTGGAGGAGCGCATCGGCGGCAAACCCGGTCCATTTCACTACGAGCAAATGGAAACCTTTTGCCCCCACTGCGGCTGTGGCTGTAACCTGATTTTAAACATCAAAGGTGCTAAGGTTTTTACTTCGACCACCCAATCAGCAACCCCTCCAAGCTACGGGTATACCTGCCGACAGGGCCGGTTCGACAGCTTTGATTACTTGCATAGTTCTAAGCGGCTTGAAACTCCCCTTGTGAGAAAAAACGGCAAACTGGTTGAGACCAGTTGGGAAGAGGCTTTGGATAGAGTAGCCGCTGAGTTCAAGCGGCTCCAGGAGGAGCATGGTTCACATGGCCTGGCTGCAATAGGTTCAGCGCGAGCTACCAATGAAGCCAGTTATTTGTTGCAAAAACTCTTTCGCGCGCAGTTGGGCAGCAACAATCTGGCGTATCCGGGAGGTCAAGCCCACCAGGCTACATTGACAACCCTTTCCCGAACCCTGGGCTCGGGAGCCATGACCAATTCACTGAGTGCAATTGAAGAGGCGGAGGTGATCTTCGCTTTGGGTAACCTAATCGAAGAGAATAATCCCATAATTGCCACCGCCATGCGGAGGGCTAGTCGTACCCACGGCAGTCGCCTCATTACCGTAAGTTCCACTGATGTTCCACTGGGCAAATTCGCTGAACCGTCACTTATCATTCCCAAGGAAAACAAACTCGAATTCCTCCAGAGTCTTCTCAAGCTGGTCCTTGAACTGGACCTCTACGATAAGAATTTTGTGGCTGAGCATACAAAGGGTTTCGCTGACCTTGAAAGATCTCTGGCATCTTTGGACCATCTAGAGACGGTAGGCCGAGTTGATATGCTGCCGAGCACCTTTGAAGAGGTTGTCCGGGCTCTGGCAAATGCTTCTTCGCTTGCCATTGTCTACTCAGAAGACCTTACTGCTGATGCCCAAGGTGGCAGCAAGGTCGAGGCCATAGCCAACCTGGCCATGCTTACCGGTCGTGTCGGCCAGGCGCGAAGTGGAATCTATCCTTTGTATCGGCACATCAATGCTCAAGGGGCCATGGATATGGGCTTGACTCCCACCTATTATCCGGGGCATGTGAGCGTGACGGACTCAAAGGGAAAGGCAAAATTCAAAAAGGTGTGGGGTGGTCAGCTACCTGACACCGTCGGCCTTAATTTCAGGGAAATAATCGAGTCCGCTCACCAGCAGAAAATTAAGGGGCTTTATCTATTGGGAGAAAACCCAATCGGCACTGAATCCGAAAGGGAGAAAGTCCAGAAGGCTCTGAGCCAGACTGAGTTTCTCGTAGTGCAGGACATGTTCCTTACCCAAACTGGAGAACTGGCGGATGTTGTTCTTCCTTGTACAGGTTTTGTAGAACAGGAGGGCACCGTTACCAATATCGAACGGAGGATCCAAAAGCTCAGAGCGGCCCTGGTCGCTCCTGGTCGGGCACGCCCTGATTGGCAGGTCCTCGCAGATCTCTTGGCACGAATGGATTCCACAACTGCATACCAGGATGTTCAGTCTATCTACCAGGAGATCATGACTGTGGTGCCTCTCTATGAGGGACTTACCTACGAACGTCTGGAAGAAGGAGGTCTGCAGTGGCCATACACCGAGGGAGGCTCCAGCGGCTTGCTGACTCTGGATGATTTGCAGAAGCCCCTAGAGTTTGCTGTATCTGTTTCATAGTACGTATAGTCCTGTAGAAGCAACGTCCTCGTTGCAATACGCGCTCGCTAGCCTCTCTTTAGATCGCGACCTGGAGGTCGCTCCTACATTATTTTGAACTCCGTTTCCATATTTTCCTATTGAAAACATCTAACTCTTTCGGTATAAGAGGTTGATTAAACCTAGCGGGGAAGCTATGAAACCGAATCGGCAGTGGGACACCGTTCTGAGCCTGGGACTTCTGCTCCTTCTGGGGTTGTTGTGCCTTTGCGGCCCGCCCATTGCCTTGAATGGTCGCTGACTACCTGCTGGACGACACTACAAGGGCCATGGGCGAAAAGCTCATGGCCCTTTTTATTTTAGATTGTAGAATGCAGACTGAAGATTTTTCCTGAGAAGTCAGAAAATGATGAACCAAAAGACACAATCTGCAATCTGAAATCTAAAATCCGAAAGGAGGTGGTGGGCATGGGGCTGGCTCTTGATGCAGCAGCGGATGAACCTGAACTTCCCCTAAAACATCTTCACGGAGGCTATCATGGCTACAAGAAAGATAACCATTTTCGATACCACCCTAAGGGATGGCGAGCAGGTACCGGGTGCCAAACTCAACGCCAAGCAGAAACTGGAAATCGCCCGGCAATTGGAAAAACTTGGCGTGGACGTAATCGAGGCCGGCTTTCCCTGCTCCTCACCTGGAGACGCCCAGGCTGTCAAGATGGTAGCCCGGGAGGTTAGAAAACCTGTCATAGCTGGCCTGGCCCGGGCCGTTCAGCAGGATATAGACATCTGTTGGGAATCCGTTCGTGAGGCTGAGCAACCGAGGATTCACGTATTTTTGGGCTCATCAGACATTCACGTTCAAAAAAAGCTCCGCATGGATCGCGAGAAAGCCCTGGAGCTGGCGGTGGACTGCGTCCGCTATGCAAAGGGTCTTTGCCCAGATGTGGAATATTCCACCGAAGATGCCTCCCGCACCGACTTTGAATATCTTTGCCGGGTGATTGAGGAGGTCATCAAGGTGGGTGCCACCACCATAAACATCCCCGACACAGTTGGCTACGCCACCCCTGCCGAGTTCGGCGACCTTATTCGTCGTCTGCGTGAAAGTGTTCCGGCGCTGGACAAAGTAACCCTGAGTGTTCATTGCCATAACGATCTCGGCCTGGCCGTGGCCAATTCCGTCACTGCCATCCGCAATGGCGCCCAGGCGGTGGAGTGCACCATCAACGGTATCGGAGAGCGGGCCGGGAACGCTTCTTTGGAAGAGATTGTCATGACCCTGCGCACTCGGCCCACGATTTTCCAAGCCCATACCGACATTAACACCAAGGAAATCTATCGGACCAGTCGGATGGTTAGTCGGCTTATGAACATCCCGGTTCAGCCCAACAAGGCCATCGTAGGTGCCAATGCGTTTGCTCACTCGGCGGGCATTCACCAGGACGGTATCCTCAAGGACCGCCGCACCTACGAGATCATGCGACCGGAGGATGTGGGCATTAGAGAGCACACCATGGTCCTGACCGCCCGCTCTGGCCGGGCTGCAGTGCGTCATAAGCTGAAGGACCTCGGCTTTGAACTGGACAAGGAAATGTTTGAGCGGGTTTTCCACCGTTTCATCGATGTGGCAGATCGGAAAAAAGAAATCACCGCCAAGGATCTCAGCAGCATTGTGGAGGTCGAGATGTCCAAGGTCCCAGAGACTTACTCTTTTCTGGGTATGCAGATTATGAGCGGCGATCAGACCACGCCGCTTTCCTCGGTTAGGCTTAAAAAGGGGGAGGAGGTGTTAACAGACGCCGCCATCGGTAACGGCCCGGTGGATGCCACCTACCGGTGCATTGAACGGCTAGTCGGCCACCAGGGTAGACTCCTCGATTACGACCTCAAGGCGATTACTACGGGGAAAGATGCTCTGGGGGAAGCCATGGTACGAGTGGAGATCGAGGGAAGGGTGTATGCGGGCGTGGGCACCAGTCCTGATGTTATAGAGGCGAGCGCTCGGGCGTATCTCAATGCTTTCAATCGCTTTTTTGCAAATAGTGTCTAAGTTGAATTACGGGCGGGCCTTGGTGTCCGCCCTCTCCTTCTTCCCAGGCACTGCCTCGGAAAAGTAAGAAATCCGAAATTCGAAGCACGAAGCACGAAACAAATCCAAAATCTCAATTTTCAAATGTTCAAAACAACATTGATGAAACCTTCGATACCATCTTTTGGTCATTTGGATTTGGAGCATTCGGTAATTGTTTCGGATTTCGACCCACCTGCCAAGACCTGGCACTGGCGGGCAGGTATTCGGAATTCGGATTTACCAACGATCTCGCATCTGACAGTGGATTGCAGTGACTCATAACTCGCACACCGTGATGGGTGCCCCGCCCTTTTCTGAGGTGAGATATGAGATGAGCGATTTCAGCAACATGCGGTTTGTCTTTCCACGTCCCATATCTCACATCCCACATCTTATTGCCCATATCAAATGCAAATCTAGCCCCAGCCCTCCTCCAGACCGCCGCTCTCGGCCACTTGATCCACCAGCGCTTCAAAAAGAATAATCATATCTCGATTCGCCTTGCGTAGTCTCTTGGCCAGTTCTTTGCCAATGGCCCTGGTCACCAAAAGGCCTAGCCGGGGGTCTTCCTCTCCCAGTTCAATAAAATCCTCGCGCTTGATCACGAGAAATTCACAATCCGCTTCGGCAGTCACCGAGGCTGATCGGACCTCTTTGTCCATAAGGGCCAGTTCACCGAAGAAAACATCCTCGTCGTCTTTGAGGGTGACAATAGTATATGGTTCCTGGTCGGGAGTCCGCTTGTGAATACTAACCATACCCCGGTAAAGGATATAGAGCTCGCCACCCTCAACCCCTTCGCTGATCACCTCATCTTTTGCTTTGCACTCCTGCCAGCTAACTATGCGTGCTACCTTGGCCAGTCTTTCCTCATCATCTTTCAGGGTGTGAAACAGCTTAATTTTTTTCAGTTTTTCAATGATAGCCTGCTCGTCCATCGTCATTTCCGCCCTGTGCAGTGCTGGTTTCTTCGCGCTCGTTCCACTCCGCTCAGGCCTCACCATTTCGAGCGGGGCCCCGGTTTCTCAATTCCCAATTCGCAATTCGAAGATCAAATTACAGGGTTTCAGGTGTCAGGTTTCAGGCAATTAAAGCGAAAGCGCTGAGGTGTGAATACTGAACACTGAGACCTAAATCTGCAATCTCAAATCGGCAATCTCAAATCTGCAATCTCAAATCTGCAATCTCAAATCTAAGATCTGTCCTCTGCTCTCTGACTTCTGACCACTGACAACGGACAACTGACAACAAGCCCTCTTCTGCCCGCTGCTTTCTGCCTTCTGTCTATCAGGACTGGATCAGAATCGCCCGGGAGTATGTTTTAATCTGATATTCCGGCCCGGGGTTGAACACCGGCAGATTTCCTCGCAGTTCTTTAACCTCCTGGAGATTGGATACCAAGCGGGAGATGTCTGGGGTCTTTTGAGCCTCCCGTAAGGCCTCTCGCTTGCGCTGGAAAATATTCCCGGTATTTTCCAGCATGCCGATGAGAATTCCCTTTTCAGCCTCCAAAAAATATTTGCTGAGGTTGGCGAAGGTATCGCCCACGAAACGGAACGGGAAACTTTTAGTGATGAGCCGGCCTCCCTCCACATCGAGTAGGTCTTGCACAATGTGGGCAATGCCAGAAGCCGACGTGGCATTTGCCAGGAGAATCCGATTGTATTCGCGGCTCAAGATAATCTCGTCGCAATGGACATTTTCCAGATACCGCTTGAATTTTGAATCGATCAGCTCGACGCAGGTGTATATATCCTTGGATATTGTCTTGATGGTCAGTACACTCATAACAGTGCGCGCATCCACCTCCTGATCAGATGCCTGAGAGCTGTGGTCTGCCAGGACCAGAACTTTGGCGGCTTGCTTGATATTGGCACGGAGCAAAACGTTCTCCTCCACATAGTCACCCCGAACAAAGCGAATATTTTGCAGACTTGGACGCGAGCGCAGGTTCTCCACTTCCGTCGGTTCCACCGTACTCACTAAAACGATGTCCGCATCGGAAAGATCCGGGTTAACCCTGAGTATGTCCTCGAGCACCGAGACCATCTCATTTTTCCAGCCACAAATTACAAAATGCCTCTTTATCTTTTTCTGATCGGCCAAGCCGCTTCCCTCCTTGATCTTCCATTCCACTAGCCAGGATGCAATCCGCCCGGTGATCATGCCCAAAACTCCAATGCCAAATAACATGACCAAAATGGCAACAAATCGCCCGCCGGTGGTCAAAGGAACCTTGTCACCGTAGCCGACGGTGGCGGCAGTGACCAGGGCCCACCAGATTGCATCCCACAGGTTGCGAAAATCTTGTTGGTTGGTAGGATATTCAAAGAGCAGCACCCCCACGGAACTCAGAAAAAAGATCAGCAGAATGGCACCGAGGACCGGGTAAATGCGACTCCTTCTCAGCCGTCTTGTGATAAAACCGAACCGTTTTCTCCTATGGACAGCCGGACTATAGCGTTTTTCTTGCATCTAACGATTTACCTCTTACCAGCTGCACTGGAAGATACTGTACACGTGATTTCGAAGCTGATCAAGCGAAAATATATTGCGATAATGATAGGTTACAATATCTTATTCCTCCGCAAGGACGTCGCTATATTCAAGCTCATAGAGATAGAGGAGGATGGCGGTAACCCCGAGGATCAGCGGGCCATAGAGAATGCCCACGATGCCAAAGAGGTGAATACCGCCTAAAATGGCAAAAAAGAGGTAGATGGATGAGATGCCCCCTTCCCCTTTCATTAAAAAAGGACGGAGAAAATTGTCGATGGAGCCCACTACTACTACACACCAGACCGCGAGAAAAAGTGCCTTACCCCAACTGCCCACCACCAGCAAATAGCCAACCGCCGGCACCCAGACAACGGCTGTGCCCACGGCCGGAATCAAGGAGGTAAAAGCCATCACTGTTCCCCAAAAAAGAGGAGGAATTCCGGAAATCCACAAACCGATGCCCCCGGCGAACCCTTGGGCCGCTGCAGTGGCTCCGTTTGCCATTACCACCGACCGACTGAGGGCACGAACACGCTGGATCAGCCCTTCTTCCTGCTCTCCTGAAAGCGGTGACAAATGTTTTAGCCTTTCCAATAGGTTCTGGCCGTCACGAAACAGGTAAAACACCAATACAATCAGGAGCAGAAAGCGCACTGCCAGCCCGGTTATGTTACCCAGGAATTCCTTTCCCCAAGTGAGGACTACGTGTCCCAGTGCTGCACTAGCATCCAGAAAAATCTTGCGCAAATTAAGATGCTCTAGGCCCAGCCGGGTCAGCTGTTGGTCAACCATTTGGCTGAGCGGCTGGATCCCCTTCCAGGAGAGCACTCTGTCTAAATTCCCTGCTTTCAACCAAGCATTGACCTGTTCAAACGACTCCGCTCCCTGCTGAATCAGAGCCGCAGAAAAACTCACCAAGGGAACAACGACGATTATCACCAGTAAGGTCGCAGTAAGAAACGCTGCCAGGTTCTGCCTGTCCTTGCACCTCTGCAGAATTCGTCTGTGGATTGGATAGCAAACTGAGGTAAGGACGGTAGCAAAGATGAGCGTACCCAGATATGGGCGAAAGATAAGGAAAACCAGATAGAGAAAGGAAAAAAGGAGAGCTAGAAGAACGAGCCTTCTCGCTCTGGTTTTCTCCTGGACTGAGTTTTTCTCCACAGCGACTCCCCCTTCCAGGGCGTCAATTAGCATATGATGTCTGACAAAGATTGTCGGACCATTGCGCTAACGAGTCTTTTGGGGACTGGCGTGTTGCCATGGATACCATTTCAGACCTGCACCGTGGAATTCCGCCTCTGGCGGACCCGCCGAAGGCGGAGTTCCACAGGGTAAAGATCTCGGACTCCAGCTTTCATTAACAACCTTGGATTCCGCACTGAACTTTCTATTTCTCACTCTTCTGAAACGACCTACAATCCTCAATGTGACCTCTGCAATCTCCATTCTAAAATCTTCAATACCCCTCACTCCATTACCCCAGATCGTCTCCAAGCCAGCGGAAAATATTACCAAGAATTTTCTTGGCAAAACTGCTGACTCGTGATACATTAAGGATGGCCCCAATGAGCGGGAACCATCACGGTTGGCCTTAGGAAAACTATTTTGCTAGGCCTACCGGGCGGACCTAGTAACCCAGCCAGGTGGCATAAATGCCGGTGCTCGTAATGACGCCGGGGGGAGAACGGTGGTCCGGGAACAACCAGATGGGATAACGTTTGTTGGGGCCTTTTCTTACGGCTGAAAACCAGATCCCTCCTTGTCTTTCCTTTATCTCTTTGGCTAAGAAGACTCCTTCGCTCCTTCCATAATGGACTTGACCTTCTGATACTCCGCCCGAGTTCGATTCAGTTCCCGCTCCAGCTCATCTCGCTTCTCGCCAGGTGGTTCTGACTGATGTGCCAGCTCTAGTTCCTCTAACCGGTTCTTTAGCTGATAGAGACTTCTGGCGATATCTCGTATGTACATGTAGCTGGAACCCGCTTGATTCACCAAGCTGTGAGCATTGCCACCTGTTTACCTCTCGCCGAAGCGAACTAGGTCCCCCCTCTTTACCTCTCGCTCAGGATCATAGAGGAGGAGTCGCCCCAGGGACATCTTTGGACGAACTTCAATGATACTGCCACGTGCAATTTCAATTTCCTTGTACTTCTTGATGCTGGCGGTGGTCTGGTCTCGCAGAACTTCCGTACGGTAGACAGTAAAGTCAGATCCCGGATGTTGGCGCTGACGTGTACCGCGATCCAAGTATATCATTCCATCCTCGCTTATACCCAATACCAGCGTTGGCAGTTCTTTCTTGCTTAGATCTGGCGCAAAAGCGGTTTGTAAATCATCACTATAGTAGCGATACGTTGGATCTCGCGGCTGACAGTGATACGCCCGCTCATAGGCAGCCACAGCTTCCAACAATTTCCCATTGTTCTCGTACGCTACGCCCAGGCTGCCGTTCACCGAGCACTCATCTGGAGCCTCCCTCATTGCCTTGAGAAACAACCGCTCAGCTCCCACCCAATCCTCCTTGGCAGCTGCCTGAAGCCCCCGGCGTACCCACTTCGCTGCCGTTGGGTCCATGGCGAGGTGTGGGGCTCTGATTATCCTCTGTACAGTGGACTCCTGTGGCCTCAACCGAGTAACCACTTCCGCGACCATGGAATCCTGCAGTTGCTCGAGCTCGGCTTCCTCGTCAACCAGGGAACCAGGCAGACTAACTCTTTCAACGTTTCTGACAATTTCCTGATCCCAAAGGGTGTCACCGCTTTGCACCTCAATGAACCGCAGATGCAGGGTCAAGGAGTAGGAGACCCTGGTAATTGCGACCCGGACAGTTGCTGGACCCTGCAGAGGTTTCACACGATAGTAAAATGTATCGGCTATTGATGGGTTTTCTCTAATCCCCACCCAACTGTATTCCGAGGAATTACCGGAGCCAAACTCCGGAAAAGCACGCATTTGCACAAAATCTATGGATGCCTGCACAGAGTATTGGGTGATCTCCCCCAGGAGCAACCCTCCGACTTGGGCTTTCCGGCCCAGTGCCCTGAGGGAATCGGCTTTAGGTTGAAACATTTCGGGTACTTTGATGGCTCGTGCCACGAATGGATCGTGGTTCAGCTCCTTCGCTATCTTGGCCGCCAGTTGCCGTCCCACAGCCTGGTCTGGACTGTTGAATGGGAGGACGCCAATGGTTTTGACTCGCTGGGTGTCCGCCTCCGAACCCTTCTCCAACTCGATGGTCACCAGCCTCGTCGTAATTGGCGGGCCACAGCCACTAATGAGAAGGGATGCCATCACAAGCCATCGTATCCACATTTTCAAACCAGCGCGATGCATCAGCTAATCTCCTCGCCAGGAGGACGTATTGTCATGTCTACCTTTGCACCCGACTACCCTGAAACCAAACCGACCTATGCACATGTAGATCCCGGTTTACAGCTTGCAGTTCTCGATAGGGCCTAAACGTTTCTAGACTTGTATTACCGGTAGCAGAGGAAGCGCTCCACCTTGCCCAGGCTGCTCCCGAAAAAACGGCATCAGGTTAGCCCATGAGAAACATTGGTGTCAAGTTGACCACTGTGAAGCCGCTACTAATTGACCCCACCGCTCCTGCCGGGGTCATTGCTCCAGAAATAAGCGTTTCAGAGTGTGAAGATGGGGCGTCATTACCAAGTCCACAATAGCCACTGAGGCTACCTCATAACAAAGGTGGCTTCCTGAAGTGGTGTGCGATCTTCGTGTTTCAGTTTGCCAGCTCCGAGGGAGAGAACACTTCTAAAATCCGGGCAGTCTCAACACAGGTAAATGAACTCCGGCCATCTCTGCTCACTTTCGAGTGGTTCTTTTCAGCAGTTTAATGGCGAATTCGGTCTCCACAACGGGAATCAACTCTGCTACCCCAAGATCGGTCCAGTCGTAAAACGAAGCAGCCACGTGCGCTGCGGTGTCCGCTTCAAAAAGGCGAAAAACCCGATGACCGGAGACATCGAACCATTCCCCCTTGACCTTCACTCCCCTAGGGCTCTCTGGATTCTCCAGACGTCGCTTAATCACCCTATCTCTGTCCTGGGGTTCATAGGTGAAAACGGCCATGAACAACATAGATGTACCTCCTTTGCTGAAGCACCACAACTATATGGGATAGAAAGGTCCTAAACGCTATCTGGACAATAACCATGCACATTCGAATATGCAGTAGTCAGCAATCCCTCACTGTACCTTTCTCAGCCTTCCACCTTTGACACTAACCGACGCCCCAATTCATACGCCGCCTCCAGCGCCTCCGGTTGTTCCCTGACCTCAGCTTTCGCGTCTGCTCCTCGAACAAGAAGTTCGTCACTGTACGTTATATCGATGGCATCGAAGAAATACTTCAAGGTGAGCCTCATTCCATCAAAGAGCTTTTTTAATGATACGGCGACCACCGAGATCAAAGCGCCCCGACGATCAGCAATTGGGGAAACTGGTAACTTCAGGATATCCTTTTTTACCCACAAGGACTGACAGCGGTCGATCATGGCTTTAGCCAGCCCTGACACATTGTAAAAAAAAACGGGAGAAGCGAATATCAGCCGCTCTGCGTGCACAATCTTGGGAAAGAGTGTTTGCATATCATCTTTAATGGCGCATATTCCGGCTTCAGTGCATTTATAGATCTCTAGACATGGGCTGATCTTTAGCTCTCGTAGCACAATCTTCTCGCAGGATCCTCCATGATCACTTGCACCCCGCAGAGCTTCATCCAAAAGAATTTCGGTGTTGCCTCCGCGTCGGGGACTGCCGAGAATACCAAGAACTTTCACGCTACTCTCCTTACCTCACTGAAATCTGGCGGACTATCCGCGCCCGCCAAAATGCATAGTGATTGAAGCTCCCTGCAATCCGCCCGGGCGGGATGCAACAGGGCTAGCCCTGTTGCATAGTATTCCCTCCGGGAAATTCAAGGGGGCGAGCTGCTTGAGTTCATTTGGCCGCTCTGGAGACTTTGTCCGGTTACCAGCTGCAATCAGCCTGCCGTAGTAAAGTCGGCGGACAAGAATCCCGTTCTTGGATTAGGTTACCTTTGCCAGCTTATCTAAGCAATTATAATACAACGAAGATTCTGCTCCTGGCGGACCAAGCTAAACTTGGGGATTTGTGAAGAGAACCGGTTGCTCCTTCATCGAGCGATCATGTTACACTAAAAGTATCCACGGGGAAAGCGCGAGAGCTTTCTCGCCTGAAAGAAGTTTGCTATAATGCGCTGACCTTAACTCAAACGGTTGAACTAGAGACAAACCACATGGCCTTGCTCAGAATAAGCATGATCGCCGAGCATGTTTCCGATTGTCCAACGTTTTCTCAGGGCGAGCGAATCACCATAGATTACCCCCTCATTGTCCTGGAGGAGACTGACAAGGTGTGCATCTCGGCTCTGGAACAATCTCATCCTTACCTGCTACCGCTCTCTCGTGGAGTCGCATATGCCACCCTCGGAATTGGTGAAGAAACTGGCACTGTGCGCTGCTGTTGTTCTATGGGTACTGTCACCTTCAACGTCATGAAACAGCGCCGTCACCTATCCATCACCTCTGAAATATTGAAGCACCTGGCTGAACTCAAGTTGGAACTATCTCAGCTTCAGGCCATGCCCATTTTTGCTCCCCTTCCTGAGAGTTCCCTGGAAAAGATTATCCCTCTCCTTCAGCGCCGCCGGATTAGCACGGGAACCGACATTATCCAGCAGGGTGATGTGGGTCAGTTTCTCTATGTAATTATTAAAGGAGCAGTATTGGTTTTACGTGAAGGCGGGCAAGTACGTGAAGAAGTCCTCGCCACCCTTGCTGAGGGAGAATGCTTTGGCGAAATGTCCCTAATTTCGGGTGAACCTATTTCAGCGACCATCAGGGCGAAAGGTTCCGTCACCTTATTGCAGATGAGCAAGGAAGACTTCGATCAGCTGCTCGAGGAAAATCCTTCCCTCAGTGTCTATTTCACCAAACTCCTAACGCAAAGATTGCAGCAAACCAATATTCGGATGATGGAAGTGCTGGACAAAGGGATTCTGGGTAGCATAGAGACCTTCAGTATTCCTGAACTGGTGCAAACCCTGGCTCTCAACGGACGAACTGGCGTCCTGGCAATTTCGGTCAAAGAGAGCAAGGCTGAAATCTACTTTTTTAAAGGCTTCATCCACCAGGTCTCGCTTGGAGACGTGCTCGGCGAGAAAGCTTTTTACGAGCTCCTTGCTTGGGAGGAAGGGCAGTTTCAGTTTCAGCCTGCCGAGACTCTTTCGATGCCCCGTCAGGTTCACAAAGAAACCATGCATCTGTTGATGGAAGGGTTACGCCGTTTAGACGAGAAGCGAACTCGCCTCGGGCAATCAGAAGGGCCAGCCTAAATGGAGCTGATCACACCTACGGTCTTACACCACTTCTTTCCGTAATCCCTGAATTCCCCTAAACGTTTGTGCGGTTAACTCCGCAAAAATATCCTCTCCCCTTGGAACTTTGTCACAATTGGCCGAACCCGTCATTCCGGACGAGCACCGCCTCGCGGGGCGAGATCCGGAATCCAGTAAATGTTCAATAGAATCTAATTCTTCCTGGATCCCGGCTCGCGTCAGTCGCAGACTGACTCGGCCGGGATGACGGATTGCGACACAGTCTCTCGAGGAGACAGGGACCGTGTAGGTATCCTGCTGAGCAAAGTACATAACCGTTTCCCCTAACCCCAAATATGCAACGGTTTATACATACTGCTCCATTCCCCGTTGCCTCATGAGGTCGAGAATCTTGCCCACATCCTGAGCCCGGGTAACTGGACAGACGAGAAGGGCATCATCAGTGTCCACCACGATCAGGTCTTCAATGCCGAGGAGAACGCAAAGCCGCTGGCGACTGTAGACAACATTGCGTCGGGAATCCAAAGCCATAATCTCACCCTGGAAAACATTGTGTTGATCATCTTTGGGCCAGATCTGGGTCATGGAAGCCCAGGTTCCCAGGTCGTTCCAGCCGAAATCAGCAGGTACCATCAGAACGTTACTTGCTTTTTCCATTACACCATAGTCGATTGAAATACTCTCCAGATCGGGGTAGATGCGGCTGACTCCAGCGTCAAGTTCACCACGTTCGAGAAAGGGCTTGAGTTTTTGAAGATCTGCGTGGAGCCCAGGCAGATGGCCTTGCAGCGCCTCAAGGATAGCCGCCGCCTGCCAGACAAACATGCCACTGTTCCAGTAGAAATTGCCCAATTCTAAATACTGTTTTGCTCTTTCACCATCAGGTTTCTCATGAAAAGAGGTCACCCGGTAGAAGGTATGGTTTTGGGCGCTACCCACGGACTCGCCTGCCTCAATATAGCCATACCCCGTCTCCGGTGAGGTAGGGCGTATACCCAGAGTAACAAGCGCTGCCTGTCGTCGGGCCATTGCCACTGCTGCCCGAACTGTAGCCAGAAACAGGTCCTCATCAGTGATCAGATGGTCGGCTGGCAGCACCACCATTACTGCAGCGGAGTCCCGCTGTTGCACCAAAAGTGCAGCCAACCCTATGCAGGCGGCTGTGTTCCTGCCAACCGGTTCGAGAATAACATTGCCAGCGGGCAATTCCGCAAGTTGGCCGCGTACCTCCGGCCCGTGATCCGCGCCAGCCACCACTAAGATATTCTCAGGGGGCAGTAAACCACTGATTCGTGCCACCGTCTGCTGCAGCATGGAGCGTCGCCCCACAATATTGAGAAGTTGCTTGGGTCGTTTTTGCCTGCTCCGCGGCCAGAACCTTGTACCCTTGCCCCCTGCCATGATTACCGCGTACATTATCGTGTTACCTCCGTATAGGCTCAGGGTTTGAGACAATGATACGAATTGTGCCAGTATACGGTGTCATTAGCCATTTGTCATTTCACATTTCTCATTGCACATCTTGTTTATTCGGGCAAAAGAAAACCTGGTTTTTCCTCGCACAGTTGATCTTCGATGAGACAGGATTTGTTGCTGTATCTTGAATATCGAATACCCGCCCGCCTCGCCTGAG
>CAYFXH010000100.1:4577-16996 GCA_964346905.1 uncultured Desulfobacteraceae bacterium | reverse complement strand
GTGGAGATGAGTGACGATGAAGGGGAGACAGCCGAAGAAATCTCGTCCTGTCTGGAGGTGGTCTTCCGGGCACTCCCTTTTTCTTCTCTGACTCCTGTGGAAAAAATGGTATGGGCCGTGGAAGCAGAACTGAAGGATGAATATGGCCTCTGTCAGGGGTCTGAAGTGTTCTGGAACCAAGAACACGCAGTGGAGGACTGTAATATCCTCGCCGAGAGACTCATGGAACAACTGGCTCGCTTCAGAGCTGGGAAAGAGGAGGATAGCTTTTCGCGAAATTACCGTCGAGATCGCCTGAGTGACTGGGCCATCTTTGCACTCAAAAATGCGGAACGACATGATGATATTATTCCTCTCTGTGAAAGAGAGGCTGAAAAGACCGGAAGTTATGTCCGTCTGGTGGATTATCTCTTGGAAGCCAAGCGCTGGGAAGAAGCAGAGCAATGGATTTACAAGGGGATCAGGGCTACTCAGAAACGGTGGCCAGGTATCGCCTCCGGGCTGCGTACTACCTTGCGACAGATGCGGGAAAAAGAAGGGGATTGGCTCCGAGTCGCTGCCTTTAAAGCCGAAGACTTTTTCTCAAACCCGACACTCGATACCTTTGAGAAGTTGCGGAAAGCTGCAGAGAAAGCTGGTGTCTGGCAAGAAGTCAAGATAGCCGCCATGGATTACCTGAAAACTGGAAAACTTGATCTGGGGAATTCCTCGTGGCCCTTGCCTCAAACTGACATGGAGTACACGATTGAACCTGAACAGCGGCAATTTCCCCTTTGCGAAACGCTCGTAGACATTGCCATTAAGGAAAAACGACCGGAAGAAGTACTCCACTGGTACGATCAGCGCAAATCACAGAAATTTGGTTGGCCGTGGGCTGAGTTCAAAGAGGATGAAGTCGCAGGGGCTTTAATGGATCACTATCCAGAGCGAGCTTTGGCTATCTGGAAACGACTTGCCGAAAAAGAGATCGCCCTAACCAAACCGAGAGCTTACGAAGTAGCTGCCGGGTATCTCCGCAAGGTCCAGCGCACCCTAAAAAACCTGGGAAATGAGAAGGAGTGGCAGAGCTATCTTGCCGAACTGCGGCGGACCAACGCCCGGAAAAAAAGACTCTTGGAGATTCTTGACACCCTGTCCGGGCGCCGCATTATTGATTAAGAGACAAACTCATTACTCCGTCCAGCCACCGACCGATGTTGGAAATAACCTGTTATCCATCCGGAAACTATGTTTCTCGATGTCATTCTGAGGAGCAAGGCGACGAAGAATCTCATAGTTAGTGTGGCCGCAGAGATTCTTCGCTGAGTTTATCCTGAGCCTGTCGAAGGGCTCAGAATGACATTAGGCAATTGCCGGATGGATACTGGGCTGATGACCCGATGACTCATTTACAGAGAGTGATCGCGCTGATGAGTCTTTCAACTGGATGTTAAATGAAAAGTGTGGACTACTCCCGTAGGGTGGCCAACCTTCGTTTCTTAATAAGTCTTGGATATGCAAAAAAGCTCAGACTTAAAGGTATTCATCTCAACCTCGGATTCTCTCTGCGATGAGTGTCGAGAAGATCTCGGCCGCAGGGCCTGGATTACGCTGACCCAAGATCAAGGAGCACTTTGCCTGGCATGCGCCGACCTTGACCATCTCGTCTTTCTCCCTTCCGGCGACGCAGCACTTACTAGGCGCGCACGTAAGCACTCGACTTTGGCGGCTGTTGTGTTGAAATGGAGTCGTGCTCGAAAACGCTATGAGCGGCAAGGTTTGCTGGTGGAAGAGCAAGCTTTGGAAGAGGCAGAACGGGAGTGTTTGGCTGACAGTGAGTCGAGAGCTTGACGAAGAGCACGTGAGACGAAAAGAAGGGCGAGATTGGATCGTGAATATATAGAGCATTTTGCCTTGCGTGTGCGGGAGCTTTTTCCTCGATGTCCTAGCGGCAGAGAGCTGGCCATAGCCGAACATGCCTGCCTCAAGTATACCGGCCGGATAGGTCGCACGGCAGCGGCAAAGGATTTTGATGAGAAGGCGGTTCGATTAGCCGTTGTAGCGCACGTCCGGCACGAAGAGACACGGTACGATGAGCTTATGGCGAAAGGCTACGACAGATGGGAGGCGCGCACTCAAGTGGAGGAAGAAGTTGATCGAATATTGTGTGAGTGGCAAGGGGCTGAGTGATGGTACTGATCGTAGAAATTTCAGATATGCTTTCCATGAATATCTCTGCTTCCTAAAGGACTCCAGGTCCGATTTCCCGATTAGTGAAACGGCGGCGGGATTTTGGTAGGAAAGCAAATTATTAAAAATATCAGTAATTTTAAATACTTGGTGGAGGCGGCGGGAGTCGAACCCGCGTCCGGAAAACTTCCGCTTAAGCTTCTACATGCTTATCCCGGGTATTGAAATCTCGCCTTCAGGGACTCCCCTCGGGCAGGATTCCCATCTGGCCAGCCTACTTTGTCTAACCCGCTACCCATAGGCACCTGCAACGGGCGGTTCCGCTAGTCGGCGCCCTTTACCGGCCCCGCGGACCAGAACCGGCAGGACGGTAGCCGTCTTAAGCGGCTACAGCGTACGCATAGTCGTCTGCGTTTGCTTTTTCCCCACCTGTTTTACGAGCAGGAAGGAACCTCGGCATGCCACCTAAGCTTCATGATCCCCGTCGAACCCGTTTCGCCCCCATACGATGGGAAGGGTTGCGTGGAGAACCTAGTGACACCAATATTTTACGCATGTAAGCACGAACTGTCAATGGGGGTGGCTTCAGGAGTTCCCCAGCCAGCTACGGCCTCAATCTATGGCTGCTCTTCCGAGAATGTGGAGTACCTCGCGAAGTTCCTCGAGCTCTCCTTTCTCCAGCTTCCTGTTCCGAATCGCATTCCTGGCTTGACTCATGACTGTGTAATAGAGATCTTTTGGGTAATCAGCCCCAAGGAAACGGAGTGCTCTGATGAGGGCCTCCTCGTGTCGATTCAGTACCAAAGACGAACCGGTTCGTTTCCACTCAGGGCCTGGTTCGGCGACCATTGGCGATTGTGTGGATTCACGCACTGGTTTGCCACGGTAAACTGCAACCAACTCCTCCACACACTCCTTAATAATCCCTTCAAAGATTTTCCTACCCGGCTGACGTTTGTTGGATTCAAGTGCACTAAGGTAACCCGTGGAAATACCAATTTTGTTTGCGAATTCTTTCTGATTAAGCCCTAAACGTTCCCGTATCTCCTTGATCTTATTTTGTGTTGCTTTCGTCATAATAAGTTTGCACCTGTGTGATATTTTGCTTGACAGAGTTTGCTATTGTATATATAGTGACACAATAGCAAACTCTCATATCTAAATCCAAACATGAACGGAGAATCCGTTTTAGTCAATAGAAAAGGTTCAATTACCATTGTCGGGGTGAACAAATGATCAAGCGTGATTTTCTCTGCGCTCGCTTGTTGAATATATGCCTTAAGCTCCAAACGCTGAGGGACTCTTGTACAGGGATATGTAAAACGCAGACCTATCCTCCTAACATCACCTGGTTTGATGCTGCGGCAGCCATCTGCCAGGAGGCAATTGACTGGATTGAAGAAGTGCTGCGTATCCTTGCAAGATCTGGAGAACAAACCGTCACTGATCAAGGTGACGACAGGTGCGAGGCGTGAGAGGAACCACGGCTAATGAAACGAGTTGGACATTTGCAATCCCCGGTTATGGGGGCCAGGTCTTCACTCATCAGATCCTGCATTGTCAGCCTACAGAACGGGCTCATCGGCCCGAATCTCCGTCTGACTTCTCTGATCTTCCGGCAAGGGGCACCCTGGGAGACCTGGCCCCCGTTCACTCTCCATCTCTCTGTAGAGGAGGATGTTGCGAAAGTCGCACAGCGTGCGGCTGATAGTACATTTTCACCTGACCGAAACCAGCTGGTAGCCAGCGGGACTCAAACCTTACTCGAACCACTCTGCCCGTGGGATCAGGAAAAGATCTGTCACGGAAGTCCCTTGAGCTCATACCAATAGCTTCCTCGCACCTCTCTCCAACCTCGATTGTAGCGCTGGACTTTACTGTTATAATTCGTTGTGAGATCATGAAGTGCTGGGGTACTCCGGTTCTATGCAGGAGAGAGCAAGCTTCCATCCAGGAGGAATCAGATGAAAAATGTGCGATTGTCCCGGTTGCTTCTGCTTTTTGTATTCGGTCTGTTTTGGGCCTGTGCTGGCGGCCTTCATCTTATGGTTTTATACGACAATGCGAAAGGGCTCAAGGCGGACGACCGGGTATTGTGGAAAGAACAAGCAATTGGCAAGGTACGAGCAGTAAAATCGCGTCCTACGGATCGCATCGGAGTCCAGCTGCACATCAGTAAAAATTTTCGTCAGGAGGTTACAGATCTCAGCCGATTCCTCGTCCAAGCTGATCCCCAGCGGCCAGGGCAAATGTCTGTGGAGATGATTCATTTGGCGGCCGGAGGCAATCCTCTTCCTGTTGGCTCGGAAGTAGAGGGCAGTACTCTTCTTTCCCTCCAGTTTGAGCGGGCAACCACCGGACTGAAGGTTTGGTCGAAGATCCTAGAGCAAGAGATAGAGAGTTGGGACGAGGAGTTGAGAAAGCTCCCATTAGAGCAATGGTACAAGGTACTTGAACGTCAGATGGAATATTGGGCAGGCGAGATAGAGCAGGCCGGAGAAGAGACACGCCGCTACTTTCGCCAAGAGGTTCTTCCCCGCCTGGAGGAGGCAGTGCGAGAACTGCAGAGACGTTTGCTTGAGCTGGGCCAGAAAAAGAAAGTCGAGATTCTGGACGCAAAGCTAAAGGAACTCAAACGTATATGATCCAGCCCGTTACTTTCGAATAGTTACTTCCCTGTTACCTGAGCCATTGATAATGCAAGGATCTTTTGCATAAAAAAGCCCGCATCTGGGCAGGCTTTCCCTCTAAACCTAAACCGCACCGAGGCTCCGAATCTTCAGCAGAATAAGACCCACCTCCATTATGCACCATTCCATCACTGGGTGAAAAAGCACCTGCAAGCCTTGTGCTTTCCTGCAGGCTTCGACGCGGTGTTTCAAACCTTGTCTTTCTTCGGGCTCAGGAATCAGGGCTAGGTCTGGATGGTCGACTGCTACTGAAGCCGAAAGAACTTCAAGGATAATCAGGATTTCTTTTTTCTCCTCCGAATCACCTTTTTCTTAGGAGCAGGCTTGGCGGCAGCTTTCTTGGCAGCAGCAGCCTTGGCCTTCCTCGCTTTTTGCAGTTTCTCCCCCAACCCGAGAGCTTTGGCAGTCTTTCTTCGCTTGGCACTAAGCGACTTGGCAGCTAAAGGTTGTCGGGCTGAAAAGCCATACTTCTTGCGATATTCCGCAGGTGTAAGATCGAATTTTGCGAGAGTCCGTGAAGTGAGCTGCTTGTACTTTTTGCCATCTTCTAGGTTAATGATGTAGTTCCTCTGAATAGATTTCTTCGGATCTATTGCAGGAGCCTCTGCTTCCGCACCACCCTCTTCAATTGTTTTGATGTTTTTGAGAGCATCAAACGTCTTTTTAAGCGCTCCAACCATTTCATCAGCTGCCATAACGGTGTGTGAAGCCTGTGCAGCAACAATTTCAGCTGCCATTTCGGTCAAACTCTTCGCCATATCATCTTCCTCCTTTCGTTAATCTGCACATATTACGAAAAATTGCGAATACATATAAAATAATGTAAATTAAATTAGTTGTCAACAACTATTTGATGTCTTCATATTAACGAATTACTGCCACGCATATACATCGTATGTATTTGCAATTATTAATTTTATATCAACTAGAAATGTTTCTATAATTTGTCTCTGTTGCCTTTCTCCGACCCCAATCACGAAGTCCCTCCTGCAATGCTACCGGGCTGGAGGACCAACGTTTCCGTTGCGACTGCCTCATTTCTCCGGGTAATACAACGCATACTCAATGACAACTCCACGCACTCAACAACACATCGTAAAGAGATTTCATCCTCTCAAAAATAGTATTCTGGTACGCAACATGCATACGATTTTCTTACTGCTGCCACCAGCAGCTTGGCTTTTGAAGGAAACAGATGTAAGCACCATCTCCATGGTTGGCAAACCCAATCTCGCGAAACTCTCAGGCTACGCATTTTCCATGAGGGGGGAAAGAGATGAAGAAATTAGTTGCTATTCTAGCTATTTGTTTCTCATACGTTATTGTTTTGAGTTGCACTCAAGACAATCAAGGGAAAACGAAGAATAAATTGTTGGAAGAAATGAAAAGTTTAATAGCAGAAAATAACTTTGAAGCGGCAAGAATTGCGGCAATTGACAGTCTTGATCCGGAAATAAGAAGTCTTTATCTCAAAGCAGATGATCAACTTGGACATGCATCACATCTTGATGTCAGATGTAACGAAAGAATTGAAGAAATTCTTTATAGAATAGTCAGAAAAGTTCCATCAAAAAGTATATCAGTAAATAGAAATATCTATTCAGAATTGTTAAATATCTATCCAGAAAATAAACTATATAAAAAGAAATTCATATTTTATGATAGAAAATTAAGAGGATTAAAAGTAAACTGATTTACATATTTTTGTATATTAATAATAAGATGACTTTAACCTTCTTCGTTTTGCATACCACCAACCTGTAGCTGCGAAAGCGAGCGCCCAGCCGAAGAACACCAGATCATCTATTCTACCCAGTACTAAGTCTGGCATAAAAAAATAAACCAAAGCGCCGGAAAAAAAACTGATACTGAGAGCTACACTATAACGCATCCACGTAAATATACGAAAAAAAACTAGAAAGAGAAAAGTCCAAAAAATGTAAAGCCCTGTGGTTCCCAAAAAACGGTATCTAAGAGGAACGCTTTCCGAAACTTTACGAACAAACCGGCTCACTGTTCCCCTCGGCTTTTCAAACCGCATTCTGATTACCTGGCCGATGGTCATTTTCTCATCAATGTGAATTCCACTCGGTATGAGAACGTCCAGCGTTATGGGGGCTCCTTGCTGATGCAGCGCGTCGTTGGTTGCACGAAATGGCATTGAAAGAATCTTCTGGCAACCGAAGAAGATGATTCCCAACCCAACAGCTAGACTTACGAAAGAGACCACTGCCCACAAGATTTTGGTTTTGGGTGTCATGAGGGAAAACTCACGCATTTTTATGCAAACAATAAGTGGGCCATTCTAAACTGATATCGCGAGAAATTCCATGAAAAATCTCGACAGGAATTTTTCCAAAAATGGATACCCAATGATTATACAGTAAATCCATTCCAGAAATGACGGTTACTGTGAACATGAAAATGTCTACCTGGCGTTTGTTCTATTGTTCCCCTCTGGTCCGTAACCCCTTACGGGCCGAAGGCCGAGGCTCATGACCCGAAGATTTGGCTCTTTGTTGGAACGATCCACTCGTGGCCCCCCTTCTATGGATTCTCTCCTACGGTTGGTCCGCAGAGAGGAACTCTATAGGGCCCGACCTGGCGTGTTGTGTTTGCAAACCTGCACAAAACTCAGAACCTGAATTTTTAGATCCAAGCCAAGGTAAAACCCTTCTGAGCCAGCCCGTTTGCCCAGATAAATCCAGCACCGAGTTACAAGACACCGAATCCGGGCTTAGAGGATAGATTTTTCCCACCCTTCCGTGCATAATGGTGAACATTTATGAATACCAACAGTCCATAACTTTTGACCCATGTTTATGTTTACAAGAATTGATAGTAGTATGCTTAATGCGACCGTCTGTTTTTTGGGGTTATAATACAGGTGATTGTCCCCGCACCAGCCGGGAAAATACTCGAAAAGAGCAATAAGGTCCGATCAGACCGTATCTCAGGGTCCTTCTGGAATTTTACTAGCAGCCAGAAACCAACACAGCGGAGGAGGCCTGATGGAAATCAAACAGCGAGGTTCGCATCTCGACCATCTGGTTCGTCAGACACGCATGCATCATGCACAACTGAGTTCCATGGCCGATATGAAAGCCAACATGCTGCTGACCATGGCATCGGTGGTGCTTACGCTTTCTGTCCGTTACATCACCGAGCCACATCTTAAATCGGCCACGATTATCTTGATTGTCTTTTGCCTGCTAACGATTGGGCTGGCAACATATGCCGTGATGCCCAAAATACCGTTTTCCCTTAGAAAAGGGACACATGTAGATACAAGTAGTCCGGGCTTTAATTTGCTTTTTTTTGGTGATTTTGTTCGTTTGCAGTACGAAGAGTTCGAAACGGCCATGGAAGAGGTGATGAATGACCCGAGCCTCACCTATCAGGTACAATTGCGGGAACTGTACACTCTCGGAACATTTCTGGCCAAGAAGAAGTACCGCTTTTTGCGATTGGCTTATATGACTTTCATAACCGGGGCCTTTGCCAGTGCCGTGGTTGGCTTCCTCTCAGGATTTCTGGGTTAATAGCTCTGCAACCACAGTCTACACTCTTGAGGATCCACGGGGCGGAGGCTCTACAGACGCTCTTTTGAAGTAGGTGCAAAGGGTGTTGGCAGTGCTTGCTATTTCGGTAGGTATTGGGCGTAATGGAGTAAGGATCATGTAAGATTCTACATTGCAGATTGCAGATTTCCGAATTGTATGACTTGCCTGTTCTAACTTCCGTGTTTACCTGGAAGTTACATTATTGTTCTAAGGCCCCAAGTGAGACACCGCAACGTGGGTCAAGCCAAAATCTGAAGTCCAAAATCGCTGGGTTCCAATACTCCTTACGGTAGTCGTTGACTTCATTATATGCCCTCTCATTTCTATCAAACTCACCAGTTGACTTGAATCTGCCCGAATGGACCATTTTCCTCTTGAAACTTTTCCAGCTTTTCCGTAATCTACAAAAAGAACACCTCATCAGCGTAGCAGGATTGGAATAACCTCCCTGATTGCTTGCTCCTGGTTGGGCCCAGCAGGTAACCCGCACTACACGGCGCACTTTGGCTTTAAAGACGCTCAGGATACTGAGCTAAGTAGAGGTCAGCCCTTCGGCAGCCTCGGGACTCTGAGCCAATCCGAAGGTCCCAAAAGGTGGATGTATGCATGAATCCATAGCGATTCATGAATAACCTGGCCAAGCGTTTATCTCGGCACCGCTGCTCAACCTTGATTAGTTGTTTTCTGGTAGAAATCTTGCAGGTGCTGAAGGGGCAAACGGAGATGGAGTAATATCCACGCTAATCTGAGATAACAGAAAGCGTGGAGGCTCGGAGTTGCAGGAACAAAGGTCATCCGGTAAGAAAGGAACACTCGATGAACGTGAAAGACAGACGGCTGCAACCCAGAGTGGAGGTTACCTGGCCGGTGACAATGTTAACCGCTGAGGGGACGATACCGGGAGAAACAAAAGACATCAGTATGCAAGGGGCATATATCTATTGTGAAAATCCCTTGCCTCAGTCTGAAAGATTTGTTTTGAGCGTCAAGGCACCCGCTGCCTCCATGCAGGTTATGGCTCAAGTAGTCTGGTTAAACAACTCCAGCCCTGATAAGAAAGATGACGCACCTGGGATGGGCGTCCGTTTTATCTGGTCTTGATCGCCATTACATGCAGGGCTGGGTGACAGCTCCCACCTTCTACCCTGCCCAACCCGCCCGATGAGACCTGCCGAGCTTCGTCGATATCAATCATCCAAGAACAGAGTAGCGCTAATGTTTTCCTCTAAATCATTCCACTGGGCCAAAGCCTGCCAGGCAACATCATAGGTATTGCCCGCACTCCAAAGTAACCACCCCCGGGCCCCTGAATCATCTAGAGCACGGAGTTGCTCAAGAATATAATCCTCGTCAAAAGTATCAACGCCCAAAGGAAAAGCCTGAATCCAGGGCCGCAGGGTAACCTTCGAGTTCGCCAAAAAAGCTGAGAATCTCCGAGAGGTCTCCGAAGCCAGAAGATAGGGCTGATCGTTTGGATTAGCAATACCTTGAAAAGGCCGATTGAAGTGAGAAGGGTAGATCATTGGAGAGATTACGTCACAGTATCGAGCCAGGTCTTCTATCTTTTGTCCGGTCATCTGAACATCTTCCCAGTGGCCCCAGCCGATGATCCCGAAGACATCAATGGATAGCAGGACTCTGTGGGGAGCCAACTCTCTTCGCGCCTGGGCAAGAAAGTCCGTAATTATGTGGTGTCGTGGAGTTATTTGTTGATCAAGACTCGATTGGGCATATTCGATATTTCTCTTTGTGGGAAATCGTATGTAGTCGAACTGAATTTCGTCTACCCCCATCTCTGCTAGCTCTTTGGTGATCTGTAGATTATATTCCTGAACGGCCGGCTGCGCTGGATCCACCCATGCTGCCTTGCCGTTTTCAATCAACGGCTCTCCTGTGATGCTGTCCCGAATGGCCAACTCGGGTCTCGCCGCTGCCAAGAGCTGATCGTAAAAGAGGACCAGTCGGACCCCAACGTGGATTCCCCGTGTGTGCAGGTAGTGAATCAGTTTGCCGAGATCTCTGGTGACAGGACGATCATTTGCGCCGATTTCGTCGGCCAGACTCACTTTCGAAGGGTAAGAGAGCCTTCCGGACATGTCCTTGCCATCGAGGATGACAGTGTTGCCCCCAGAAGCGATCAGGTCATCCACCAGCAGCTTTAGTTTCTGGGACGCTATGGAATAGCGGTTTACATAAATACCCTTTGCTTCGAAATCTATTTGTTTTGGAACGGTCTTGGCTTTTACTGGCGCTGACCGGACAAGAGGTATCAAGAGACGTTGGTTCGGTCGAATCAGCGAGCCTTGGAGCCCACTCAGGTTTTTGATTCTCTCGATCAAGTCACCAACGGTCAATTCCTCTGTCAAGGGTAAGTAGCGGCGGGCGATTGTATGGAGTGACTCCCCAGGGGAAACCAGGTGAACCAAGCCTGTATCTTTTTCAATATCATTTGCTAAAATATCCCTTGTGAAGAGCATAAGAACGAGAAAAAAGAGCACTAAAAGATATATAATGATTTTGACAAATGGTTTTGGTATCAACATTTTAACGTTTAATGGCCTTTCTGCTTCTCTTCGCCGTCGAAACGACCTTTCCTCGCAAGAAAGCAATGATCATGCCGAAATATCTCCTAGGTGGCCGGTATCATAAATTTTTTCAGTTTCAGCAGATTTTCTGCTGAGTGGCTACTTTCCCCTCTACGGGCTCTGGTTAAGTAGCGTTCTCAAGGAGAAGGGAACCGGGCTCTTTATTCCGGCTCTCAAAGTGGTAGGGAAATGGATCTGGATGCTGGACACCAGCCCTGTGGAATGCCGCCAGTGGCGGCCCTCCTCCGGAGGATTCCACAGGGTGAAGATGCTGGATTTTTGAGGTTGAAGGTCTATATGCGATGAGTATCTTTACAAACCATCGAGTAACACGAATCGAAGATTTTGGAAGCACCACCTAAAGATGCACTTTACCATACCCTCTGTCTGATTTGGTGAAAGCCACAGACGTTCCGCCTCTCTAAACCTTCTTGAACCAGATTGCTGAACCCGCCAGTGAATCTCGGGGGACAAATCCAGGGAGTCTCATGGGAAGAACGAGAAGCAAGCTTGCTGTGGGCAGGGGTGCTTATGAATCGTCTATTTCTCGCCTTAGGGTGAATGCGAGAAGTCCGGTTACAACCAGAATAGTCATGAGCCCGCCCAGTGCCATCCAGCTCTGGGTTGGTACATTGCTCAAAGCGGCTTCCAGGCCTTGGTTTATACCGCCGCTGACTCCATGTGCCAGGATGACCATGGCTGAGATCAGCATAAGGAGAGTGCCTGCCATTTTATGCAGAAGGCCATACCTTCTCCACCACAGACCACCTATGACGAATAAGACGCTGGTAACTGCGGCAAAGCCGATTCTCACCATGGGAAGGTTTGGGTAGAAATCTTTGCACATATCAACAGAAAAGCCTGCCAGAACCGCAAGAAGCGGCAGAACTGACAGATACGGTCGGCTGGCTGCGTGCTTCACTATTCTCATAAGAAGAAAAACCACCAGAACGCCGCCAATGAGGGCAAGGCCCCCGGCACCCACCGGTATCACCCACGAGCTATCCTGGCCAGTGGCGGCCATTCCTTTGGAGATTATGTTGGTGGCAATGCCGAAACTAGCACCAAGCGCAGGTACCAACCATTGGGTGGAGATCCCGGCTGCAATGATTGCCAAGGCTATCGCAACGCCATAGGCCACAACAAGGGTTGGATTACTCTGAACTTCACTCGCCTTGCTCCGAAGGGTACTCGTTCTCCTTACGGGTTTTACCTCTTTTACCGTCTTCTTGGACTCAGGTTTTTTTTCAGGATGTCTTTCATCTTTCTGACGATCCAGGTAGGCAGTCGCCTCTTGCATTGCTTTGGATAAATCATCCATTGCTTTTACCAACCTCCGCTGTAACGTTTCTGGTCACCTAGTTTCCACCCGCAAACGACCCACTGTCATTCTGAGCCCTTCGACAGGCTCA
>CAYFXH010000100.1:0-4567 GCA_964346905.1 uncultured Desulfobacteraceae bacterium | reverse complement strand
TAAACTCAGCGAAGAATCTCCTCTCAAGCTTTTAAACACGGGATTCTTCGTCGCTTTGCTCCTCAGAATGACAGCCCTAAACCGAGTTTCCGGATGGCCATCACCCAGCAAAATCGGACACCCAGTAACAGTCTCGGGATAAAGGTCCGATGGTAAAAAGGGATCGCGTTCCTTTCCTGACTTTGCCAGATCAATAGTTCAGGCGTCGCAAGGTCAGGTTGCTGTTTTTTACTGCAAGAAAAATACCAATAGGATACGGCTAGTCAGCGAATCTCCTTATGGAACAGGGCAGGTCACTCACAAGAATCACCAGAAAAGGGCAAAGGGGGGAGGCTGTGAAACAACGAGCACCTGAGCTTTTTGGCGGGACTCCTGGACAGAACCGTATTGACTTCCCAATGTGATACGAGTATGGGTAGGAGTATGGCGATCTCCAATGTCAACAAACCACCACTGATTTCCGCAAAAACTCCCATCGGTTGGATCGGCACCGGAGTTATGGGGCTTTCCATGTGCAACCACCTGCTCACCAAAGGGTACACGGTGAACGTCTACAACCGCACCAAGAGCAAGGCCCAACCGCTCTTGGACTCGGGCGGTGCATGGGGCGAGTCACCCCGGGCAGTGGCGGCGCAGTCCACTGTGGTTTTCACCATGGTCGGCTTCCCAGAGGATGTACGGGAGGTTTATCTGGGTGGAAATGGCATTTTGGCCGGCATCAAGGCGGGCAGCATTGTGGTTGATATGACCACAACCTCGCCAAGTCTGGCCCGGGAGATTTACGCTGCGGCTCTGTCAAAGTCCGTTTACGCTGTTGACGCGCCGGTGTCTGGTGGTGATATCGGCGCCCGCAACGGCACGCTCTCCATAATGGCAGGTGGCGACAGGAGTGTGGTTGAGGTCATTAAGCCGCTGCTTGAAACCATGGGACAGCACATTGTCCGTCAGGGCGGGGCTGGGGCAGGGCAGCATGCCAAAATGTGCAACCAGATTGTCATCGCCGGCACCATGATCGGAGTGTGTGAAAGCCTCCTCTACGGATACAAAGCGGGCCTGAATCTGGAGACCATGCTACGTTCCGTACGTAGCGGTGCTGCGGCGTGCTGGGCCCTCAACAACACGGCCCCACGCATCCTCCAGCGCGATTTTGATCCTGGGTTCTTTGTTGAGCATTTCATCAAAGACATGTCCATAGCCCTGGAGGAAGCCCGACGTATGGGTATTGCCCTACCCGGCTTGGCCCTGGTCCACCAGCTCTACCTGGCCGTCAATGCCCAGGGGCACGGAAAACTGGGTACTCAGGCCCTAATGTTGGCACTGGAGCAGCTGTCCCAGACAGAGCTAAAGCTCTAGTTTGAGGTCAGCAGTAGGCATCACTCTTCGCTTAAGCCACAGCGCGGCGAACCCTCAATCAAATCCGAAATCCGAAGCACGAAACACGAAACAAATTCAAAATCCGAATTCTCTAATGTTCAAAATATTGCTAATTGAACTCCAAATAAGTATTAGGGGTTTGGGTCATTTGAATTTGGAGAACTTGAGAATTGTTTCGGATTTCGACCCGCCTGCCTCGCCTTGCTCGCATGGCGGGCAGGTATTCGGAATTCGGATTTTTTGAGCCATGTGGCTCTGTGGTTAACTAGAAATATATCTACCTCCCCTTGCTAGAGTTTCCCGATTTAGAACGACGCACATGGCTTCACAGGGGAACCGTGGCCTTATAAAAGGTTGCATCGCCCTCGATAATGTATTGCTCTACTGCTGCGGGTACAACAGCAGAGGTTCCCTGGGTCAAGCCCGTGGTCTCACCGTCGCTCAAGTCAGTGAATGTGGCTTGGCCTGCCGTACACACTAGTATTTCCACGCTACGGTTGCGAGCGCTCTTGAAAAGAGACCCTTCGCTTACTGCAACAACGGAAAGAATAAACTCCGTAGTCTCCGTTGGATAAACAGCCTCACCCGTTGCGAGCTTCTCAGGTCTCAGGATATCCACTGCACTGTCGGCAAAATTCAAAATGCTGAGCAGCTCATGTACATCCACATGTTTGGGCGTCAGCCCACCTCTCAAAACATTATCAGAATTGGCCATCAGCTCAATCCCAACACCTTCGAGATAGGCATGAAGCTCACCAGCCTGGAGATACATGGCCTCTCCCGGCTGCAGCAGGACCAGGTTCAAGAGAATGGTAGAGAGAACGCCAATGTCGCCCGGATATTCCTCATAGAGTTTGGTCATCCATGTGCAGACAGGGTCTGAGCTGGCCCACATCTCAGCAGAGACAACCGCTTCATTGATTATTTTCCGCTGCTTACCCTCCTCCATGACCATCAACTGGTGGAAGATATGTTTCAACCCCTCCCGGTTGGGATGATCTCGCAGATAGTGAGTCATTTCTGTTAAACCTGGAACCTCAAATCTTTCCAAAAGTGCTAAAATCTCTTGTATTCTGCGAAAGCCGTTCAAAGCCCAGAATGGCGTGAGGGCACAAATGATCTCTGGTTTGTGGTTATCGTCTCTGTAGTTTCTCTGAGGAGCATCCAACGGTATTCCCAGCGCATTTTCCCGGGCGAAGCCCTGCTTAGCCTGCTCTTTGTTGGGATGAGCTTGGATGGATAGTGGTTTTGCTGCAGCGAGTACCTTGAATAAAAATGGCAGCTTGTTGGAAAACCTACTAGCCGCCTCCTTCCCCAATACTTCTTTGGGATTCTCTTGAATTACCTCCAACAGAGATCTCCAGCGGCCATCGCAAAAAACCTGGGATGGTGCTTTCGGGTGGGCTCCCATCCAAAGTTCCGCCTGGGGTGTATCCGCCTCTACTGGCAGCCCGAGAAGCTCTGGGATAGATGTAGGTGATCCCCAGGCGTACTCTTGTATGGTATTTTGCAATAGCCCGATTCTTCGCATACCCTTTTCCGCCCTCATACAGGAAAGAATGCAGGCCCGAAGGACCTGGCTGTAATGTACCCCGAGAGGGGGGTGACACCATCTGCTATTTCAATGGGACTCTGGCGTACTGGAGTAATGATCATTGCAGATTTAAGAATGCAGATTTCAGATTTTACGCTACGAATACAGGATTCTTCCTACATAACTGCAACATGTTTTTATTGAAAAGACAAAACTGATTATCAGCCCCATACCTGAAGTCTTTGTTTTACATGTAAAATCTTAGTTGCTCCAACACTCCACGAGCACTCTTTGGCGACAAAGCCATCGACTTCTGACGCGCTCTCCGAGCCGGGGGCTGAGAAGACGTGGGCTCGGAATGTTGGATAAAAGGATACCAGTTCATCTGGGAAAGTCCACCATTGTTGTGATCTTGAAAAGGTAATTGACCACACTATCGCCAATTCCTGCTATCATGAGAGCACAGTAGACACTCAGCTTCCAGAAGACGGGACTTGATACGTACTTGGTTACGAGGAGATTGTCGCCATGTCCTTTAAAGAAAATCTGAGAGCCAAGATTCAACTCGATGCACTTCTGCGAAAGCTCATTTTCACAATGAGAGAGACTCCCGCACAGCGATGGTTGGACAAGGGACTTACCCAGAAACTTCTCGATATGACTGATCTGGAGCCCAAGAAGGTTAGGGATCTCCACCTCTATGTCCGTCCTCTTGAGGGCGAGACCCTGGAGGTGTTGGTGCTTGACAACGAATTGCCGATCTATCACACCACTGTAGCTGATGTAGCCCTCCGCAAAAGTCCCATGTGGAAGGAAATGCTCAGCATCCGGAATATCAAGAAAATTTTGAATGATCAGGATGTAATCGTAAGTAAGGGCAAGGAATCACTGAAACGATTACATGCCCATGCTCTGGCTGAACTCGATATCACGTATACGAGGGATGACCTGGCAGAGCTGGTGGAAGATGCACGCCAGGGTTTGGACCAGAAATCTGTTGCCCAAATACAGGAGTCTTTTGATCTCTTTTTTGAGCTACTGGATTTCCAGCCGGTGTCGCTTGGGGTGCTCGAGCAGGATTTGCAGAGCTTTGCCAGGCCAAAGGCTAACGGCGGTGCTGTTCCTACCTTTGAGCATCTAATCCTCTTCGACGAAGAAAACCTTCTGTTAGGCCTGAAGAAAGGAACGTTCTCGCCGCAGAGTGATTTGGACCTTGCCTGGGTCATGCAATATGCCCGGGGAGAGGAGACAGCCGATCTCCAAGGCATAGAGGTCTTCGAATTCTTGGCTGAGTCGGCACTGGAAAAGGCCCAGGCACAAACGCACGACTCAGATCGAGACAGGTAAGCTTAACTCTTTGGCTCAGTGCCAGGCACAGAGCTACATAAATCCGAAATCCGAAATGGTTCGACCAGCCGTTCGACAGGCTCACGGTCCTGAGCAGAGTTGAAGGACTCAGCACCCTGAGCCAAGTCGAAGGGCAAATCCGAATTACCATAATTGTCCTCCGGACTCCCCACCCTCCGGGAGGGTCCCCAGTTTCAAATGAACAAAACCCAAAAACCTCAATATCCTAGCGACTGTCTTTGTTTCGAACATTGGGAAACCTGCCCTGTGGAATGCCGCCCGTTGGCGGCCCTCCTTCGGAGGATTCCACAG
>CAYFXH010000099.1:6137-17186 GCA_964346905.1 uncultured Desulfobacteraceae bacterium | reverse complement strand
TGTAAGCCTTTCAAGATCCTTTGCCAGAACCTCGCGGTTAAAGTATTTCTCTTTGTATAACCTGATCTTGTCTAGCAGCTTCTCATCTGGCTCAACGCCCTCCCCAGTCACCTCCACGTTACCCACCAAGAACCGTCTGCCCTCGTCGATGGGAAAATTGATGTAGATCCCCTTTTCATCATAGGTAATGATTGGTCGCCCCACCTTGACATCCATGAAGCCGTGATTCAGGTAGAAGACGGCGAGAATGTCCACATCTACTTGCAACTTTTCCCGCTTGAGAATCACAGATTCGGTGACCCAGAAGAAGAAGCCCTTCTCTGAGGACTTGATCTGATCTTTCAGATCATCATCCGAGTAGTGCTGATTGCCACTGAACGTTATTTTGCGAATGTACAGCTTTTTGCGCTCTTTGATTCGAAAGGTGACATTGACACGGTTCCCCTCGAGAGGCTCAACTTCGTAAGCGACCTCAGCATTATAGTAGCCTTTGTCTCGATAGAGTAGACGGATTTTTTCCACATCTCCCTTTAAGGCCGCGCGCTGAAGAATACTGTATTGTCTCGTGGTCATGGCAGCAAGAACGTCTTCTTTTTTGACAGCCTTGGCGCCACGGATTGATACTTTGTTGATGGTTGGCTTTTCTGTTACAACAAAAACCACATCTTGCCCTTGGGGCGTATCCTCCGCCTCAATACGAACCTCTTTGAAATAGCCCATCTTGTAGATTGCTGTCAAATCGTTACGCAACTTAGTCTGATCAAATACGTCACCACTCTTACTCTTGATTCTTAGTTTAATGGCCTCGGTTTCAATACGCTGATTGCCAGCCACCAAAATCTGATGGATCTTCTTCCTCCCCAAGATGCGGATGGCGACTTCTCGAGACAGATCTGCCACCGCACTAGCGAGATTTTCCAACCCCACCTGAGTTACGTAGATGGGAACTGTGGCCCGTTTCTGGTAAACATCAACCAAGCGCATATCGAAACTTATTTGATCGCCTATTTTGCTGAGACTTCCATAAAGAGCAAGGGTGCTACCCAGTTCCGCACCAAACTGTCGCGCGAGAGCATCGGTTATCTCTTGAACCTCCCACTCCGGCTCTTCCTCAATTGCTCCCAAGGCAAGAACTGGCTGGAATCCCTCCTGCTTCAAGCCTCTGACCAGCATATCCATGAGCGGCTTGCGCAGATTTCCAAGATCCTCCTCACTGTAAAATTTGAGGGGGATAACGACAAGACGAATGGTTCGAGAATAGAGCGGCTGGGGCCAGGTGAGAGACAGTACCAGCAGAACAAAAAGAAGGCGAAATTTCACAACGTACTCGCTCTCTGCAGGTTACTCGATCTCGTTTAGGAGTCCGTCCTTCATCTGCAACTGTCTTTGCATCATGCCTGCAAGTTCCATATTGTGTGTAACGACAACCAAACTCACTTTTTGTTCCTGATTGAGGCGCAGCAGCAGTTTATGAATGTTCCGGCTGCTCTTCGTGTCCAAATTACCGCTGGGCTCATCAGCGAGGAGCACCTTTGGACTCAGCACCAGAGCCCTGGCGACAGCAACCCGTTGCTGCTCTCCGCCAGAGAGTTCTCCCACACGATGGTCCATACGGTGACTCAAGCCAACCAGATCCAGGACAAACTCTGCAAGCTTCTTCGACTCCCTTTTACTCTTGCGCCCAATGAGCGCTGGTAACATGGAGTTTTCCAGAGCAGTAAATTCAGGCAGCAGATGGTGAAACTGAAAAACAATACCAATGGTGCGATTGCGGTAGGCTGCCAGCTGTGGCTCTTGGAAGCTGAAAACACTCACTCCCTCATAGATTACCTCCCCCTCGCTGGGCCGCTCCAGGGTGCCGAGAATGTGAAGCAGTGTGGACTTTCCAACTCCGGAAGCGCCTACCACCGCAACACTCTCCTGCCCGAACAAGGTGAGATCTATGCCACGAAGAACGTCGACACGGCGCTCGCCGCTGCCAAAGTGTTTGTAAAGTCCCGTCACCTTGAGGATCGGCTCGGTGCTATTCATAGCGGATGGCCTCCGCCGGGTCCAGTCGTGAAGCCTGCCAGGCTGGATAGACCGTGGCCACCAGGCTAATGACTATTGCAGCCAAGACGATGAGGGTAACGTCTATCGGATCCATCTTAACCGGCAGAGTAGATATGTAATAGACATCTGGCGGCAGCTCAATAAACTGATAGGTGGCCAGAAGCTTGCAAAGGGTGTAGCCTCCCACAAGTCCAAGGAGTGTTCCCACCAAGCCGATCACTGCACCCTCGATCATAAAAATCTTCATGATGCTTCTGCGGGTGGCACCCATGGACTTGAGGATTGCAATATCCCGGGTTTTCTCAATAACCACCATAATCAAGGTACCGATAATGTTGAACGCAGCCACCAGAATAATTAACGTGAGAATGATAAACATCACTATTTTTTCCAATTTCAAAGCCGAAAAGAGATTCCTGTTCATCCGCATCCAGTCCCGACTCCAGTAGGGATAGCCAGCTAATGCTTTGCCGACGGCCCGTGCCACCCGATCTGCTTGGTAAATATCATCTACCCGGACTTCGATGCCGGTGACTCGATCCCCGATACCCAGAAAGCGCTGAGCAGCCCAAAGCGACACATAGGCTATGGTGGAGTCGTATTCGTACATGCCAGATTCAAATATTCCCGCCACCCTAAAGGTCTGGCTTCGCGGCACCTGACCCAGGGGAGTAAGACGTCCTAAAGGAGAGATTACGGTGATGGGATCCCCCCGTGCCACCCCGAGATTCCTGGCGAGCTCGTTACCCAGGATGATTCCTGGGGTGGTTCTCATATCTCCTGACCTGTCAGCAATGCCCAACTCTTCGAGACTACCATTGCGCAGGTTTCTTGGCAGATTGATGACCTTGGCCGCGGTCTCGGGTTCAATCCCCCTGAGCACAGCGCCAGAAATTGTCTGTCGCGAACTGATCATGACCTGGGTATAGATAAACGGCGTGGCAGCAGTAACGCCTGGTACCTCTTCCACCTGCGCCATCACCTTCTCATACGCGCGAATATTTCCATCGAAACGGGAAATAACCACATGGGAGGTCACCCCGAGAATTTTTTCCCGGAGATCTTCCTTGAACCCATTCATCACTGCCAAAACCACGATCAGAGCAGTTACTCCAACCATAACCCCGGCAATGGAAATGAGAGTGATGAGAGAGACGAAGGTCTGTTTGCGTTTGGCCTTCAGATAACGGAGGCCTATAAACAGTTCATAGGACATATCAGCAATGGTGTTGCTCTAGCGGCCTAGCCGCGCTCTGGTCTGAGGTGGGGAAATAAGATCACCTCCCGGATGGAGGCCAGGTCCGTGAACAGCATGACCAGTCGATCAATACCCATCCCCTCTCCGGCCGCGGGGGGCATACCATATTCAAGGGCGCGGATGTAGTCCTCATCCATGAAGTGTGCCTCTTCGTCACCAGCCCTACGGGCCGCCACTTGCTGTACCAATCGCTCTTTCTGGTCCACAGGGTCGTTCAGCTCCGAAAAGCCATTCGCTATCTCATGGCCGGCAATGAAGAGTTCAAATCTATCGGCCAAGGAAGGGTCTTCCTCGTTGCGCCGCGAAAGTGGGGAAACATCAAGAGGATAGTGAGTGATAAACGTGGGCTGTTCTAGTTTTGGCTCCACTAGGACATCGAACAGCTTGGTGAGAATTTTTCCCCGCTCCTGCCCGGTGGTGGAAATTCCTAAGGTCTGAGCCCTGGCCTGCAGCTTTTCCTCGTCTTCCACCTCACTTTTCTTTAGGCCTCCAAAAGTAACGAGAGCATCATTGAGTCGATAACGAGGCCAGGGTGGACGCAAATTGATCTTGGTGCCTTGAAACGTTAGATCTAGGCTGCCATGTATCTCCTGGGCCACAAAGCAGACCATCTCTTCGGTAAAGGGCATTAAGTCCTCAAAGGTGGCATAGGCCTGATAAAACTCCAACATGGTAAATTCGGGATTGTGCTGATACGATATCCCCTCATTGCGAAAATTTCGATTTATCTCGAAGACCCGCTCAAAACCACCCACCAAGAGGCGCTTCAGGTACAGTTCGGGGGCTATGCGCAGATACAGATCAATGCCCAGTGCATTATGGAACGTTTTGAAAGGGCGTGCAGTGGCTCCTCCAGGGATGGGTTGCATCATTGGTGTCTCCACCTCAATGAACTCATGCTTCCTGAGAAATTCTTGTATCTTTTGGATAATCCTTGCTCTCTTGATGAAAATCTCCCGAATCTCTTCATTGACCACCAGATCCACATAGCGTTGGCGGTACCTCGTCTCGACATCGCGAAGCCCGTGCCATTTCTCCGGCAGAGGTCGCAAACTTTTACTCAGAATCTTTCCCTCCTGGACCAGCAGGGTCAACTCACCGGCATGGGTGCGAAAAACGGTACCCTTCACACCAATGAAATCACCGATGTCCATCTTCCTGAAAAGCCGATACTCCTCTTGACCGATCATGTCTCGTTTAACATAGACTTGAAGTTTGCCCGTACCATCTTTTAGGTGCATGAAGGAAGCTCTGCCAAAAGAACGTATGGACATGATCCGGCCTGCACAGATGAAGACTCTTTTCTCTTGGGCCAGGGCTTCGTCGTCCCAATCTCCATAGCGCTCCGTGATATCTGCCAGGTGATCTTGAACCCTAAAATCATTTGGGTATAGTTCCACCCCAGCCTTTCGCAGGTCTTGAGCCTTTTGTCTCCGCTGACGGAACACCTGGCTTTCATCACTCATGGTCATGCTTCGCGAGCCCTCGGCACATCCTGTCCAAGAAAAGACCAGGATTAGCCATCAGCTGCCGCAACGTCGGGACATGAGGAAAATCGTGCAGGGGTAGCGCTTGGTGGAGTTTTTCCGAGACCTCCCGCATCTCTCGGCTTTGTCTGGAAACCAGGACTGAGTGCTGATGGCTCAGAAAGAAGACGTATTTCCCAAGCTGTCAATCCAGAGCGTCAGTGCCACCGATCTTGGACAAGCCTCACGCCCTGTGATCACAGGATCTCAAAACGCGTTACCATAAATCATTTACCCTATTGAGTCAAGCACTATAGGCGGGTCATTGGGGCCTGTCCTCGGGGTGTTCCTCTGCTAGAGGGAAGTGCAGGAGGAAGGTGGTACCGCTGCGTCCGTCACTCTCAAGGAAGATCTTACCGCCATAGTTTTCTACGATCCGGTGAACGATGGTAAGGCCCAGACCCGTGCCTTGCTCCTTGGTGGTGTAAAACGGGTCAAACACCTTACCCTGATTCTCCGGGAGAATGCCGGGACCCGTGTCTGAGATCGAGATTTCCACCAATTTTTCTTGCGCATTCCCGGATCCTTCCTTGTTACGTATGGCGGTGGCAATGGAGAGCCGGCCCCGGTTTTTCATTTCTTGAACGGCGTTGAGCATAAGGTTCCAGATAACCTGCTGAAGTCGCCGCGAATCAATATAAATCCATAAATTCTTGGTAAGCTTTTTGTGAATGCGAATAGGCCGGGAGAGCTCTGGACTGTTTTTAAACATCTCCAAGGTATCGTTAATTACTCCATTCACCTCCACCGATTGATCTACGGCCTTCTCTGGCCGGGAAAAAAACAGAAACTCATTCACCAGTGCATTCAGCCGTTCCGCTTCCCGCATGGTAATATCCATGAGTCGCTGTTGCACCGGGCCAAAATCCAACTCGTCCCGGAGCATCTGGATTGAACCGCTGAGTGACGCCAGGGGATTCTTTATCTCATGGGCAATCCCAGCGGCCAGTTCACCCGCTACTGCCAACCGGTCCATCCTTCGCACCTGTTCCTGCATCTGGCGAAATTCAGTGAGATCCTGAAAGATCAGGATCAAACCAAATTCGCTTCCTCCTGGATCCCGGAGCATTGACTGGGAGAATCCCAGGTGGAGGTTGGCACCGTCCCGTCGTTTAAAGGTAATGTCAATAGCTTCCAACCGTTGAGCCATATCTCTGCCACCGCCATCCTCACTAAGCCGCAGATAGGGGACAATTTCGGGGAAAATATCACCAATGTGACTTCCCTCCAGTTCCCGATTGCTGAATCCAGAAATAAGCTCGGCTGCCGGATTGACGTAGGTGATTTCCAACGCATTGTTCAGGGTAACGAGTCCACTGTTGATACTTTGGACAATATTGCGATTGAGCAATTCCAGTTGATCCAGATCGTATTGCTTGGCCTCTAGCTTTACACTACTGCGGCGAAGTTCCTCTGCCAGGTAACTACTCAAGAAGGCCACCACAAAAAAAGCGGCGATGTTCATCAGCAGAGTATAGAAGTAGTAGCCAATGCTGTAAATCATCAACTCGGAACCGTGAGTGTAGAATGGATGGATAACGCCAAAGTATTGGAGATCCAAAAGGGAGCCGTAGCAGATGCTGCTGGCCGATGCAATGAGGAGCCCACCGCGGCGGTAGAGAATAATGGCAGCATTGATAATCGTGAGGATGTACATGAAAGAAAAGATGGACTCGATCCCGCCGGTCACGTAGATCAATGCCGTCACAAAAAAAACGTCAAAGATCAGCTGTACATAGGCAAGAGGAATATAGTTTTTGATACGTTTGAGAAACAGCGCATAGCAAAGAGTCAGAAAGTAAATGACTCCGGTGAGAATGTACAGAGAGAGAAGAGAAGTGCTAAAAAAGGTCGGAAAGGCCCTGGCTTGAACAATAACGGTGGCGACGAGGAGAAAGGTGGCAAAGAGCAACCTGAGGAGCATTAGCCACTTTATTCTCCCTAAAAGCTCCTTGCTCCCTGTTGAATCCTGTTCATGCCTAGACATGGTTGATCAGCCACCCACGGCCCCAGCCATTTGAAATATTGGAAGATACATGGAAACTACCAAACCGCCAATAGTGCCTCCCAGAAAAACCATCATGAACGGCTCGAGCATTGAGGTGAGAGCATCTACGGCTGCATCAACTTCATCATCATAGAAATCAGCGATTTTACTCAACATGGTATCCAAGGCGCCAGTGGCTTCACCCACCGATATCATCTGCACAACCATGGACGGAAAGACTTCGCTGTCTGCCAGGGGCTCGGCAATGGTTCGGCCCTCACTGATGCTTTGCCTGGTTTCGCGAATGGCCTCCTCAATGGTCTTGTTTCCAGCAGTGGCTGCCACAATGTCAAGGCTGTCCAGGATTGGCACACCACTACTTATCATCGTGCCGAGGGTCCGGGTAAATTTGGCGACAGCTACTTTCCGGATGAGCATGCCGAAAACCGGAACCTTGAGAACAGTTTGATCCACCAACCCTCGGCCTTTTTCCGTTTTATAGAACCGCCTGAAGGCAAAGATAAGTACGCCCAGACCCACGATCATGTAAATAATATAGCTTTTTACAAATTCACTCAAGGTGACGACAATCTGGGTGGGGACTGGCAGTGCTTTGCCGAAGTCGGCAAACATCGTCTGGAACACCGGGATCACGAAGATGAGAATGACCGCCACCACCATGACGGCAATCACCATGACCACGATAGGGTAGGTCATGGCTCCCTTAACCTTCTTTTTCAACTTGGATGCCTTCTCGATATAGGCGGCCAGTCGATTAAGAATAATGTCCAAAATACCGCCGATCTCACCTGCAGCCACAAGGTTCACGAAAAGATCATCAAAAACTTCAGGATGCTGCTTCAAGGCATCAGCAAAGGTAGACCCCTCCTCAACGTCCTCCTTGATATGTTTGAGTATCCTCTTGAAGGTACGATTATCTTGCTGCCCGTGAAGAATCTCCAGGCACTGCACCAGAGGAAGGCCCGCGTCTATCATGGTGGCAAACTGACGGGTCATCACCACGATGTCCTTTTCGGTTACCCTTGGTTGGAGAAACTTTACGTTTTCAAATATGTCTTTGGGCTTCGGTTTGATTGTAGTGGGCTCGATGCCCTGACGTCTTAAGGTGAGTCGAACGAAGTTTTCGCTCTCAGCTTCCATCTCGCCTTTTTTCTTCTTTCCTTTGCGATTGACGCCTTTCCATATGAAATCAGGCATGGTCGCTCCTTTTCTTTAGTATGCAATGATAGCGAGGATGTTAACCTCCTTGCTGCCGGAAAAACCGATCCACCTTCCCTGTTCGTTGCAATGTGGACGGATAACCTGCTGAATGGGAGGTAACCGTCCAGATTGATCAAGCTAGTCTTTCACCGAGCAGCGGACCACTTCCTCCACCGTAGTGATTCCCTCTTTCAGTTTGTTAATGCCCGACTGCCTCAGAGTCAGCATACCTAGCCGCATGGCTTCACGTTTGATCTCGGTGCTGGAGGCCCCCACCAGAACCAGTTCTTTGATCTCTTCAAACAGTGGCATGACCTCATACAGGGCAATACGGCCCTTGTACCCGGTTTGACTACAGGTCGGACAACCAACGCCATGCTGGCAGTTGAAGCCTCCCACCTCTTCTTCGGGGACTCCCAAATCCAGCAGTGTCTCTTTGGGAATTTCCACCTCTTCTTTGCAATCCATGCAAATCCGGCGGGACAGTCGCTGGGCGAGAATAAGGTTTACCGCCGAGGACACCAGAAAGGGTTCCACCCCCATATTTAACATACGGTTAACCGTACTCGGGGCATCATTGGTATGCAGGGTGCTCAAAACCATATGTCCGGTGAGCGCCGCCTTGATGGAGATTTCGGCGGTCTCAAAATCGCGGATCTCGCCCACCATGATTATGTCTGGATCTTGCCGCAGGAATGAGCGCAGTGAAGCCGCGAAAGTGAGTCCGATGGATTCATGGATTTGCACCTGGTTGATCCCGCCCAGGTTGAACTCCACAGGATCCTCTGCGGTGGAAATGTTTTCTGTGGTTTTATTCAGTTCCGAAAGGGCACTATAGAGAGTTGTGGTTTTGCCGCTTCCCGTGGGTCCCGTTACCAGCACCATACCAAACGGTTTGTAAATCGCTTCTTTAAAATCTTTTAGCTGCGGCTCTTCAAAGCCCAACTTGGTCATGTCCAGTTGGAGATTGGATTTGTCCAGGAGTCGGAGAACGACCTTTTCGCCGAACAAGGTCGGCAGCACCGAGACGCGGAAATCCATCTCCCTGCCCTTGGTCTTGAGTTTGATCCGACCATCTTGAGGCAGGCGGCGTTCGGCGATGTCCAGCCTGGACATAATTTTAAGCCGCGAGATAAGCGCATTTTTCAGTTTCATTGGCGGTTTCATCACTTCGTAGAGTACACCATCAATGCGGTAGCGCACCCGAAAGCTTTTTTCATACGGTTCAATGTGAATGTCACTGGCCATTTTCTTGATGGCATCCACCAGAATGAGATTCACCAACTTTACTACCGGAGCCTGCTCAGCCGCGCTCTCAAGCTCGGTGAGATCGAGCTCTTCTGCAGAGTCGACAACGTCGACCCCTTCTTCATCAAACTCACTCATTACATCTTCCAGAGAGGCACCGGCATCATAGAATCTGTCCATGGCCAACTTTATGGAACTCTCAGTGGCAACAGTAACACGGATGTTTTTTCTGGTGAGAAATTTAATATCATCGATGATAAAAATATTGGAAGGGTCAACCATGGCTATGGTCAGCGTCTGTCCCTCCAGGGATATGGGAACTATCTTGTACTTCTGGACGATATTCGCGGGGATCATCTCAATAACTTCATTATCTACGTCCAGCTTGGAAGGATCGGTGGAGGGCACACCAAATTGCTTGCTCAAGAACTCCATGAGCTCAGCCTCTTCAATAAATCCCATCTTTACGAGGTTGCTTCCCAGCATGCCCCCGTTGGCCTTTTGCTCTTGGAGTGCGCTTTCCAACTGTTCAGCTGTGATCAGGCCCTCACGGACCAAAAAATTGCCTAACTTTTTTGCCATATAGGACTCCTACCTTCTCTGGCAGGACTGCTTCGTCACGGTCTTGGGATATTTATGCAAAATACAGACCAAGGTCAAGGCCACGCTTTCTCTCTACCAAACCCTTCAGTCCAACACAGTAGACAGGAGACCCTCATCAAAATCATCAATGATACTTTAAACTTAGAAAAATCACTTTTCATTGTCAAGGTTAAACTCACCGCACGCAAAAAGGGTTACCTATGGTTCAGTTGGACTTTTTACTATGCTCAGTATGAGCATCCATAGTGCTCACTTCTGGGGCAAAGTGTCACCAGACGAAAATGGGTCCGAACCGCGTGGTTGCCCACTGCTTCAATTGACGCATACAGTGCCACCCCAATCGCTTCAGCCAGTACCTCATGTAGCCTTGATCGTCTTTTCGGCCCCATTCTTCTGGTTCCTCAGTCCATCCCCTCTCTTCCAAGGAGGACAACATAACCGCTCACTGAACAGGCTAATGCAATGTAAGCATGCAGTGAAAATCGAATACCCGCCCGCCTCGCCTTGCCCGTCCGCCATCAGCTTCGCCTTCAGGCGATTGCCGGGCGGGCTCGCAGTGGCAGGCGGGTCGAATAGCAGAACAACGAACCTGCGGAAAAGGTAAACCATCACTTCGATAGTCGCAATTTCTTGTTCGACATTCTGCGGTTCAAGCTACCAACCGCCAAGATGTGCACAAAAACATCCATGGTGTTGATACAGCATCTAAAGATTATACTTACTGCTCAGCTAACCGCTTCCTGTCCCTAGACACCAAACAACAATCACTGGAACAATACTTTGAAGACTCCCCTGGAGCTTAGGTCAGATGAGAGAGGGCCTCACTCAAACGGTCCAGTCCCTGATCAATTTGGGCCATAGAAGCGGCATAGGAGAAACGCAGGCAGCTATCCTCGCCAAAAGCCACGCCAGGAACCACCGCCAGGTGAACTGTATCCATTAAGAACGCAGTTAAATCTAGGGAGCCTGTAATAGTTTGGTCATTGTAGGTGCGGCCATAGTAGGAAGAGAAGTTCGCAAAGAGGTAAAATGTACCCGTTGGCCTGGTGACCCGCACTCCAGGTAATGCTTCAAGCCGCTGAACCATGTGAGCGAGTCTTTTTTCAAATTCTGCAACCATCCTCTCCACGCAATCTTGGGGGCCAGTAAGCGCT
>CAYFXH010000099.1:0-6127 GCA_964346905.1 uncultured Desulfobacteraceae bacterium | reverse complement strand
TCGGCGGCACAGTCCTCTTCATTGGACAGCGGGTGTGGGCCGCGCAGCGCCTCGACTCCCGCTTTCTGGGCGATGGAGGTCGGATTGGACGTGCTTTGACTCTGAATCCGGGTTACTGCCGCAACCACTTCGGCTGGTGCAGCAAGGTATCCGATCCTCCAACCTGTCATGGCATAGGTTTTGGAAACCCCATTAACGATTATCGTTTGGCTCTGGAGGTCGTCAGCAAGCATACCTAGGCTAATCCAGGGTTGGCCTTCGAACAGAATCCGGTGATAAATATCGTCCGAAATCACCAGGAGACGATGTCTGAGAATAACCGGCGCCAGCCTCTCCAGTTCTTCTCTAGTGTATGTGGAACCTGTCGGGTTGGATGGACTATTCAAAATCAAGGCTTTACTCTTTCCAGTGATCGCCTCCTCAAGGGCTTCCGGTCGGAGCTTGAACTTTTCTGCTTCTTGAGTGGGAACAATTACCGGAACTGCTTCGGCTAATCTGACAATATCCGGATAGCTCACCCAGTAAGGGGCAGGTATGAGAACCTCATCTCCTGGATCAAACAATACTTGAGCGAGATTGTACAGGCTATGCTTGGCGCCACAGGAAACCACGATCTCATCTCGCCCATATGAGAGTCCGTAGCCATTCTCAAACTCTGCTATGATGGCGTCCTTTAATTCCTCAATACCACCTACGGGTGTGTAGCGGGTAAACCCGTCCCTGATGGCATCAACAGCAGCCTGACGTATGTGCTCAGGGGTGTCAAAATCAGGCTCTCCCACGCCAAAACTGATCACATCCACTCCTGCAGCTCTCAGGGCCTTGGCTTTCGCATTAATGGTCAGTGTGGGCGAAGGTTGGATCTGTGCCATCCGGTCAGCGAGTTTCATCTTTTCACCTCCCCTGTTCCAAATCAAGGGCACTCATGGCAAAAGCCCAGGAACTATCCACGCCACGATAAAGTAAACGCATAGCGCAAAGAGCATAGCGTGCTGTCATCTTTGTCATGAGGTCATTTGGCTGCGGTGTCATTAGGTGATCAAGTCGTTACAAGGAATGACCATAAATGACAGCGTACCGTAGTGATTCAATGACTAAAGAACACTATGCGCCTGGCAATCGGTGTTTTGCGTTGTTTAGTAACGAACCTCAGTTAAACAAAGACCGCGCGCCGGCGCTGTCATTCCCGCCTGCTTCCGATCGCGAGCGGCCACAATGGTAGAGAATTCCTCCACCGTAAGCTTTTCCCGTCCCACCGCAACCAGCGTGCCAACGATGTTGCGCACCATGTGTCGAAGGAATCCGTTGGCCTCAGTGGTAATGGTCCAGAGGTGGTTACCTGCCGGGGCGATCCGGGTGGAGAAAACCACCTTCTCGCTGTTGCGAACACTGCTTCCCGTTGCCTGGAATGAAGCAAAATCATGTTTTCCTTCAAGTAGCTTCAAACACGTTTCCATGAGGTCCCAGCTGAGAGGCTGACTGATATGCCAGTGGTATTGTCGCCCCAGGGCCGGGGCCACAGGACCGTTGTGAATGCGATATTCATAGACTTTGCTACGTGCCTGGAATCTAGCGTGAAACTTCAGATCCACCTCGGTCAACTCCAGGCCAACTATGTCGTCCGGAAGCAGACTGTTCAAACCACATCGAAGTCTCTCAGGTGGAATCTGGGTTCCACTGAGAAAATTGGCAACTTGGCCCCGGGCATGGACCCCAGCGTCGGTTCTGCCGGCACCTATCAAGCGAACCGGGGCCTGGGTCATCATTGCCAGACGCGTCTCCACAACCTCCTGAATGGTCAAGACACCTTTCTGACGCTGCCAGCCGTGATAGTTGGTGCCGTCGTATTCGAGGACAAGTTTGAAATTTCTTTTAGTACCCCTTATCGACCCTTCGCGCATACTTTATGCCCGTTGATAATTGTCAGTCGCTGGATAGCCCAAAGAGCATAGCGCATAGCCTTTGACCTGATGGTCAAGCAGGCATCACCAATCTACACCGTGGGCTGGGTAGATCTGATGAATGAGGCTGAAAAATACCAATAACTCCAAAATCATTTGGTAATAGCGCTGCGCCCTATGCGCTATGCGCTATGCGTCTATGGCTGCCAAACCCGGAGTTTTAAACCTGTATCTTCATCTAAACCAAACATCAGATTCATGTTGCAAACGGCCTGACCTGAACCGCCCCGGGTAAGGTTGTCGATGGCAGAAATAACGATCATTCGACCGGTGCGAAGCTCTAATCGCCAGCCAATATCACAGTAGTTGGTCCCCCGAACCTGGAGCGTAGATGGTAACGAGCCTTCATTCAGCATTCTGACAAAAGGGGCGTGCTCATATGCCTTCTGGTAGAGTACTCCTATCTCCTCCTTGGTCACCTTCCTGGAAAGATTCGCATAGAGAGTTGTCAGAATACCCCTCGACATCGGGACCAAGTGGGGAGTAAACACCACTTTGATGGGTCTTCCCGCAATAGCACTGAGTTCTTGCTCAATTTCTGGAGTGTGCCGGTGTTCTCCCACCTTGTAGGCCTTGAGTCCCTCATTGGCTTCGCAGTAGTGGGTGTTTAGTGTCGCCGCCCTGCCGGCGCCGCTAACTCCTGATTTGCAATCGGCGATCAGGCTGTCCAGATCCACCACGCCACCGGCCACCAGAGGTGATGCCGCCAAAATCACTCCAGTGGGATAACAGCCCGGATTGCCCACCAAACGAGCAGAGCCGATTTTCTCAGCGTGGAGTTCTGGCAAGCCGTACACCGCTTCGGCAAGAAGCTCTTTGGCTGTATGTTCTTGGTACCATTGCTCATACATCTCCGGATCCCGGAAACGAAAGTCTGCGCTCAGGTCCACCACCCGTTTCCCAGCCCGAACCAATGGAGCCACTACCTCCATAGCCGTCTTGTGCGGTAAAGCCACGAATACACAGTCGGCCCGCTTCACTATGTTTTCAAGATCCAGTGGCTCACACACCAGGGAACTCATCCCTCGGAGTGCCGGAAAAACCTCACCGATGGGCTGGCCAGCATAGGACTGCGAGGTAATTGCGGTCAGCTCCACCCGGGGGTGCTGCTGCAGAAGTGCGACAAGCTCGAAACCGGTGTAACCCGTAGCGCCAACCACGGCGACGCGTATTTTCACTGTTCCCCCCTTTTTCTTCGGGAGAGCTAACAACCTCCATGGAGAATACGTTTCCGATCCATATGACAGTTCCGTGGGCAACTTAGGAGTACTAGAGTACTGTTCTTTTCAGACTTGCCCTGTGGAATTCCACCTCTGGCGGATCCCCTGTGGGGATTCCTAAGGGTAAGATTACAGAATGCAGATTGGGGAATCGTCTGAGTTTTCCATGTCAACGTCGCCTCGGTCTCAAATCTGCAATCTAACATGCTCAAGCCAAAACGGTTCTTCAATCCAGTACGCCAACTCTCCACATTCCATTGGCTCTAGACCGGAAAGAAATCAGAACTTTCGGTATCATCCCCCGAGCGTGGTTTCAAATAAAAAAAGGAGGGCGCCTCACCCTCCTCCGCACTCCCAAGCCTCACCAGCCTACCGTTTCGAATATTGAAATCTTTTCCGGGCACCAGGCTGACCGTATTTTTTCCGCTCTTTGATTCGTGAGTCCCGCGTAAGAAAACCCGTTTTTTTCAACAGGGGGCGGAAGTCCGGATTAACTTCAAGGAGTGCCTTGGAGATGCCGTGTTTGATCGCACCAGCCTGACCCGAAATACCTCCACCCTGTACATTGACGTAAATGTCGTATTTTCCCAGAGTCTCAGTCAGTTCCAGAGGCTGACGGATGATCATTTTAGCTGTGTCCCGCTTGAGATACTCATCAATTGGACGTTTGTTTATGGTGATGTTCCCCTCGCCCGGCCTCAACCATACCCGGGCAATGGATGTCTTTCTTTTCCCAGTGGCGTAGTAACGTTCCTCACTCATGCATTCACTCCTGTCCTTAGTACGGCAGCTCAAGCGGCTCAGGCTGTTGCGCCTCGTGGGGATGATCTGGTCCGGCATACACTTTTAGTTTCTTGTAGAGCTTTCGACCGAGACGATTCTTGGGCAGCATTCCCCACACTGCATACCTTACCAGATCTTCGGGCCGCTTTTCTCGGAGTTTCTTGGCGGTAATTGACTTGAGGCCCCCAATGTAACCCGAATGGCGATGGTAGATCTTTTGTTGCCATTTCCTCCCGCTCAATCGAACCTTCTCAGCATTAATCACGATAATAAAGTCCCCCGTATCGGCATGAGGGGTATAGAGTGGCTGGTGTTTCCCTCGCAGTCTACTTGCGACTTGACTTGCCAATCGGCCCAAAGTTTGGTCGGTGGCATCCACCAGATACCACCGTCGATTCTCAGGAATCGTCTTGGCGCTGATAGTTTTCATATTCTCGCTCCAGTCCGAAATGCGGAACTTGTGTTTATAGCCGTTAAAGGGGTTCTTTGTCAAGAAAAACCATCTTTAACCTGGATACATGAGCAAGTCCCCTCGGCTACCATAGGGCAAAGCGTTCACCACAGAACTGACCTACCGCACGGAGCGGTACCGGGAAATAACTCTGATAAGAAGAGAGCTGTATCCTGGACAGCGGTTCCGGATCGATGATAGATCGATGATAGTAGGTGGTCCTATGTGTTTGCCTTACTCTCTGCCCACTCCATGATCCTGTTTGGCGTGGGTCCGGGCTTCTCAAGCTGCAACCGAAGCTCTTACTCCATCGCCAGCCCATTTAGGCCAAGAAGCGTAAAGCCTACCATAAACCTCTGGTCGTCAGGCTCATCCACATATCCTATGGATATCCCCCAGCATTGCCTTTTTAGTTCAAAACGGTATTCCCTCTTGAGATTCCTGCTCTCATCGAATGAATAGTTGTTGCGATAGTGAACTGAAGCGCCACCCCAAAGGTTTAGGGAGATCTGCCCATCGATCTCATGCACCACGATCCGCCCATCTCGGTCGAGCTCCCGCCGGTAGTCAATCCGAATGCCGTCGCCCCTCTGGTCCCTGAGTCTGGCCAGGACATCATGACGTTTGAACTCCTCGTCATAGGGCGACCACTCATTTTTGTAGGTAAGGTTCAGGAAGCGTCCCGGCGTAAGGTCCAGTTGCATAAAAATATTTGAAAAGGGCCGCTTCCTGCTGGTCTGAGAAGCCCTTACCCCTTCCTTGGGCTGGCTGATGTCATAGAACTGGCTGAATTCAAGTCTGGCAAAGTCCCGATAGTCAACCTTTCCCGGCTCTCTGTCCAACCGGGCTACAAAAAAGTTGGTCAAGCTGTAGGTGAGACGGTTCCTGCTACTAATCCGATCGGTGCTGTCAAAAAAGGGAAGCGTATCTTGATTCACTTCGGGTCTGTATGCGTAGACAATGTTTGGCCTCAGCGCGTGTTTGGTCTTGGTCCACGTCTCTCCGCCCATCTCAAAAATCCGCACGATGTCAGTGGCTGCTTCCATCCCCGCCTCGAAGAGTTCTCTGCTCTGCAGGGTCTTTTCCCTCACCTGGCTCTCTTCCGGTTCGTCGAAGTGCTCTATGAGGTAGGCCGTCTCCAGAATACCCACGAAGGGCTCGAGTTCCAGATACGCACCTTTCCGTAACGGCAAGTACACCTGTGGATTGAGGTTCAACCGATGGCCGCGGGTGCCTTCCCGCCTCCAGTAGTTCACATATCCCGCATTCGCCTGGTAGAAAAATGGTCCTCCCAGGAGCGGCTGGCGGGAGGCACTGTAGGTAAGTACCGGGAGCTGCTGCAAAGTAGTTTCGTCTTCATCGTCATTCAGATTCTGAAAATAGTGAAGCTCAGCGTTCGCCGAGTGTGCAGCCCAGGTCTTGTTTACCAGCAAAACCGACTCCCGGGTGGTGACGCTCTCATCGTTGATCAGGCCCCGGCCGAAGGTTTTGCGGAAAACCTGGTCAGACTCGTCCCAGCTACTAAAGCCCGTTTTGAACACGCGCAGGTAATCCGGGTCACTCACGAAGTCAAGATCCAGATTACCTCTCACTCCATAAGGCAAAGCAAAATCTTGCTTAGATCGTAACCACCAGCGATCCCGGTACACTCCGGTTAGGCCCGGAGCATTCTCGAAGTTTTGCTCCCGCAAATTCGCACTACTTTCCTGGTC
>CAYFXH010000098.1:0-17389 GCA_964346905.1 uncultured Desulfobacteraceae bacterium | reverse complement strand
GCTGCCACGGGAAATGGTACGGTTGGTGGTTTGGCAGCCCGCAGTCTTCCCTGTCTGATAGTGCCAACATAAAGAGGCCTTTGACTTGTACCGTCTTTTTTGAAGTAAACGGGGCCACTGAGACTAGCAAAGGCGGTATCCGGTCCGGAAATCGCTCTCAAGCCGTCCAGAAAAGCTTCTCTCTCGGGGCCAGAGCGCTTCAAGACCTCCAGCGCCAACCGCATCGCATCATAGCCGCCTGCAGCTATCCAGTCTGGCTGACGCTTATGCAGTAGTGCAAATCGGTGGACGAACCCGCCCTCCCCGGAATTGCCTGTGTTGAGCAGAATGGGCTGGCACACAAGCAACCCTTCAGCTGCCTCGCCAACCATTTCATAGAGCTCAAGTTCTCCCAGTTGATCAGGGCCCAAAACCACGCCAGTGAGGTGCTGGTGATGTCGTTCCAGCAAAAACAGACCACCCGCTTTTGGGGTGGTCGCAAGAAAAATCGCCTCTGGGCCGGCTTCTTGAAGCAGCCGCACAGCCCGGGCCGCCTCGGTCTGGTTCGGTTTGATTGACACCTTTGCCACTAACTCCAAACCCAGAGGTTTGGCTGCAGCAGAGAAAGAAGTCTCCAGTATGTTCCCATAGGTAGATGCATCACTGATTACCGCAACCCTGGTGAGGCCAAGTCCTATCTTGATATAGGCAGCAAGAAAGGCAGCCTGCTCGCCATCACCATAAAGCAGGGGGAAGAGATGATGGCCTCCATTCGTTCGAATATATTCAGCTGAGACGGTGGGGTTAATGAGTGCCAAATGCGCCTCTTGGTAGATGGGCAGAACAGCACGAAGCGGTTCAGCGCATAAATAGCCAACCACTACACGTACGGAAGGATCCGCCGCCAGCCGCCTAGCAGTAGAAAGGGCTCCCTCTACCTCACAGGGTGAGTCATACACAACCATTTCAACGCTCTGGTCAGCTACCCGTCCACCAGCTTCGTGGACTGCCAGGAGTGCACCGAGCTGGAGCATGTGGCCCTCCTCTTTCAGGGAGCCAGCGGTTGGTACCACAACGGCAATCCTCACTGGTCCGCTCTCTTCCCTCTGTTCTGCTTTCTCGGCGCAGAAGGTAAGTATAACGCTCAGCAAGAGGAGCAACCCTGTGCGGACCGAGGCGGCGACGCGGAGAGACGGAGATGCGGCGAATAACCATCTATGTTGCTTCATGAGCTTACTATTAAATGTCCCCGGATTCTTTTTCGGCATGAGCCATTCTCTTCTCCGTGTCACCGCGTCTCCGCCTCTCCGCGTCGCCTCTCAGCTACCTGTTGCCTGCTGACCGCTGGTTGATACTCTAAGCACGGTGCGACCTCTTATCGCCGCGGCTGCTTTCTCTTCCCCCCTTCCCTTCCTCGAAAGACTAGACGTAACGGCGTCAGGTCCAGGGAGAACGCTTTTCGAATCTGGTTCGTGAGATAGCGCTCGTAAGAAAAGTGGATTGCCTCTGGCTGACTAACGAACAGCACAAAGGTAGGTGGCTGAGTGGCCACTTGGGTTCCGTAGAGGATCTTTGTTCGACTGCGCCCATGCATGGGTGGTTCATGACGGGATACTGCCGCAGCTAGGGCGTCGTTTAGAGCCGATGTTTGTACGCGCTTGGAATACTGGGAAAACACTGAGTTTAGGGTTGGCAGCAAGCTTGACACCCGTTTCCCGGTTAATGCAGAGATCCTGAGTTGAGGGGCGTAGGGCATAAATTTCAGTCCATCGGCAACAGATTCTGTGATCTTCCCAATCTTTTTGGGGTCCTTCTGCACGAGATCCCACTTATTGATCACAACAACCGCTCCACGCCGCCGCTCGTGGATATATCCAGCAATACGCACATCCTGCCCGGTAATACCCTCCGGGCCGTCCAGGAGCAAGACTGCCACCTGACAACGATTAATGCTCTTCAAAGCTTTGAGAACACTGAATTTTTCAATTTTCTCCCTTGTCTTACTGCGCCGCCGAATGCCAGGCGTGTCGATGAATAGGTATTCTTGATCAGCAAGGGTGAGGCTGACATCGATGGCATCCCTGGTCGTGCCCGGCATGTCGTGAACCAAAACCCGTTCAGACCCCGAAATACGGTTCAGCAATGAAGACTTACCCACATTCGGCCGGCCAATGATCGCAACTCGGATCCCTGTGGTCTCTTCCTCCTCCATCGTCTCGGGAGGGAGCATCTCCACCAAAACATCCAGTAAATCCCTGACGCCATAGCCGTGCGCAGCCGAGATGGGAAAAACTCTCTCGAGGCCAAGCTGGTAGAATTCGTAGACTCCACTTTCCTGTTCTGGACCGTCGATTTTGTTTACCGCATAGAGTACCGGCTTGCCAGACCGACGCAAGAGGTCTACAACCGCTGCATCACCACCGTGCAACCCTTCCTTGCCGTCAGCAAGGAAGATCACCAGATCGGCTTCTTCCACCGCCATCTGTGCCTGCTGGCGCACTTGCGTTTTGATGGGAGTCAGACTTTCCCCTTCGTCTATCCCACCGGTATCCACCAGGCAAAATGAACGTTCCTCCCAGGTGACCTGAGCAATAAGTCGATCCCGGGTGATTCCGGGTGTGTCGTCCACGAGCGCCCGGCGATCCCGGCACAGACGATTAAAGAGGGTGGATTTCCCCACGTTGGCCCGACCGACTATTGCGACAATGGGGGTGGAACTCGCAGTGCTGCCGTCCTTCTGGTCCATTTACTTGCCTTACCTCTATACTGTCAATGAGGCAATCCGCAGAGCGCAAAGCGCCACTGGTCATTTATTCGCGCTCGCTTCGCTCCGCCCAGTTCCCGCAAGCGGGTCCCAAGTTTCGCTACGCTGTCATTTACGGTTATTGACCCAGGCACAAGGCACAGAGCATAAGGCTCAAGGCAAGAGGTAACTTTCTGTTCAATACTTTTGCCGGTGCCTTGTACCTTGCACCTTGTACCGGAATTCTCCTAAATTCTGGCCCCTTGCTCTATGCCCTATGCTCCATGCCCCATGCTTTCTAAAATCCGAAATCTGAAATTTACCCGCTGCCTGCTGATTGCTGCGCCTCGCGCTCCAACCTGGCAGCCACTTGTGCAATACGCTCATCGCTCTGGGCCTGCACCAGGGAGACCAGGACCCGGTAGTCCGAGCATGGTGGTTCCATCAATAGCCTCTGCAGTCTTTTCCAAGCTGGCATTATGTACTGGGCAAAGTGGTATCTGCCTCTTGCCTGAGTCAAGAAGGCAAAAGCGGCGAGCACCTGCAGGTTGCGGCACAGTGCCACATGTGGGTATCTTTCCAGAAACTCCTCAGTTGAAATTCCGGTCAGTTCACTGAATCCCCTGCTGTATGCTGCCAGTAACTCTTTCTGAAGTGACTCCGGCAATGCAACGTAGGGGTCCAGAAGTAGCGCCGCCAGATCGTATTGAGGAGGACCTAACCGCGCCGACTGAAAATCTATAAGATGGAGACGGCCACCCTTCAACATTACATTTCGGGACTGAAAATCTCGGTGAAGAAAAAACAATGTTCGATTTCCCTCGCCGGCCTGCGATGCCAGGTGGGAAAACTCACGATCTACAGAATCCGAGTCTATTTCGAGTCCCAGTGCTCCCACCATAAAACTCTGGCGAAAGTATTCCAACTCCCGCTTTGCAATGAAGGGTGGGTCATAGACAGGGGTATCGAAACAGTAACGCGTGTCCAGATCTTCAGTGGCGCGGGTCTGCATAGTAAGAAGTAACTCAATCGCCTGGTGGTAATGACTGGCCAACTTCCCACTTGCTGACCTCACCGCATCCTGGAGATGAACCGAGCCCAAATCCTCGACAAGTGTCAAGCCTTCCGTGCGGTGGTACCCATAGATTATGGGTACGGGAACGTTCTTCCGGTGCAAATGTCTGCCCATATACACGTAAGAATCGTTTTCATTGGGGAAGGTGTCATCTTCAGGACGGCTCCAAATCAGCACCAGGCTGCCTGTCTGGCTGACCACCCGATAGAAAGCTCGCTCCGAACCATCGCCGTACAACGGTTGCCAGCGGAAAGGGTCTCTCAGGTCGGTATGCTCCCTAATCAGCTCTTCAGCTCGGTTCTTAGGAAATCCGGTTTGTTTGCTCAAAATAAGAACTCCCCTATCATTTCGCATTTCACATTTATCATTTCGCATTGGGGACCGATTTCATACAAGCATTCCATCGAAATGATAAATGTGACATGCGAAATTTACCCGCTGCCCTCTGTCAGCTGAGTTCTATCCGCAGCCGTAATTACTGCTCCTTGTAAAGATTCGATGACCTCCACCCCATCAGCAATGATGCAGTCTCTGATGGAACACCCGGTCCTCACCTGAACTTGATCCCAGATCACGCTCCCTTGAATCATCACCCCATTATCCACATCACAATCTGCTCCTATGCAGACCATGCCATCCAACCTGACATGGGACCCAAGACGGGCAGAGGCGTGCACCACCGGTTTTCCTCCCACCTGAAGCCCTGGTAGCGGCGCGCTTTCCATTCTGAACAGCTCTTGATGGACCTGGAGGTAACTATCCAGACTGCCCAGTTCCCGCCAGAACTGCCCCTTGACTATATGGGCCATTACCTTACCGCCACCAGCAATCAGCCCGCGGTAGTAATCAATAACTGAAATGGGAGTGTCCACCGGTATGCCAGCAAGCACCTGGGGGTCGAGCACGTGAATTCCAGTGAAGGCCAGAGGTTGCTTAGAACCACCGCTGAAACTCAAGATACGGCCGTCGCTATCCACCACAATCCCATTATACCTGGGCTCATCCTTGAGCACCAAGGTAACGGTTGCCCTCGTACGCTCATGGCAGCTGAGAACCTCCTGGATATCAATGGCGCAAAGAATATCACCATTGATAACCACAAAAGGACGTTCATCCCAGAAATCCGCCACATTGCGGATGCCCCCACCCGTACCCAATAGAATCTCTTCAACTCGCACCCGCACGTGTATGCCAAAGTCCTCTCTCCCAATATGCTCTAGCAGTTTTTCGCCGAGATGATATGCATTTACTATCACCTCCTCGGCACCGGCAGTCCGCAAGTATTCAACAAGCCAGTGCAACAGGGGACGGTTCTGCACCGGAGCCAAGACTTTTGGTCTGCTCAGCGTCAAGGGCCGAAGTCGCGTTCCCAAGCCGGCAGCCAAGATCATCGCCTTGAAGGACTTCATTTTTTATCCAGAAGTTGGCCAGATACCGAGGCGGCACACTTCAATCAGCCGCCGCTGTACTCCCAAAAACGGATATGTACAACTAAAGTACTGGACAAACTACCACATGTATATCATGATTCTTTGCGTCATATAGCAGATGTTGTCCGCGGGAGCAAATAAACCAATTACTTCTCTTCTGAAACCATGAAGAGCACAAAGAAGGATTTTTTAATATTTCGCTGTAGCTTTGTGTCCTTTGCGGTTTAATCCCTGCATCACGTTGCTCCACTCTACAGGCGGAGGTTGTATCACCATGAATGTACAGGAACGACTTGGCGAGTTGTTGCTGGTTGGTTTCATGGGACAAGAAATGAATCCGGATCTGGCCGCCCACATCCGCGCCTTGAAGCCGGCCGGCCTCATATTTTTTTGCAGAAACATTGATGGCCCTGAGCAATTGGCCCGGCTCACCCATGATGTGCAAACCTTGGCACTGCATGAGCTTGGCCGGCCCCTGCTACTGGCTGTTGACCAAGAAGGTGGGACAGTGGCCAGAATGCCTCCCCCGTTCACGCAAATTCCAGATGCGGCCAGCCTTGGCAGCAGTGGCGCTGAATCGGTGCGCCAGCACGCCAGACTCATCGCCCAGGAGATGCTCCAAGTGGGTTTGAACCTGAACTTGGCGCCCGTCCTGGATGTCAATACTCCCGGTGCAGCGGGGCTGATGCAGCTCCGTTCCTTTGGGAGCGACCCTGTGTTGGTGGCTCAATGCGGAGTTGCAGCCATAAGCGCGACTCAGCGTGAGAACATAATGGCCACGGCCAAGCATTTCCCGGGGTTGGGCCGCGCCCAGAAGGATCCACATCATGACCTCCCTGTCATATCGGTCAGCAGAGAAAGCCTTGACCGTTTTGACCTTTCGCCTTTCCAGGCGGCCATCCAGGCAAATGTGGCCTGTGTGATGACTTCTCACACCCTGTATCCAACACTAGATCCGGACAACCCAGGCACGTTTTCCCCAACCATTCTCCGCGGTTTACTTCGGCATCAGCTGGGTTTTGCTGGTGTGGTAATCACTGATGATCTGGAAATGGGGGCGGTTGGTGAGCGATATTCCCCGGCGGATGCGGCAATCGCAGCTCTCAACGCGGGTGCCGATCTTTTGTTGGTCTGTAACGATTTGGAAAAGATGTATCTGACAGCGGAGGCCGTTGGCGATGGTTTACATCGGGGCTTGCTCAACTCTCAGGATCTGGCTCTTTCTCTGAACAGGGTAGAAAGGTTGAGAGGAATGTATTTAGAGCCCCTCAAACTGGCTGACGCTGCTGCTGTTGCCGCTCACTTCTCCGCCTGAGGTTAACCGGGCTCCTCTCTGGACTCATCTGTCACTTCATCAGCTGGTGCCATGGCTTGATGTGGATCTGCATTGTCTTTTCCTAGTTCCTCTTTGGCCCTTAGCAACAAATCGGCGACGCTGAGCTCTGAGATGCCTCCCCGCCCCTCTTCACGAACGAGGTTGAGAACCTCAACAATGACCTTTCCGTAGCCATCTCCGGCTATGTCAGGAGAAAGAGATTGCCTTTGCTCTAAGCCTTCCACTAAATCAAACACCCGCAAGTGCTTCATATCTTTGGCCGGCAAAATCTCGAGCCCGTTTTCGCCACTTGTGCTCAATGCTCCCAGACTCTGAAGGAGTTCCGTTAGCGCTCGTGTCTCATCTTCTGGAAGTTTCAGCCTCTCGGCCAGTACTGCGATCGTTTGAGGTGGATCGCCCGCTTCGAAACGCTCGCAAACCACCAGCAGTAACTGCAACCCCCAATAACTCTGATGTTCGGAAGGTTGGGCTTTCATCCGCTGCCGTAAACGATAACTTGGCAGATTTTGATGGGCAAAAGCAATTTCCGCACCCAGCAGCAGTATGATCCAGCTTACAAAAATCCATATGAGTAGCATGGGAAGTTGTGAAAGAGTTCCATATATTGCCCCGTATGTGCGAAAGCCGAACTGGTAGTGAATATATGCCCATTGAGAAAACTGCCAAAGGGTGCCACCGATGATCCCTCCTGCTGAGGCGGAAATGGGGTTAACCCGTGTATGGGGCATGAAAAGGTACACAAAGGAGAAGGCCAGCCACATGACGAAAAACGGGGCCAGTTTCAGTAGATATACATAGACTCTGCCGAAGAAATCGATGCTGAGAAGTTCCCGGGTTACCGCATGACTCTTGACAAAAATAATGAGACTGGCGGCCACAAACATGGCAACAGGAAGAATCACCAGAAGACCCAGATAGTCACTGCATTTCCTCAGCCAAGGCCTGCCGCGTCTAACCTGCCAGATCTGGTTGAAAGCTATTTCAACGTTAGTCAGTACCAGAATCATGGTAATGAAGAGAAACGTTATTCCCAGGGTGCCCAGTGAGCCCACGTGAATGCGGCTTGCATATTCCATGATGCGTTCGGTGATTGGGTGGGAGCCTCCCGTGAGTCTCTCAAGAACGAACACCTCTAGGGCGGGTTGAATCCCAAGGCCTTTGAGGAGTGCGAACATAAGGGCCAGAAGTGGCACCAAGGTCAAGAGAGTGGTATACGTGAGGCCGGAAGCGCGCAGTAAGGTATTATCTCGCCAGAACTCACGCCAGACATAGATCGCGAGCTGCACCTGTTTGTAAAGCACCCCCTTGAGGCGTGGAAGTCTATCAGTGCTAACCAGCCAGACATCAGTGCTGAAAAACGTGCGGACACGACCCATCATCGCACCCTCCTCAAACCGCCTGGTCCTTTTCTCTGATACCAGAATCTTTATATTGACAAGCAAGAATTCTGCCAACCTTGTTATGGGAGTCCTGCTCAGAGGATGTGCTCAAGCTCCGCTCTGTTTGCCATGGAGACAATCAATCTCAAACCGACCCTCGGAAGCTTCGTTGTCTCTGACCACACTCTCACTCTAGTGTCCTGCGGTTCACCCACTCACCCGAGCCGTTCTCTGTTGATCAGGGGAACACTCTTGCTCTTGATCTTTGTTGGCTATAGATTTCGTTGTTGTCCTTCTAACTCTCTATGGTAGAATCGTCGGAACGTAAACGGAGGGTAACTATGGCATCACTAAATCGAGTACTTCTGATTGGCAATCTGGGAGCAGATCCTGAATTGAGTTACACCCCAAGCGGCACTGCCAAAGCTACCATGAGGTTAGCTACCCATGAGGTTTGGACCAACAAAAGCGGCGAAAAGGGAGAGCGCACTGAATGGCATCGAGTAATAGCCTGGGGAAGGCTCGCAGAAATTTGCGGAGAGTATCTGACCAAGGGGAGGCAGATATTTATAGAGGGACGAGTACAAACCCGTTCCTGGGAGGACCGCGACGGCAACAAGCGCTGGACCACTGAGATCATCGCCTCAACCATGCAGATGCTCGGCAGTCCCCGGGATACTCCCTCTGAACCGGAGTTACCACCGGCCAGCGGAGAAGTGCCGGACATCCCAGAACCGGACGACGATATTCCCTTCTAGCTTCCTCGTTGGATGGTCGAGAGAGCAAATCCGGACTATTGCAAACACTTTCGGGTAGGCAATTGGGTGCGACTGTCTGCGCCCTGTGACAGAGCCCATATCAAGGCAGGCATGCCAAATGAGCGATCTTTGTGATATCAGCTCGGAACATTGTTTTTGTCTGGGGTAATAAAGGAATGTGGTTGAGGGATTGAGAGAAATCTTCCTTCGAAACTGGCAAGCCTTTGAGCTGTGATATACGAGTAACCCGCCCTGAGGGCTGGTGGAGTGGGTCGCGGGGAGCCTGTCGAAACCCTACCATCTACCCCAAAATCCAGCGACGACATGACCCTTTGAGGCGAGACCAGGTAAAACCTGAAAAACCTAAGCCTCCTCTTGCTTCTCTTCTATCTTGGCTTTTTCGTCTTTGCTCTCCACCTCATCCGTACCCGACGCTGCCTTCCTGAAATTCTTGATACCTCTACCGAGACCTTGGCCAATTTCTGGCAATTTGCCAGCACCGAAGATTATCAATATTATCACTAGGATCACCAGCAATTCGGGCATGCCGATTCCGCCGATCATATTGCGCTCCTTTGTTGAAATGGGCAGAGCCTTGTGCCCACGTGTAATCATAACAATGCAAACGGGGTTATTCAGTGACCGTATGCCTACCTGGTCATGACCACCAGTTCCTACCACAAACTTTCAAATTCATGCAAAAGCTTGATGAACTCTTTGGAATTGCGATAGTGGTCGAGAGCCTGCTGGTGCTTGAGCCAGGTACGCCACACATCCAACCATTCCTCATTATGCCAGTAGTGTCCAGCGGTCAACTCTCCTCTACTCAACTTGAGGTAAACCTCATACTCCTCTCCACAGCCGGAGCACAACGGGTAAGACACGTTGGAGAGCTGTTTTTCACCGGATTCATCGATTTGCGTTCCACATCTGGAGCACTTGAACTGACACCGGGCGCATTGGAGGACTCTCTTGAGCACGTCGATTTTGGCATCAGACAGCGCATCCGCACTTTCACCTTGTTGCTGCTGGCGCCTCTTATCCAGCTCAATTACATCTGCCACGCTATCCCTCCGCTCATGGATTGCGGTACGAAGCCTTCAGCAATCCAAGCACATGGGCCTTCGCCCCATTTGGAGTACTGGAACACTAAAGTGATTGATAATGGGTTCTAGCAACGCAAGCCCTGTACTAATAGCCCTTCGAGCTTCTGTTGCCCATTATACCCTTGGTCCAGTGCTCCCTTTTTCAAAAAGCTTGGAAAAAATAACCGCCACAAAAATAGTACAACTTCAATACGTTGTATAAATTGAGAAACAGTTAATTTTCACCCTATCACGACACCTTATCGGAATCAAGTGATAGCTGATTCTCTTCCCCTTCCACCTCAGACTGATCCTCATCCAGATGGAACAATTTCCGGGCAACATCTAGGTAAAAGTCCTTGCGCTCCCTATTACTGACACGTTTAAGAAAGAGAATTGGGTCGTGGAGTAACTTATTAATCATGGATTGGGTGAGTGTTTGGATGGCTTCGGTCTCTTCCTGTGTGAGGGAATTCATCTGACTGAGAGTCTTGCGGACCTCTGTCTCCCGAATCTCTTCGGCCTTCTCACGAAGGGAAACGATGGTGGGAACAACCTCAAGGGTGCGCAACCAACCGTCAAATTTCAGCGCCTCAGCAGCAATGATATGCTCGGCCCGGGCCGCCTCTTTGAGGCGCTCAGCCCGATTTATCTCTACGATACCCTGTAAATCATCGATATTGTACAGATATACATTGTCAATGCGATCGGTTTTAGGATCAATATCACGGGGCACCGCAATATCTATAAAAAACAGCGGCCGGTTCCTCCGTGCCCGCATCCGCTGCTTTACCTGTTCAGCACTCAAAATGGGCTCTGGTGAGCCGGTAGAGCTGATAATGATGTCCACTCTTCTGAGCTCGTCGGCCAATTCCTCCCAGGCCACCGTAGTGCCATGAAACCTTCTGGCCAACGATAGCGCCCTCTCCAAGGTGCGGTTGGCCACGACGATCCGCTCAACTCCGTTGGAAAGAAGATGCTCAGCGGCCAATTCAGCCATTTCGCCGGCACCAATAAGAAGAGCAGTTTTCCCCTGGAGCGTTTGAAATATTTTTTTGGCGAGTTCCACCGCCGCATAGCTGATGGAAACAGCACTGCTGCCGATCCGGGTCTCTGTACGCACCCGTTTCGCCACCGAAAAGGATTTGTGCAAGAGTCTATTGAGGATTACCCCAGATGTCTTGGCCCCTGTGGCCTGCCGGTAAGCATCTTTCATCTGGCCTAGTATCTGTGGTTCACCCACCACCATTGAATCCAGGCTACAGGCAACGCGAAACAGATGCTTCACCGCTTCCTGGTCTATGTAGGTGTATAGGTAGGGTTTCAGCGCCGCGCCCGTCTGGCCGTAGATTTCTGCCAGCAAACCTATAACCGCACTGATACCTTCATCAAGTTTTGGCGTAGTGAACAGCACCTCCATTCTGTTGCAGGTGGATAGATAGAAGGCCTCCCTCAAAGTATGCTGTTGGGCGAGAATGGCCAGCGGTCCGCTGGTATCCAGGCAAACCACGGCAAATTTTTCTCGGATTTCCACCGGAGCAGTCTTATGATTCAAACCTATGAGAACAATTCGGTCCATGGCGTCAGTGGTCCGTCGTTCGTAGTCAGTTGTCAATGCATCTCAACGAACTTACTGCATTCAAATATCTACTATTGAAATACAAAACAAAACCAAGTCGCAAACAACAAATGTTCTGGACGCTGCAGGTTGAGAGATTATGTATTGTAACACCTCCGTCCCTTGATTCCCCCATATCTCTGATTTGAATTTTGTGCTTCGGTTTTCTATTTCACATCCTCCATTCCGAATTAACCAACTTTAAAGCTGTGGTGAACCTTGAGGATAACACTTGTCCCGACAAAGGCCACCAGGATAACACTGAAGCCTATAATTGCCATGATGGCTGCTCTTCTGCCGCGCCAGCCCACAGCCAAGCGTTCATGCAGCAGCACCGCATAGATCAGCCAGGTAACAACGGAAAGGATTTCTTTCGGGTCCCAGTGCCAAAAGGAACGCCAGACAGCTCCCGCGTAGACGAAGCCGGATATGAGCCCAATCGTGATAAGGGGAAAACCAAAGGTCAGGCACACGTAATTAAGCGAATCCAGCACCTCCAGAGAAGGCAGGCGACGATAAAGCAGCCCGAAGTTTTTCCTTTTGATTTGCTGTTCTTGAAGGAGGTACATAATCCCGGCGCAGAATGCCAGCGCAAAAATGGCCATGCCGATAAAGGTAGTTGCTACGTGCAAGGTCAGCCAGACACTCTTGAATAATTGACTGGAGGGGATTGCCCGGCCGGGTATCGCCGAGGAAAGCAGCATAAAAATCACTGCTAACGGTGACACGAAAGTACCCAGAATGCGAATATTGAATTTCAACTGAAAGGCGAGATAACTTCCTACGACGGTCCAACCAAACAGGGAAAACGTCTGGGACATGGTGGTGACCGGCATCTGTCGTATATATACCGCTAGCAACACAAGGCCACTGGTATGACTCAGGAAGCCAGCAAGCAAGAATCCGTAGGCAATGCGATGGATTGCTTGGTCTGTGCGAATGACATAAATGAGATAGCCCACCGTCCCCACTCCATAGAGCAGGGTAGCCATCACTGAAAAGAGCAGAATAAATTCATTCACCAGGCGATCTCCAGATCCTTCAGAGAATAGCCCGACCCCAAAACCGTTCTCAGGAGGCGGTCTATTCCCTTGTAGTCGCGACGCCTCACCAGTTCGAGCAGTTGCGACTGTACTAGCGTATCAAATCGCTCTTTGTTTGCTCGGGAGTCCTGGCTCTCCGTGAGCAGCCTGCTTCGCACCGCTCCCATGAGTTCAAGAAAATCAGCGTATTCCATCCCGAAGCGTTGTTCCAAGTCCTGCCGCAGCTGGCGCGCCAGGGCCGGGCTTTTACCCGAGGTGGAAATTGCCACGGTTAAAGCACCACGCTGGACCAGGGCTGGGAGGATGAAATTGCCCTCTTGGGGATAATCCACCACGTTGCAGAGAAGCCCTTGCTTCTCTGCATCCCGGGCTATGCGGCTGTTGAGTTCCATATCGTCAGTGGCGGCGATTACCAGAAAGCGACCCTGGAGCTGATTCTCCTCGTAGCTGCTGCCAACCATTTCCACAGCCCCCTCCTGGATCTTTTCCGCCAACCACGGGGCGATCTCAACCGAAACCACGCCCACCGAGGCACCGCAGCGGAGTAAAGTCTCAACCTTGCGCACCCCAACCTCTCCGCCGCCGACAACCAGACAGGCTCTGTTCTCAACTTTGAGAAAAATCGGATAATAACGCATACATGTAGTTCTTTAGCAGTAGCTGTTACCCTATCAATTCTCTCAAGGCAAATCAAGCAGAGAAATGCGCTTCCACAGAGCTTGACGAAGAACGCTGATCCCTTTAACATACCGAAAAAATCTCTTTAACACTGGATATGGAATGCTGCGCTCGCTTTTGTTCTATATCATCCTGTTTGTCTCTACCGTTCTGCTGAGTCTCGCCGCCAGTGTTGCCGCTCTGATAACCCGCGGCGGCAATCTTTCCCACCTAATAGGCCGGCTCTGGGGACGGATTCTCCTCTGTGCAGGTGGTGTGAAGGTGGAGGTAGAAGGGTTGCAGAATATTGACCCGAACCAAGCATATGTGTTTGCAGCCAATCATCAAAGTCAGTTTGATATCTTCGCGCTACTCGCCCACCTGCCTATCCAGTTCCGCTGGCTTGCCAAGAGAGAGCTTTTTCGCATTCCTATTTTCGGCTCTGGCATGAAAGCGGCTGGCTACATTCCCATTGACCGCAGCAACCGTAAAGAGGCTTTTAAAAGCATCGACCAAGCAGCGGCTAGGGTCCAAGAGGGAACTTCCATCGTTATTTTCCCTGAGGGCACCCGCAGTCTGGATGGCAAGCTCCAGTACTTTAAAAAAGGAGGTTTTCACCTTGCCATCAAATCCAAACGCCCCCTTGTACCCGTGAGTATCAGTGGCACTTTCTCAATTCTTCGAAAAAAGGGCTTCAAGGTTCGCCCGCAGACCGCGCGGATCTATGTCGGCGAGCCTGTGCCCACTGAAGACATCAGTGTCAAAGACAGAAATTGGCTCATTTCAGAAATACGCAGGCGAATTCAGGAGAACCTGCCTCCTGAGGAAAAAGGTGAACCTGAACCAGCAATGACCCGTCCTACTGTTGTGGACTCCAGAATCTCATGAGGAAAGTGCGTTCAACGGCTAAACCGTGCGCAGTGAACAGTAAGCGGTTGTCCATACCACCTGTTCGTATAAACCGCTCACCGTTCTTTTTTTACCGCTTACTCTCTACTCACTACTGCCTGCTGCCTGCTGGTTGTTGCGCTATGCGTGGCAGTTGACACCTAATGTAACCTCTAGTATGTAGGGTGAAAAATAGTCTGGCTCTCAGACTTCGGCGTGATCCACGCGGGATAGATCGCTCTGCCTGGCCCCCTGAACTAGCTTCGCGCTCAACGGGACAAGCAAGGCAGGCAGAGATAGGCAGGACACCTTAGCGAACCGATGCTGTCCAAATTCGACCATAGAACGAAGGAAATCGTCGCACTCTGTCTTTTGGTGCTGGCTTTAATACTGTTGCTCAGCCTAGTCACTTATAACAGCAGTGATCCAACACTGTTTACCACCTCCAGTGGTCAACGTCCTGTCCATAATCTTGTCGGTCTCGTCGGTGCTAACCTTGCAGCGGTCCTCTTGGTGGCTGTAGGTGTGAGCGGCTACTGGCTGCCTATCTTTCTCGTAGTTGCCGCTTCAGGACTTTTTGTGCCGCGAGCAGCCACACGTCCACTACTACTCGCCATCGGCTGCACCCTGCTCATCATTGCCTCAAGCGGCTTGGCGGCACTTTATTGGCCCGCACTCCGACTCTGGGGTGAGCCCCTGCCAGGAAGCGGCGGGATATTGGGCTTGCTCCTCAAAAAATACCTGCAATACTATCTCAAACCCGTGGGGGCCTACCTTCTGCTTTGGCTGCTTGCCATTGTGGCCGTACTCCTGGCAACTCCTATCTCACTCACACGTACTGCACTCGCCCTGAATGCAAGTCTGAGAAAATTGTGGCAGACTCTCCAGCACTTCAGAGATCAGCACAGCCAAAAACAAGAAAAGCGCCGTAGGTCCACCTCAAAGCGTCCTATTGTCAAGCCCCAAAAGGAGAGGACGGTAGAGCCTCCCGAACAGAAACAGGAACAGTTCGGTTTTATGGAGGTGGAAGGCGAGTTTCGGCTGCCTGATATTTCCCTGTTGGACAGTCCCGAAAAATCCACGGCGATTCTGGACCAGGAAAGTTTGCTAATGAACTCCAGAATCCTGGAGAAGAAACTGGCCGACTTCGGGGTGGAAGGTGAGGTAACTGAGGTCTCTCCCGGACCGGTGATCACCATGTACGAATTCAAGCCCGCCCCGGGCGTGAAAATAAGCAAAATCGTCGGGCTTGCCGACGATCTGGCCCTAGCCTTAAAAGCGGCAAGCATCCGGATAGTGGCTCCTATTCCCAGAAAGGGGACTCTTGGGATAGAGATCCCCAATGTAACCCGTCAGTCGGTGGTTATCAGCGAGGGTATTGACTCTCCGGAGTTCAAACAGAGTGAAGGAAGACTGGTCATAGCCCTTGGCAAGGACACAACTGGCAAACCGGTGGTCACCGATCTGGCCAGAATGCCACATCTGCTCATCGGCGGCGCCACTGGCACGGGTAAAAGTGTCTGTCTCAATGCAATCATCATTAGCCTCCTCTATCAGGCTACTCCTGATGAACTGCGCCTTTTGCTCATAGATCCAAAGCGCATTGAACTCACCGCTTACGAAGGAATACCGCACCTGTTGCATCCGGTGGTCACTGATGCCAAGAAGGCAAACACCGTCCTCAAATGGGCCGCAGCCGAGATGGAAAGGCGATACGAACTTTTGACTCTCAGGGGAGTCCGGAGTATTGAACGGTACAACCAGATTATGGCAAAGGCCAAAAGCCGCAAGCTGAGATCGGAAAGTCCGCCGCCAGCAGGCGAGTCCCTCGAGGCTGAGGAGGAGCCCCTGCCCTATCTTGTTCTTATCATCGATGAGCTAGCCGATCTCATGATCGTTGCCTCTCGTGAGGTGGAAGAATCCATCATTCGTCTGGCCCAAATGGCAAGAGCGGCCGGTATCCATCTCGTCCTAGCCACCCAGCGTCCCTCAGTGGATGTTCTTACCGGCATTATAAAAGCCAATGTTCCGGCGCGTATTTCCTTCCAAGTTTCTTCCAAGACAGACTCCCGCACTATTCTTGACGCGAACGGCGCGGAAGCCCTTCTGGGGGCTGGAGATATGCTCATGCTACCCCCCGGAACCGCAAAGATGCAGCGTATTCACGGGGCCTATGCGTCGGAAACCGAGATCAGACGTATTACTGACTTTCTTCGCAAGCAGCGCAAACCTGAATATGACGACACAATTCTCAATTATCAGGACAAGCCGGAACACTTGGACGCTGATGAAGAGATGGATGAAAAGTACGAAGAGGCAGTTCAAATTGTCATGGAAACCCGACGGGCCTCGATTTCCATGCTGCAGCGACGTCTCCGGGTAGGCTACAACCGGGCTGCGCGTATGATTGAAATGATGGAGCTTCAGGGTTTGGTAAGTAGTTCAGATGGTATCAAACCCCGGGAGGTCCTGCCACCGAAGTAATTCAGTAGGCAGCTGGCAGTAAAATCTAAACACCAGGTACTTCTCTATTCACCTTACCTCATAATTCTTGTTTATGAGTAATAGAAAATTGCACAACTGAGCACTGATTCATGATCAAGTCAACCATTCATAGTGGAAAGTACAACTGGTTTCTGCCTGCTGCCTCCTGCCCACTGCCTAAAGCGCAGAGCGCTTTGCGCTTTGCGCTGTGCGTCTTTCTCGCCTTAGCTATGCAGGTTCACGCCCAAGAGGCCACATCCGAACTTGTTGCAAAAATCCAAGAGCATTACGATCAAACCTGGTCTCTGAGTGCAGACTTTGTCCAGAAAACCCGGTCCCGGGCGACAAGCCTCGGAACTTCAGCAACGGGCAAGCTCTATTTTCTCAAACCGCGCGCAATCCGCTGGGACTACGTGGAACCCAGGCAGCAGTTTGTCATCAGTGACGATAAAGCCTGGCTATATGTGCCTGACGAGAAGACAATTTATCTCTACCAGATCGAGCAAATCGTCAGCTCACCCCTGGTGCTCAGTTTTTTTTCTGGGTTGGGACAGTTGAGTGAAATGTTCACCATCACTCGGCTTCCCCCAGATCCTGACGCACCCACCCACCATCGGTTGGAGCTACTCCCTCGTGAGTCTGACACACCGGTTTCCCGCGTCACCCTTTGGGTAGCAGCCGAATCCTATCAAGTGGTTCGCGTCCAGACCGAAGATCTCTTGGGAAATATTAATGAGATCACCCTCAGCAACATTCAGGTAGACGCAACACTGAAGCCTTCCTGGTTTGCTCTGCAAGTTCCCGAGGGGGTGAAGCTGGAACGCCAAGAACCCTTACCTGCTCAGTAACACCCCGGCCAGCTGCCTTTCTGCCCGCAAGTGAGGGTGCAGGGTTCAGGATGCAGGGGTCATTCA
>CAYFXH010000097.1:10898-17806 GCA_964346905.1 uncultured Desulfobacteraceae bacterium | reverse complement strand
CATCAAGAGTGAGGGGTTTCAGCCGGCAAAGCAGAGAAATATGGCGGCCCGTCTAGCCGAAGGCGAGATCCTCGCCTTTTTCGACAATGACTCCTTTGTTTCTGCCGAAATCATCACCAAGGCCTTGGATGTCTTCAGTTCGCCGACGGTGGCGGTGGTGGGCGGGCCAAACCTGACGTCGCCGAAAGACTCTTACTTTCAGAGAGCGGTGGGTGCAGCCCTGGGCTCTAGATTTGCGCATGCAAGAATGGCAGCGAGATACCGGCCCATCGGTAAAAGAAGGGAGGCCGATGAGCAGGAATTGATCCTCTGTAACATGTTCGTTAAGAGGGACGTATTTTTGGAACTCGGCGGATTTAATGAGAACCTCTACCCCAACGAGGAGAATGAGTTTCTCAACAGAGTTAAGCGGCACGGCAAGAAAGTAATCTACGATCCGCAGATGCTCGTCTGGCGCAGCAGACGGAACACCCTGAGCAAATTTATACGGCAAATGTATACCTATGGCAGAGGCCGCGGTGAACAGCTATTCCTGGAAAAATTCAAATCTGGTGGTTTGATCTGCCTGGCTCCGCTTGCATTCGCTCTCTATCTTGTTATTGTGTTGCCACTGCCTCATGCCGCTGCAAAGCTGCCGTTTCTCCTTTACCTTGTGCTGTCGTTCATTTCTGCTCTGCACACTGCCCTCCAGGACAAGAGAGTAGATTACGTTTTCCTCTTGCCTCTTCTCTATCTGGTCATGCACATAAGCTACGCCATTGGTACGGCACACGGTTTGCTTAACGGCATCCGTAAATCCCCCCATGCTGACAAAAGAGTGGACACAGTTAATGTTGTCAAACTCAAAGAATTTAGGGCGTCATGGATAAAATAGCACTTATCTATCCACCCATCACCAATCGCAGGGGCCAATACCCTCTTCTCACGCAAAATCGACAATTCCGGTACAGCTCATCCACCGAAGTGCGGATATTCCCACTCATCATGGCAAGTGCTGCAACCTTGCTCAAAGAGCACGGCTACCAGGTACTCTTTCTGGATGGCATCAACCGACGGCAATCTCCTGACGAATTTGCAGGGATACTCCGCCAATTTCAACCCAATGCGGTGGTTCTGGAATCAAAGGCTCCGATAATCAGAGAGCACTGGCGCTATCTCAGTCAGCTGAAATCCTCTCTTCCCCAGTGTGTCAGCATTCTGGTTGGAGATCACGTAACTGTTTTTCCCGAAGAATCGCTGGAAAATCAAGCCATAGACTACTGCGTTGCCGGGGGGGATTATGATGTCAGTCTGCTCGGTTTGGTGGATTTTCTCTCTGGAAAGACAGCCACATTGCCGCCCGGCGTATATTATCGGGAGAATACTGAACTGAAAAGTAGTGGGGAATTTCAACTGGATGCTGATCTGGATGCATTACCCTTCATAGATCGCCAACTCACCCGCTGGCAGGATTATGGTGAGGCTTACCTCTACAAGCCAGCCATGTATATCTTGTCCGGGCGCGGCTGTGGTGGCAATGGCATGAAACCTGGCCAATGTCGATTTTGCTCCTGGCAACACTCCTTTTGGCGTTGCTCTGCAAGACTGCGTTCCCCGGAACATTTCGTTGCCGAATTGGAGCACCTCTACCACCAGTATCAGATGGTGGAAGTATTCGATGATAACGAGGGGGGCGCCACCTTCTCTTATCAATGGCTCGATGAAGTCTACAGGTTGATGCAGAAGAAAAAATTGGTGGGTAAATTTTTCCTATCGTCCAATTCTCGGGCAGACTGTCTCACGCCCCAGACTTGCAAATTACTGAAAAAGCTAAACTTTCGTCTTCTCAAGGTCGGTTTGGAGGCAGGAACTGATAAGACCTTGGCAAAGCTAAACAAACATGAGACCGTGGAGCAGATAAGACGCGGGGTGAAGAACGCCAAGGACGAGGGTCTTATTGTGATGCTCACCTCAATGATGGGCTACCCCTGGGAGAGCGAGGAAGACGCACAAGCAACTTACGAGTTAGCCAAAGAACTGATGCTTTACAAGACCCATTTTGGCGATTCGCTTCAGTCAAGTGTCATCGTACCCTACCCTGGGACGCCACTGTATAACGAAGCATTGAAACGTGGCTGGCTGCTCTTTGAGAAAAACCACTATGAGAGATTCGATATGTCTCGACCCATCATGAAGTCCGCTTATGACCCCATGAAGTGGTGTAACAAGATGTGGAGTATCCACAAGCACCCCCTCTTCCTGATAAAGTCTCTCGTCTCCCTGAGGTCCTTCAGAGATATTACCCTCGCCTTACACGGTATCAGTTCTCTATGGGGGCATTTGAGAGATTTTCGCTAGGGCGCAGATTGCCTGCCTCAAAGCACTTCACCACGGGTAATAAACGTTTTGAAGCGCTTCAACAAATGCATGAAATGGGTGGGATAACAGCTGCGGTCATATAACGGTATGGCCTTGATGGTATACCAGAAAATCTGCAAAGGCAGATTGTCTTTCAAGAACGCGTTTTTCCGTAACCGGCCGTACTGGCGATAGATCTCACTTTGGAGCTCGGCAGGATAGGCATCCGATACGGGCTGGGCCGAGGTTCCGTAGAACGTATTCCCGAAACTTTCTTCTCCGTTCAAAGGAAGGTAATAGCTGTAAATGGTCCGGATCTGCTTCTGTTTTACCCAGGTCAGGGTCTTGAGGTCGGTTTGGTAATCTGAACCTGGCAGGCCGATGATCACAAAGCCATAGATTTTTTCAAAGTATCTCTTGGCTATCTCGATGGCAGTATCAATCTGTTTGCCGGTTTCGCCTTTTTTGATTTTTTTCAGCAGTGCAGGGTCGATTGTCTCGATACCAAAGCCAACATGGTAGCAGCCCGAGTTGGCCATGGCCCGGGCCATCTCCTCGTCAAAGAGATCTGCTCGCAATCCGTTGGCGCATTTCCAACGCAACTGCAGCGGCTGTATGAGCTCGCAAAACTTGAGGACTCTATCTTTATTGATATTAAAGGCATCATCGAATATCTCAAATGACTTTATCCCATAGGTTAATTTGGCACGCTTGAGTTCTTCAAAGCAATTCTCAGCAGATCTAGCTCTCCATGTACGGAGACGGCTGGCACAATATATGCAACCATATGGGCAGCCCTGGCTGGTCATGATGGGGTATCCCCAGAAACCAGTTTGCCAGTTGGCTCGAAGATAGGAAAACGAATCGAACAGCTCGTAACGAGGAAAAGGATAACTGTCCGAAAAAACCTCATCATGGTGAATGGTTGCTTCAAAACCCAGGTAAGGGTAGCAACACTGGACGTCCAGAAAGCCGGTAACGGAATTGACATGGGCGTCCGGATACTTTCGCTTGTACTCCTCCCGTATTTCTTGAGCCTTCGGGTAGGTAAGGGATTTCACCGAGATGCCTAGCGTGCTTGCCCGATATCTGAGGTACCGCTGCCTTGGATACGGGAGGATATGCTGGTCGATCACTGGAGCGTTGTGATAGGTGGCCGCATAAGCCAGGCCAATGTTGGGCACGTTTACATTGGTTTCGGTGGGCGGGTCAACAAAAAGAAGCTCCATAGCGGTATATCCGTTTTGTTATAATGGCGGCGTTTACGATAAACGGAAACCGAACTGGAAGTCAAGCGTCTGGGAAGACAACGGTATGAAGATCTGCCATATCTGTGATTTTCTCCCGTATTACCATAATCATTCGGGCGGAGCTGAATATGCCGCCTACCGCTTAATGGAGCGTGAGAAACAACGGGGTCACGATGTATGGGCAATTACCTCTTCTTTTGATCATACATCTACCTCAGTGTTCCCGGTGCAGCAGGTGGCAACACTCAAAGACTTTTTGGGGGATCGGCTTACATTCTATCTGGCTGGGATCAAATGGTATATGCTGCAGTGGGATCCTGTGGCGAACCTACGGGTAAAGCATTTGCTGAAAGAATTTCAACCAGAGCTGGTGCATTTCCATAACATCCAGTTTTTGGGACTTTCTTTGATTCCGCTGGTTCAGCGGCTTGGCATACCTACATGTCTGAGCATCTATGATTACTGGTATTTTTGCCCGCTCACCTCTCTGATGAAACCCACAGGAGAGAGCTGTCGGGCCCAGCAGGGACTGGGTTGCGGCGATTGCATCCCCTTACGCTTCAGGACGATTCAGAGGTTGCTTCTTCCCCTGCGGAAGCTCATCTTTAAACGGTACCTGCAGCAGGTCCAAGCTTTCCTGGTGTTGTCCCACTCCTCGAGGCAAATCCTTGAAGACTACGGTTATGGGGATCGGTTGATTGAAGTTGCCCACCTGGTTATGGAGACAGAAAAATATGGTGATGTGGGAGAACCTGGGGACAAGCCGGTTTTGGTTTATGTCGGCTGGGTGCAAAAAAGAAAGGGACTCCACGTGCTGCTGGAGGCCATGCCAAGAGTTCTTGAGATGAATCCGGATGCCAAGCTCTATGTGCTCGGGGGCGAAAGTCAATGGCAGGATGAATATCCCCTGAAGATGAGGCGGATGGTGGCGGACAAGGGTCTCGGAAAGTCGGTGGTGTTTTTGGGTAAGGTGGAGCACGCAAAAGTCCTGGAGATGCTTAAAGAAGCGACGGTTGTGTTGGTTCCCGAACAGTGGGAAAATATGTCACCGGTGATTGTGGCTGAAGCGATGCTCATGGGCAGGCCAGTGGTGGGGAGCAATATCGGCGGCATACCGGAGTTCATCAGCGAGGGTGAGACCGGTTTCCTGGTGGAGGTTGATGATTCAGCGGGTTTTGCCAACAGGGTGAGCACCTTGCTGGGGGACCACCGACTCTGTCGACAAATGGGGGCAAAGGCAAGAGAGAAGGCTCTCAAACTGTTTAGTGAAGCAGAGGTTCTCGCTAAGGTAGAGGGATTTTACCAAGAACTGATAGACATCCCCAATGTCGGCTATTCATTGTGTCGAGGCTAGGAGATGCACGACCGATTCAGGTCGCACTGGGAGGAGGTCATGATTGACAACCGGCTCATGGGTGTAATTCTCGCTGCCGGAAAGGGCCGTCGCATCTATCCTTTCAGCGAAAAGTGGCCCAAGTCATTGCTACCCGTGTGCAACATGTCGATTCTCGAATTTCAGATCACCATGATGAAGAAGATTGGCATCCGGAAAGTCCTGGTGGTCATCGGGCACTATGGCTTTGAGATTGTCAATGCCCTGGGCAACGGCTCCTCGATGGGAGTGGACATTCACTATGTGGATCAAAAGGAATCCCTCGGTATTGCCCACGCCTTGGGCCAGCTGGAGCATAACATCGACCGTCCCTTTGTCCTGTTTCTTGGTGATATCTATTTCATCGCTGATGACTTGTTACCCATGATCGAGATCTTTGCCAGAGAAGAAGTGCATGCGGTTCTGGCCACCAAGGTTGAAACTTCCCAGGAGGAGATCAAGCGAAATTTCGCGGTGATCGAAAATGAAGGGGGTTGGGTAACCCGGGTGATCGAAAAACCCAGATACATCGTTAATAACCTGAAGGGCTGCGGTCTGTACGTGTTCGATCTCCATATCTTCGATGCCATCCGTAGGACCCCCAGAACCGCATTGCGGGATGAATATGAAATAACAGAGGCGATTCAGGTGTTGATCAATGACGGTTTCGGTGTGAGGACCGCAAATGTTATCACGGATGACATCAACATCACCTTTCCCCACGACCTGCTGCGCGCCAATCTCGTGGAACTGAAACGGCAGGGTAAGCAGCGAATTATAGGAGAAAACGTTAGCATTCCGAACTTAGAGCGAGTGCACAATGCAGTGATCGGCGGCCACGTGGTGGTTAAGCATGATATAGAAATTTTTCATTCTGTGATTTTCCCGCACACTTCCGTAACCACAGAGTCTAGCCTTGAGCGGACGATAGTGACGCCTGAAAGGATTATCTCTTGTCCCGAATGAGGAACCACAGAGATGGTCGCGTCGCATCATGTGACAATAATCTTGCAACTGAGGGTTAAGCATGCGCGAGAGCCTGCCGAAGAGAACGTTCCAAGCTCTGCAGAAAGCTAGTTTGAGCATACTTCCAGTTCATCTCAAAACCACCGGCAACGAGATCGGCGTTGAGGTACTCCTGGCCACTGGCTGGCACATCTTGAGTTCCTATGCAGGAACCACGGTTTATATGATGCGGAGGCAAGGCTTGCATGCTGCGATGAACTACCTCCACAGTAAAGCGCTGGTTCCAGGAGGCGAAGGAACCCCGGGGATTCTTTTCCCCTTTATCGGGCCTTTCATCAGAAAAAACCCGGATTTGGCCTGGTACCCCACCGCCATAGAAGTGGAGACAACCACCGTATGCAACAAGAGGTGCATCCACTGCGAACACACCCATTGGTCGGAGAAAAGCCGGCACCTATCATTTGACGAGTTCAAGTATATTGTGGATCAGTTCCCCAATCTCAAGTGGACCAACCTGACCGGAGAAGGATCTTCCTTTCTGAATAAAGACTATCTCAAAATGCTGAAACTCATGAAGCAACGGAAGGTCCAAGTGGCAGTGGTGGACCATTTCGATGACCTGACTGAGGAGATTGCCGAGGGCATGATCCGTTATGGGATCGACCATGTCTGTGTCTCCATTGATGGTGCCTCCCCTGAGGTTTACAATGCCATAAGGGTCGGTTGCGATTATGATCGGGTCATCAGCAACATTGACCGTTTTGCTGCTATGAAAAGGAAAATGCATGCACGCATTCCAGCTGTTGTTTTCAGATATGTGATCACCACAACGAATGTGCACGACATGCCCCGGTTTATTGAGGAGATCGCCTCTGTGCCCAATCGGAAATATCTGGGGCCGGGAAGTTACATCGAGTTTACCGGTCTGCTCGAGTTTCCTGAAAACCAAGAACTGAAGGTGGCCGCTCTGCCCGAAGGGGTCA
>CAYFXH010000097.1:0-10857 GCA_964346905.1 uncultured Desulfobacteraceae bacterium | reverse complement strand
GTTGGCTCAGATGCGCAAACATAAAATGGTGGTCGTTTTTTCCCATTCCGAAGTGGAAAAGTTACCCCCATCCCATAAGTGTCTTGCCTGGATGGAGCCGTACGTCATGATGGGTGGAGACGTGGTACAGTGCTGTGCTGTGCTTATGTCAAACAAACGACCATTTCTCAGAGAGCATAGCTTTGGCAATGTCTTTGAGCACTCTTTCACCGAAATCTGGAATTCAGAACGCTACCGCCGCTTCCGTCACCAGGTAAATCAACCCCAGGGAAAGGTGCCGTTGATGTGCTCCGGATGTCGCTCTTTTAATGTCCAAGATAGGATTGAGAAATACGGCATAGCTGAAGATTTATAGAAACCCTGTTGGCAGGAGATACATTCTGGAGACATGACTGGCATAGAGGTCTTAAGCATCTTTTTGAGAAGTAGCTTAGAGGTATACGCAGACCTGCTCGTGGCTCCAGCGAAAAGGTCCCCCAATACTGTTCAGCTGTCTCTGGGCTCGGAAAATGCTGACCCGGTGGACTAGCACCATGCTGTGATTCTTCCGGATGGCCACCGGTGGTGTGGATTGAAACCAGCGCGTCATCAAGTGTGGTTGAGGTGTCCAACTGAATATGAGGAATGCGATTAAACCTCTCCTGAAAAAAATCCGAGCCTTCTTTCTCCAAGAGGTCACCTTTCCTGAATCCCCCCGCTTGCGTGAAGGGTTGACCGTCGGGCTATTGCTCTTGGCATCTTATCTCTATCATCAAGACTTTCCCCTGGAGAGCATCCCGGCGAACGATCTTGCTGGCATGGTTGCCGGCTTTCGCTATTTCAAAAGTCAGTGGTTGCTTGAAGGAACACTCCCCCTATGGCTGCCCACATGGTACGCTGGAATGGTGAATATTTACTCGATCACAGAATACCTTCTCGTCTTGCCCTTTTCTTTCTTTGTTTCTGAGGTGGCGGCTTACAAGATTGTAGGACTGCTGGCTGTGGGTGCTGGCACCGTAGGAGTATACAGGCTGCTTCGTTTATGGCAGATTGACAGGCCAGCAGCTTTTGCCGGTGCTTTGGTATTTGCCATCCATCCCCTGATTATGGTTGGCTTACGCTTTTTCGGTCATTTTGCCTTTATCCTGACCCTCGCTATCCTTCCCTTTTACGTGTACGAGATCTATTTGCTATCCACCCAGCCGCCACGTGTCTGGCCGATATTGCGGGCAAGTCTCATGCTCGCCTTCATTTTTACCGTGCACTTAATCATGGCTGTGATCGTCTCATTGATGACGGTTGGAGTAGCTCTTTTGATCACGAAGCAAACAGTGGCTCGGGCTTACTGGCTGAGACGGGCCTGCACCATCGCCGTCATGGTTACCACTGCCTTTGCCCTTTCCGCTTTCGTGAACCTGCCTCTCTGGATCGAGGCCAGGAGCAACATGGTCCTGTTCGACCCGAGTGGGTTGAGCACCGGTTCCAAAGTCACCTACCCAATCCCCTCAATACTTTTCTTCTTTGACCGAATGGGGGTGCTGCTGGGAGGCATGGAAGGGGTGCGACAGGCACTGGGCAACACCCCCTTGTTGGCACGTTACCCGATATCTTCAGGTGGTTGTTACCTTGGCTGGAGCGTTTTTCTGATAATTTTGGCTGGTGCTGGGTTGAAGCGCACCCGAGGGAACTTCACTGTTTTCCATTTCGGTGTGCTGTGGCTACTCATGGCGTGGATGGCCTTGGGACATACAACGATTTTCAATTTTTATCAGTGGCTGGTGGCCAGGGAAGCAGTGTTTGCTGCTCAGCTGACATTGCTAACCGCTCTGGTGATGCTGGTCTGGAGCTTTGTGCTGGTTTTTGGCAGTAAGATCTCCGTCAGCAAGAGCTACCTTTACAAGCTCTCCATCTTTTTTGCACTGGCAGGATGCGTCATCCTGCTACCAGGCTTCGTCGGCTTGTCCACGCTTATTCCCTTTTTCAAAAAAACCCGAGCTCCCAGTCAATTCCTGGTTCCAGCATTCGTGCTGTTGCCACTGCTCGTGGGTGCTGCGGTCAATCAGGTAAGGCTGCGATTGCCCCCGTCCTGGTTGAAGCCCGTAACTGCTATCGTCATTGTCTTGGTGGTGGTGGAATTCTATCCCTATCGTTCCAACTCACTCTCAGAGGTTACCGCATTCGAGTTTCCTCGGCTTGAGAAAATGACCACCTTTTTACAACAGCAACCAGACAGAGATCGGGTCCTGTATTCATATGCCTACAGTCCGCGAATGGATTATGCGGTTTCAGCCATGGCGAAAAAGGGATCATTCAGCTACTGGCTCAACTGGGCAGCACCAAAGTACATAGGAGCTTACCGGACAAAATTGTATGATGTCTACGTAGACTGGCTGGAGACAGGAGATGTGGAGAAATGGAAGACGATGATGTCCGTTGCCAATATTCGCTTTGTGGTCAGCCCCAAGTTCAAGTTAGCATTGCCGGAAGAGCCTGCTCTGGAGAGGGTATTTCACAATCTCCTCTACGATGTTCACGAGTATAAAGGAGCAGGTGGTACGTGGCAGATCTACCCTGCTCGGGCTGTTCGGTCTCCAAATCCCCGCTTGTGGGACCAGGAGCTTTTCGCCGCCCATAAGCAACAGAGAGCGCTGGTGGCGGGTGAGTATAGTGACTTTCAAGACCAGTTGGCTGATACAGACATCTCCGCTCATGCTCCTGGACGGATTGTACAGTGGTCACGTCCAGCCTCCAGCCGCAGTTGGGCTCAGGTGGAATTTACCGAGCCAGGAATCCTCATGTGGTCCGAGTCCTTCCATCCGGCCTGGCGGGTCCAAATTGACGGCCAAAGCGCTGAGCTTCTCCGGGTGAACCATGCCTTTATGGGTGTCAGGGTTCCCACTGGAGATCACCGCATTCTCTTCGCATTTGGCCCCTATCCCTGGAGATGGCTTGGGGCTCTCATTTCCATGGCCAGCCTCGCTGGTCTATTAATCATCACCCGGCTTTTGGGTTGGTGGAGGGATGTGGACGAGCATTAATCTTGGCAACTGTTGAGGCACTGTTAATGGGACTGATTTCAAAAGTTTTGAAAAGTCGATATCTTCACAGCGTAAACTTAATTAACGTATGTGTTTTTGTTACGTATAGATGCAGTGCTAACTGCCTATTTTGTGAGTTGGGCAACAAAGCAACGACGCGGCCGGAACTTAGCCTCGCTCAAATAAAAGAGGTGATAAGAGAATTGAAATCCTTGGATGTTCGCAGAGTATCCCTTGTTGGTGGAGAGCCTCTGCTTCGGAATGATCTACCCGAAATCATAGAATCTGTTCGAAAAAATGGGATGAGTGTTTCTTTAACCACGAATGGTTTTCAAGTTCGTGATGACGTTTTAAGAAGTAAACCAAATGAGATAAATGTTTCCTTGGACTTTATTGATTCTCGACATGAAAAATACAGAAGAGTTGCAAAAGCTTTTGAAAAAGTGTGCAATTCTTTAGATTTTTACAGCAAAAATAGAGAATTTTACGACTATAAACTCGGTATTACTATCGTATTAATGAAAGAAAATCTTGATAGTATTAGTGAAGTTGTAAAATTTTCAAGTGATTTCAATGTAGATAAGATTGGAATTCAACCATTAATTATCCCTCAGATTAGAGATGATGACAAAATTGACAAATATTTTAGCGAAGAAGAGCTGATAAAAATTGAAAAAATCCTTAAAAACCTAAAAAGAGAGTATGGCAAATTAATAACGACCAGCAAACTATTTCTCTATTCCATACCAGACTACTTTCGAGGTACTGGTAACCATGAACTTTTTTGTTTTGCGGGTGGAACGATGCTCAATATTGACCCCACAGGCGAAGTTTTCCCCTGTCTCTTTATGGAGTCTGCAGGGAATATCCAGGAGCATTCATTACCAGATATTTTGACCAGCCAGAAGTATATGGATTTGCATGTGCGTGCAAGCAAAAGAAAATGTCCAGATTGCCTGTGCCCAGATATCTTTGAGCCAAATCTTTTGTTGCACCCGACTCATTGGCAAGAGTTGGTGAGAAAGTATTTAACCCACAGGAGCTAAACAGCTTCCGAGATCTGTTCTACCTCTGGGATCAATATCAGGGTACGGTTCAGCCCGACTGGATCAATCCTTGCATCTTTGGCTGATTCCTACTGCCTTTCGCCTCGTAGCACAGGATAGAGACAGAACAGCAAAGACACCACCCCCCCAATAAAAACGGCTTCCAGAACCTGTCTCAGTTGAGCATGCCGCAGACAGATCAATAGAGTTTCAATAACCGCACCCGATGTACACAAAAGCCAAACCACATTTTTTCCCCTGGCTATGTAGAAATTAATCAACACCAAGAGCAGTGCCATCGGCAGCATTGCAATGCCGTAAAGGCCCAGCAGTGAAGCCGCCTCCAAATACTTGCTGTCGAAAAGGATGGCAAGAATGTGGTGGGGGAAAAGCCAATAGATCAATGTTCCGGTCCCGGAGAGCAGAAGCGTGTAGGAAAGGGCCTTCCAGAGATACGGCTTGGGGTTTTGGCGAAGGGCATGGCGTTCGGCCACCATGGGAAAGAGCGCCAACACCAGGGAGGCCGGGAGATACATCACCGCCCGGCCGAACACCGCGGCGATTGCATAGATTCCAGCCGTTTGGGAACTGAAGAGATGTTTGACCAGAACCAGGTCAAACTGGGTCATAAAGGCAAAGGCGAGATTCGCCGAGAACTCAGGGCCTGCTCTGGCAAACAAACCCTGAAAAACTTGGGTGGGTCCAGCCACTCCCCGTAATGCTTGCCGGATAGGCCAAACGGAGAGCAGAAATAGGGCAAGATAGAGGAGGATGTGGCCCGCAAATACCCCCGTCACACCAAAGCCCAGGACAACGAATAGCACACAGAAAAAGTATTTTATGGGACCGAGAGAGCCGCTGGCTAGTGCCATGGGTAGAAACCTTTGTAAGCCCTGGAGGAAGGCCAGATTCACGGGAAAGGACATGGATAAGAGAATCACCAGACCCATCAGAACGATGGGTACGATTGAATCCATTTGCAGAAGCTTCCGGCAAAGAGGGGCAGCCAGAACAAAGAGGAGGAAGATCGGAACACCAATGCCATAGAGGCGACGGTAACTCCAGCGGAAGAGGCAGCGAATACCATTCAGATCTTCCCGGGCTTTCAGAAAGCTAGATTCACGCGCAAGTACCATCATAAAGGTGGTGAAGGGGATGGCTGCTATCATCAAGATGGAAAGCAGCGCATTGAGAGTGCCATAGTCGCTGGGGCTGAGCATTCGCCCCATGGTCACCTGAAACAGAAAGTTGAACAGGTGGGTGACCATGGTGGCGACAAAGAGCAGGGTACCCACCTTGAAAAAGCGGTCCCGCAGGATGGCTTTGGCAAGCATGGAAAGATGCGATGGCATTAGCTTAGTCAGACTCTCGAACATTGGCTTCTGGTGTAGATGGAGACGTATATTGCATGCATAGACCCTAGCTATTTATGCAAGAGGCTTGCCACATAGATGTCCATCTGGCCAAGGGGAAGTGATACAGGCAATCGTGGACTTGCTCGACAACTAGGGTCATCCTCCGCCTGGTCCGAGATTGGGTGAGTGTATCTGTCCCTGCAGCCAGCATCTTTGCAAAGATGGATTGGGCTGAGAACGAACCGATCTTCATGTTTGGAGGTGGGAAGACGGAGGCCCTGGTGGTTCAACCCAGCCGGACGTTCAACACATGGGGACAACCAGGCCGGGTAACCATTTCTTCTTACTCTTTGAAACCTGTCTCTGCGTTTTACTGCCCGGCCTGTTTAGGTGAGAATCTTCTCAATACTTGCCAGGGTCTCAGCCAGTAGCTCAGAATGTGGCCCCCCGCCCTGGGCCATGTCCGGCCGACCGCCACCTGTGCCGCCAACTTTGGCTGAGAGCGTTTTGATGATTTCACCGGCATGGAAGCGGTCGGTGAGATCTTCGGTCACACCGCAGATGAGCATGGCCTTGCCATCCTCAGCCACAGCACCAAGCACAACCACGCCTGACTTGATCTGATCCTTGAGGTTGTCCAACATCACCCGCAGATCCTTGGGACTCTCTGCACTCACCTGCTGTGAGAGCACCTTGACGCCGTCAACGTCCCGGATGTCTTGCTCGGTGGGACCAAACTGTCGGCTCATGGCTTGAGCTTTGACCCGTTCCACTTCCTTTTCCAACTCCTTTTGCTGGACCAGAAGCTTTTGCACCCGCTCGGCCAGATCCTGCGGCGCCGCTTTGAGGAGGGCTGCCGTCTCTTTCAGTGACCTTTCCTGATTCTGAATATACTCAAGGGCGGTGGTTCCGGTGAGAGCCTCAATGCGGCGAATACCGGCAGCAACCGAACTTTCTCCTGTGATCTTGAATGGGCCGATATCACCGGTGTGGTGACTGTGGGTCCCACCGCAGAGTTCCTTGGAATAGTCACCAATGGAAACCATGCGCACTTCATCACCGTACTTTTCACCAAAGAGGGCCATGGCTCCATCAGAGATAGCGCTATCCATGTCAGTGACCTGGTCAGTGAGATCTTCGTTTTCGAGAATTCGTTCGGTGACCAGTTGTTCGATGGTGGCGAGTTGTGCAGTGGTGAGGGCCTCACCGTGGGAGAAGTCAAAACGGAAGTATTCAGGACCCACGTATGAGCCCTGCTGTTTCACATGATCTCCCAGAACATGTCTCAGTACGTAGTGCAATATATGGGTTGCGGTGTGATTCCTTTCAGTGGCTTTGCGCTTTTCCCTGTCCACGGCCAGGGTGACCTCTTCTCCAACTTTGACCGTTCCCTGCAATACCGTGCAAACATGAACGAGCAAATCACCGGGTGTTCTTTGGGTGGTTTCCACCTCTAGGGTGAAACCCATGCCGCTAATGCGACCTGTGTCCCCCACCTGGCCGCCGGCTTCGCCGTAAAAGGGAGTTCGTTCGCAGACCACTTCAACCTTCTGGCCTTCACTCACCTGGTTCACGGCACCATCCTCGGTGAGCAACGCCAGAACCACCGACTGATCCTCAGTTCTGTCGTGACCGGTAAACGTGGTGGACACCCCTTGGGCAACCAGTTGTTTCAGGGCTTCTGAGGTTTCCATAACCCCCGAGATCTTGAAGGAGGCACGGGAACGTTGCCTCTGCTCTTCCATGAGTTGATCGAAACCGACCTCATCCACCTCAAATTCCAGGTCACGCGCCAGGTCCATTATGATATCGATGGGAAAGCCGTAGGTGTCGTATAACTTGAAGATTATGTCACCGGGAAAGAGCTTGCTGCCAGCCTTGGTTAAGCCATCCACCTCTTCCTGGAGTTTGCCCAAACCCCGATCAAGGGTGGCAGAAAAAGATTTCTCTTCGTTGCTGAGCGCCATTTGAACGTAGCTCTTGTTTTTGGCGATATCCGGGTAAGTGTCAGACATGGCAGCAATCACCCCATCAGCCACCCGAGGCAGGAAGGGTTCCTCGATTCCCAGCAGCCTGCCGTGGCGCACGGCTCTCCGAATCACACGGCGCAAGACGTAGCCACGTCCCTCGTTGCTGGGCATGACGCCATCACTGATGAGGAAGGTGGCAGCGCGGCCATGATCGGCTATCACCTTGATGGAGACATCCTTTTCGGGGTCGCCACCGTGACGGTGACCGCTGATCTGTTCAATGACCCCGATAATGTCTTGGAAAATGTCGATGTCGTAGTTGGAGGGAACTTTCTGCAGAACCGCGGCAATTCGCTCCAGACCGGCACCGGTGTCGATTGAAGGAGCGGGCAGCGGCTCCATGGAGCCGTCTTCCTTACGATTGAACTGCATGAAGACCAGATTCCACAATTCCAGAAAGCGGTCGCAATCACACACTCCGGGGGCACACTCCGGACCACAAGCCATATGCTCGCCCTGGTCGATGAGTATCTCTGAGCAGGGTCCGCAGGGGCCGGTATCCCCCATGGCCCAAAAGTTCTCACTGGTGGGTAGCGTGAGAATTCTCTCTCTGGGGAGATATTTGTTCCATTCCTCCAGGGCTTCTTGGTCCACATCTAAACCCATCTCGTCGTCGCCTTCATGCACGGAGGCATACAGTTTATCCTTGGGCAACTGGAGATGATCGGTGAAAAACTCCCAGCCGAAGTGGATGGCCTCCTTCTTGAAGTAGTCCCCGAAGGAGAAATTGCCCAGCATCTCGAAAAAGGTATGGTGTCTGGCAGTACGGCCCACGTTGCGCAAATCGTTGTGCTTGCCCCCGGCACGCATGCACTTCTGAGAAGAGGTGGCCCGCACGTAATCCCTTTTTTCCTCACCCAGAAGTGGTCGTTTGAACTGGACCATGCCAGCGGTGGTGAAAAGCAGGGTGGGATCGTCGTGGGGTACCAGAGAAGAACTCTTAACGATGGTATGCTCGTTGGCCTTGAAGTATTCAAGGAATGCTTTTCTTAACTCAGCAGTTTTCATTCTTCCGCTTGCTCCTCGTCACCGTTATCCGTTACCTTCAGACCGTAGGTCTCCCTGACCTTCCGTTCGATGTCGGTGCAGATGTCTGGGTGCTCTTTCAAGAAATCCTTTACATTCTCGCGGCCCTGACCCATTCGCTCCCCAGCAAAAGAGTACCAGGCCCCGCTCTTATCGACAATGTTAAGGGCTGTGGCCATGTCCAGGATGTCCCCTTCTTTGGAGATCCCGTGGCCGTACATGATATCGAACTCCGCCACTTTGAAGGGGGGCGCCAATTTGTTTTTGACCGCTTTAACCCGCGTGCGACTGCCAATGGTCTCTTGCCCATCTTTGATGGCGCTGATCCGGCGGATATCAAGGCGAACCGAGGAATAGAACTTGAGGGCATTGCCACCCGTGGTAGTCTCCGGGTTACCAAAGAGCACGCCCAGTTTCATCCGGATCTGGTTGATGAAGATAACCGTAGTTCTGGACTTACTTATGGCAGCGGTGAGTTTGCGCAAGGCCTGGGACATGAGGCGAGCTTGCAGCCCCATATGGGCATCGCCCATCTCCCCTTCGATCTCGGCCCGGGGCACCAGGGCGGCCACTGAATCGATTACCACCGCATCCATGGCACCACTGCGTACAAGGACTTCGGTGATCTCCAGAGCTTGCTCACCCGTATCTGGCTGGGAGATGAGCAGATCATCCACTTTCACTCCCAGTTTTCGAGCGTAGGCAAGATCGAGGGCATGCTCGGCGTCGATAAAAGCGGCAATTCCTCCTTTTTGCTGGGCTTCGGCTAAAATGTGAAGTGCCAGGGTGGTTTTGCCGGAAGCTTCCGGGCCGAAGATTTCCACCACCCGGCCTCGGGGTACGCCCCCCAGTCCCAATGCGACATCCAGAGAGAGGGAGCCCGTGGGGATCACCGGAATGTCGGCAACGGTGGTTTCGCTCCCCAACCGCATGATGGCCCCCTTGCCAAATTGCCTCTCTATCTGGCCCATGGCCAACTCAACGGCCTGTTGCCTTTCCTTGGTATTAGACATGGCTTGTTCCTTCTTGGTGGATAGTCTGGCCGTAGTTACTCGGCCCAAAACGGTCTCGGGGGTGTCTTAACCACAGAGGTGTGGAATTTTAGATTGCTGATTTTAGATTGCTGATTGGCAGATCTTTCAGTCCCTCCTTGAAACAATCTACAATCTCAAATCTCAAATCTTAAATCTACAATCTAAAATATCTTCTGCGTTCTCTGTGGTTCATTTTCACACCGGGGACCGGTTGCCCTCGTTTTTTCCGGGGCCAGTAACATTCCCACTGTGCGTTGATTGCAATGCTAAGGTGGTGCCGGTGCGGGAAGAGGCATACGGTGTAATTTGGTGTAAATCGCCCCGGTTGGCCTGAGGTCACTTTTATACAATATTATTTCAGCCGCGTCAAAAGAATTGAATTCCGGCAATTCCAGTGTGGTCATGGCGTCGATTAACGGTTGTAGCCTGCGACGCTCCTTCACCCGGCCAAGGGTGAGATGGGGACGAAAAGACCGCTGTTCACGGGCGAAACCTAAAGGTTCCAGCCCGCTTTCGACACTGGCCTGGATTCGACCAAGCCGCTCCACTTCACCCTGAATACCCACCCAGATTACCCGGGGCTTACGCTGACTGGGAAATGCTCCTAAACCGGCCGCGCAGAGGGTGATGGCGGGCTCAAACCGGACCGCCCGAGCCGCGGCTGCGGCAATATCCTCCACTTGAGCAGAGTGGACGTTCCCCAGGAATTTTAGGGTCAGGTGAATGCTGCTGGGTTTTACCCAGCGCACCCCGGCTCCAGTCAGCTTGAGCTGTTCCTGAATGGCAGCCAGGTTTTGTCTGGTTTCTTCCGGGAGTTCAATTGCAATAAATGATCGAATCATAATCCCCCAAGAGTTTGTCTCGGCCCCATAAATGTCTCTTCAGCCTTTTCCTCCCGTTATCTTCCCACACCCCCTTTTATAAAAATATTCGATTCAGGCTTCAAGTCTTAGGTGGACAGGACTTTTCGCATTCTGTGGAATTGGGCGGATGCTCCGGATGCGCTCTGCTCCAGAGCTCCCCCTGTCAGCTCGGCCAGGAAGAGAGAATGGTCAGTTTCATCCATGGGCGTCTATTCGCAGACGTTTTCCGTCTGTTCCAATTTGTTCTCGGGAAGCTCCAGTCTGGACGATCGGTCAGCTTCATTGGAGCTTTTGCCTGCTTCTTCCAGTGCGATCCCTAAGTTAGCGCGTGCTTCCAGATATGTTGGTTTTAACCGCAACGCTTGCTTGAAATGATCAATGGCCTCATCCAGTCTTCCCGGACGTGCCAGGGCAACGCCCAGGTTGTTGTATGGTTCTGCATAGTCGGGCTTGAAGTGACCAGACCGTGAGCCTTGGAACGACAGA
>CAYFXH010000096.1:0-17863 GCA_964346905.1 uncultured Desulfobacteraceae bacterium | reverse complement strand
GAAACACCAGAAAAGGCCAGTTCGCTTTATTGAGCACCTGAGCTTTTTGGGGGAACTGCTGGCGAAAAGCCTGTTGCCTTTAGAAGTGGCTTGTGTCAAAATTCCTCGGATGGTTTTCCGAAATTCTAGCGTGGATGAAAAGGGGGTTATGAATGGAAGATTCCGTTACCATGTACTCGCTCAGTACCTGCAGTCATTGTAAGTCCGTCAAGAGACTACTCGACGACTGCACAGTTCAGTATGAATTTACCGACGTGGACTTGCTCAAGGGGAAAGAGCGTAGGGCCATTCTTGAGGATGTGAAAAAATTTAATCCAAATTGCTCGTTTCCCACCATAATTATTGGTGACAAGGTCATTGTGGGTTACAAGGAAAAAGAGATCAGGGAAGCTCTTGGATTAGCATAATGGATAGTCAGAAGCTTTATGAGATGTTACGGAAGGTGCAGGAGCCCAAAGGTTACTATTTTAATACAGACAAAGAGAGGACATTTGAGCTTCTCGAAGGGCTTTTGGAAAACAAAGAACGGTACGGATACATGGCGTGTCCCTGCCGATTGGCATCCGGTGATCGTGAATGGGACAGAGACATCATTTGTCCCTGCGTCTATCGGGAACCGGACGTTGAGGAATACGGGAGTTGCTACTGCAACCTCTACGTCTCACAAGAATGGAATGAGGAAAAGATTCCCCACGGTTATGTCCCGGAAAGAAGACCTCCAAACAAGATTCGTTTCTAGAAGAGCATAGACTCTGTTTCCCAGCTTGCACCGCGACCCAGGGTGAGTCGCGGTGCCCCACCTCCATCAATACATACCCAAACGCATCGAGGAGTAGTTTGTTCAATGTGTGAGAAGCAAGAGTAGCCCATCTAGATAAACATTTCGTATCTCACTCTTGAGTAGATCACAGATAATGTAGTAAAGAAAATATCTTAGGCTTTACTCAAGCCAATCTTCAAAATTACTCTAAACGGTTATGCACTTACCTCCGCATGGATAGGACTTGAGGGCTGGCATATTCCCGAAGCCACCGTTTCCGCGCAGAGCATGCCCCTGAGCAGGTAGCGGCGGGAATCCAGTGGTTTCTGGGATTGGACTGCATCTTGCATCCGAGAGAAAATGAACAGTTCTAACAAAATAATTATTTATGTAAAGTTGTTATTAACCGCAACCTTCTGGGGAGGTACCTTTATCGCTGGTAGAGTTGTAGCTAGAGACGTCGGGCCCTTTTCAGCAGCTTTCCTTAGATTTGCCATAGCTTCGATTTTTCTTCTCTTTCTCACGTATAAACTGGAAAACGGACTGCCTGCGGTGAGACGAGAACAAGTGATTCCTTTATTTTTGCTCGGAATGACCGGAATATTCGCCTACAATGTTTTCTTCTTCAAGGGACTCAAAATCATCCAAGCCGGAAGGGCTGCCGTCATTATTGCGAATAATCCTGTTTTCATTGCTCTTTTTGCTGCTTATTTTTTCAAAGAGAAATTAAGTTTGATAAAATTTGGAGGAATTATCATTTCAGTAACAGGGGCAATAATTGTAATTTCACGGGGTAATATCACAAGACTATTACATGGAAATGTTGGGGCAGGAGAGCTCTATATCTTTTGTTGTGTGATAAGTTGGGTGGCGTACTCTTTGATTGGAAAAGCAGTGATGAAAGACCTGTCTCCGCTGGCCTCCGTATCTTATTCCTCGGTTGTCGGCGCCGTTGGTTTATTTATTCCAGCCTATTTCGAGGGCCTCATCCAAGATTTCTTGCATTATTCTAAAATGGAATGGTTCGGTATCTTTTATCTGGGGTTTTTCGGGACCGTCCTTGGGTTTGTCTGGTACTATGAAGGAATCAGAGCCATTGGTGCGACAAAGGCAAGCCAATTCATAAATTTCGTACCAATAAGTGCAGTTTTGCTTGCTTTTCTCTTGCTTAGTGAGCCCATTACCTTTTCTTTGGTAATTGGAACATTTCTCGTGTGTTTTGGGGTTTACCTGACCAACACAACGTATGCGAGAAAAAGAATATAATTTACGGGTCAGTACGAGCATGCCAGTCTATTCTCAAGGGCGTGTATGAAGGGCTGGCTCCAGCCCCTCTTGGTCGGCCAACATCTTCAGCATTACCAGTACCACTCCTATTCCAACAGACCGCTTCTGGAGAGATCAAGATGAAGTACCCTGAAATCAAAACCGCCCTCCCCGGCCCGCGGGTCAGAAAACTCATCGACGTTGACCGAACCTTCGTGTCGCCGTCCTATACACGGATGTATCCCCTCGTGGTCCAATCGGCCAAAGGGCTGCGGATCTCCGACCCTGACGGCAACACTTTTCTCGATTTTACTTCCGGCATAGCCGTCTGCGCCACCGGTCACTGCCACCCGCAAGTGGTCCAGGCCATCAAGGAACAGGCAGACAGGCTGTTACACATGTCTGGAACCGATTTCTACTACACCTCTCAGATCATGCTATCCCAAAAACTCGCCAGCCTCGCACCTGGGTCTGGAGCCTATAAAGTTTACTTCGGAAATTCCGGTGCAGAGGCAGTGGAGGCGGCTTTCAAGTTGGCCCGCTGGCACACCCGCAGGGAACTCAATCTGGCCTTCTTTGGCGCCTTCCACGGTCGTACCATGGGCGCCCTGTCTCTAACCGCCAGCAAAGCCATCCAAAAGAAACATTACAACCCCCTGGTACCAGGCATTACCCACATCCCGTATGCCTACTGCTACCGGTGCCCGTACCACCTCTGTTATCCCGAGTGCGAAACGGCTTGCGTTCATTGGCTGGAAGAGACCCTGTTTCGCACAACGGTACCTCCAGAGGAAGTTGCGGCCATCTTCGTTGAACCCATCCAGGGTGAAGGCGGCTATATTGTGCCGCCACCTGAATTCCACCAACAACTATACAAAATAGCCAAGAAGTACTCCATTCTCTATGTGGTGGACGAAGTACAGTCAGGCATGGGACGCACCGGGAAGATGTTCGCCATAGAGCATTTTGGAGTGGCACCTGAGCTTATAGCCATCGCCAAAGGCATCGCCTCTGGTCTACCCCTGGGTGCCATGGTGGCCCGTGCCGACATTATGAACTGGGAAGCCGGCTCCCATGCTTCCACCTTTGGCGGCAATCCGATCTCGTGCCAAGCGGCTTTGGCTACCATCGAGCTCCTGGAAAACGAACTCATGGCCAATGCCGTCCGGCGGGGCGAGAAGCTCATGGCGGGACTGAGAGAAATCCAGCAATCCCGAGAATGTATTGGTGACGTTCGCGGCATGGGATTGATGGTCGGCGTCGAGCTGGTGAAAGACCGTGAGACCAAAGAACGTGCCGGCGAGTGGCGCGACCAGGTAATCCAAAACGCTTTTCAGAGAGGCTTACTGCTCCTTGGCTGCGGTGAAAACACCATCCGCATCTGCCCTGCTCTCACGGTGAATGATGAAGAAATAGATATATTTCTCAACATATTCGAGGAGAGCCTGGAGGAGCTTTTCCAATAGCAAAGCGCATGGCGCAGAGGGCATAGAGCATGGGGCAAGTCTAAATTATTTTGGATTGCGGATTGCGGATTTAAGTGAGAACAATCCCTCTGTTCACTCCGTGTCTCTAACGAGCGCAGCGAGTGGGTGGTTAGCAAGAGCAGACATTAGACTCTGCCATCGGCAGTCTGCGGAGCTAAAGGTATAGGCGCTTCCCGAATTCCTCAATTGGTATCGCCTTGTTCTATAGGCGTGTGGTGATACCAGGACAAGGAGTTGCAGATGCAGGACATATTGAAAGACCTGGAATTGTCGGAGGTGAATCCAGGGACAACCACTGGCACCAACTGGCTTGAGTGCGAAGGGGAGATATTGGAGTCGGTATCTCCCATTGACGGTCAGGTAATTGGCAGAGTGCGACAGGCTTCAAGAGCTGACTATGAGCGCGTATCGGCCCAGGCAGTGGAAGCGTTTAGAGAATGGCGCATGATGCCGGCACCAAAGCGCGGAGAAATTGTTCGGCTAATCGGTGACAGAGTTCGTGCTCACAAAAAAGAGCTAGGCGCTCTGGTGAGCCTCGAAGTGGGCAAGATTCGGGCCGAGGCGGAAGGTGAGGTCCAGGAAATGATTGATATCTGTGATTTCGCAGTGGGCCAATCCCGCATGCTCTATGGTCTCAGCATGCATAGCGAGCGTCCAAGTCACCGAATGTTCGAACAATGGCATCCGCTTGGGCCCATCGGGGTCATCACGGCGTTTAACTTCCCGGTGGCAGTGTGGTCCTGGAACGCGATGATAGCGTTAGTAGCAGGAGATACGGTGATTTGGAAACCTTCAAGCAAGGCAGCCCTTACGGCTATTGCAGTCATGAAAGTCATTAGCCAGGTATTGCAGGAGAACGACCTCCCTGAAGGAATTCTCAACCTGGTTATTGGAAACAGGGATGAGGTGGGAGAACGGCTCATCTCGGACCGCCGTCTGCCGCTTATCTCGGCCACAGGCAGCGTGGCCATGGGCCGTCATGTGGGCCAGGTGGTGGCTTCTCGACTGGGGAAATCTTTGCTTGAACTCGGAGGAAACAACGCCGTAATCGTCACTCCGAAAGCAGACCTGGATCTCGCAGTGAGGGCCATCCTGTTTGGGGCCGTGGGCACTGCCGGTCAGCGGTGCACCACCATACGCCGCGTAATCGTCCATAGAGAGATCTTCAGCTCTCTCAGCGAAGTGCTGATCCAGGCCTACCGCCAGGTGGTAATCGGTAATCCGCTGGAAGACGGTGTCCTTATGGGGCCACTCGTTGACCGCGAGGCGGTTCACAATATGCAATTGGCACTGGCGACACTCAAGAGCCAGGGCGGGCGGATACTTTACGGTGGCGAAGTTCTCTCCGGCGGCCTGTACGATGCGCGCACCTACGTAACTCCCTGTATCTGTGAGGCGCGAAACGAATACCCCATCGTCCAAGAAGAAACCTTTGCACCGATCCTCTACATGATTCCCTACGAGACCATCGAGGAAGCCATCGAGTACCAGAACAGCGTGCCACAAGGGCTCAGTTCTGCAATCTTCACCAACGACCTACTCGAAAGCGAAAAATTCCTGAGCCACATGGGCAGCGACTGCGGTATCGCCAACGTTAACATCGGCACGTCGGGAGCCGAAATCGGTGGTGCTTTCGGCGGCGAAAAAGACACCGGCGGGGGTCGCGAATCCGGCTCCGATGCCTGGAAAACCTATATGAGACGTCAAACCTGTACCACTAACTGGTCCGGAGAGATGCCCCTTGCCCAGGGCATTGAGTTCGGTGTAAACCAAGCTGGCAGCTAACAGAAAGCAGCAGGCAGCAAGCAGAAATACAAATACTGTTTCTAATCTCTGCCAGCTGCAATCTGCCTCCTGCCTGCTAAATTTGGTGTCAAAAGCTAACGGCACCGTGAGGTACACAAACCAACGGTAGAAAGTTGAGTAAGGAGAATGGGCCTGCTTTTCATAGAGGGAAACGAAGCGGTAGCCATGGGGGCGCTGTATGCCGGCTGTCGGTTTTTTTCGGCATACCCCATCACGCCAGCGAGCACACTGCTTGAGGCTATGCTGGAAAAGCTGCCGGCGGCAGGGGGCATAGTTCTGCAGGGTGAGGACGAGATCGCTTCCATTGGGTACTGTTTGGGGGCCTCGATGGCCGGCATGAAAACAATGACTGCCACCTCAGGTCCAGGTCTCAGCCTCTACAGCGAGAACATCTCTTTTGCCATCGCAGGCGAGATCCCGGTGGTAATCGTCGACGTCATGCGTCAAGGTCCTTCCACCGGTTCCGCCACCCGGGGTGCTGACGGAGATATTCAATTCATGCGCTGGGGCTGCAGTGGCGGGCTGCCTGTCATTGTTCTCGCGCCCACTGATGTACGAGATTGCTTCACCCTTACCGTCCACGCTTTCAATTTGGCAGAGCAATTCCGCTGTCCAGTTTTCATAGCCTCCAACAAAGAAATCGCTATGACCAGAGAGACCTTGGATATGGAGACCGTTGAAAAGCCTTCAGTCATTGATCGAACCCTCCACAAATCTGGCACCTTTCTCCCATTTGAAGCGAGGGCAGGCGAGGACGTCCCACCGTTTCTTCCCATAGGAGGACCCATCTCCGTGCGGCAGACTTCATCCACCCACGGACCAGACGGCTACATCACCACCGATCCGTCTGAGATTCAGGCTGGAGTGGAGCGGCTGCAAAGAAAAATCGAGGCCAAGGTTTCGTCCTTTAGCTATTTTGACCTGGAAAAGATGGAAGGGGCCCGCACTCTGATTGTGGTTTATGGAGTGACAGCTCGGGCCGCACGGGTAGCGGTCGCAGAGCTCTTTCAAGAGAGCGGTATCCCTGTTTCGCTGCTTGTGCTCAAGACTTTGTGGCCGGTTCCGGAGGAAACATTGCGAGATGCGGCAAAAGGGATGGACCGGATCCTGGTGGTGGAGATGAACTTGGGGCAATATGTCCAAGAAGTGCGGCGGGTCCTTTATAGCCAAAAAGTGGATTTTTATGGAAAGATGTCCGGTCACCTGATCTCTCCCGCAGAAATCATTGGGGAGGTGCAACATGGTTAGTCTCCTTAACCCTGATCGTCCAGCGGTCTTTTGTCCTGGCTGCTCCCACGATCGTAGCCTCCACGCTCTGGATCGGACCTTCCAGAAAATGGGCCTCAATGCAAAGGATATAGTGATAGTAAGCGACATTGGTTGCTCGGGGCTTTTCGACACCTTTTTCAATACCCATGCTTTGCACGGCCTCCATGGTCGAGCGCTCACCTATGCTGCGGGTATTAAGCTGGCCCAACCACAGTTGAAAGTAATTGTCACCATGGGAGACGGTGGGCTCGGTATTGGCGGTGCACATTTATTGGCCGCCTGCCGTCGAAACGTGGATCTTACTCTCATTGTGTTGAACAACTTCAACTTTGGCATGACCGGAGGTCAATTTTCCTGCACCACGCCCGAACAGGCTTCCGTGGCTTCGGGTTTCCTCAATATCCTTGAAAAACCTATGGATGTTTGCACCGTTGCCGCAAGCGCAGGTGCTCCATTTGTTGCACGGGCATCGGTTTACCAGAAAGATCTCCCTAAACTGCTCATTGAGGCCATCTCTTTTAACGGTTTTTCGGTAGTGGACATATGGGGAATATGCCCCGCTCGGTATCTCAAGCGGAACCCCATGTCTCCCAAAGACATCGAGGCGGCCATAAAAGAGCTGCCACCCTTCCAAGGGATCGTGGCTGCAAACGTACGGAGGGAATACGGCAGCCATTACCGGGAAAAATCCGGTGAAGAAACCAAGGATCAAAACTGGCAAGGGATTGAAAAGATCTTCGAACCCCCAATCAAGGCGCGGCGGGAAGTGGTGTTCTTGGGAACTGCTGGAGAAAGGGTGATTACTGCAGGCACTCTGCTGGCCCGGGCGGCAATCTTGGCTGGCATGCGCGTCACCCAGAAAAACGACTACAACATAACTATTATGCGGGGCCCGTCTATTACCGAGATCATTCTATCCCCCGAATCCATTACCTATACGGGGGTCGAGCAACCCGACGTGGTGGTGGCTCTTTCTGATGAGGGAACGAAGCGGGGCTGGGACCTCTTTGAGAAAATGAAACCGGGAGGACGGGTAATTCTGGCCGTAGGGGTGGAAATCCCTGCTACCGCAGGACAGATTTTGGAGGTAGATTTCAAGGCAGGAGGAATCAAGAGAAAGGAGCGGGCCCTAGCGGCTCTATCAATGCTGGCCAAGTCGGGGGATCCGGTAACCGAGGAGATGCTTCAGAGAGCGCTGCGGGATAGCATGCAGGGCAAAAGGCTGGAGGAATCACTCCAGGTTCTCGAGAAAGCCGCCACACTCCCCGTCCATACGAAGACGCAAAGCACATAACCTTGTTATCCAGAGAGCAGCGGGCAGCAGGCAGCAGGCAGCAAGAGGAACTCTAACTACTTTTACTAGTGCGACTCTCATAGCAAGATTGCTCTGGCGCCCTGATCATTGTGCCAAGGATCTTGCTATCTCGTTATATTGTGCAGCGACTTCTCTGTGGACATCTGTGTGTAAGTATTCGCATGTCACAGAGAAATCGAGCCAGATTATTGTTTCCGTAACTTCGGCATCCGCCTCAGTCAATTTACTAACGAAGTGGGCAGGATACCTTGTATTCCGCCAGGCTTTCCCAATGTTAACGCATACCGACCTCGAAGAACGTCTGATCTGATCAGTCAAAGAAAACTTTTCAATTCTTGGAAAGGCCTTTTCGTAAACGATTAGATCTTTAAAGGTCCTGATCATTTGGTGCCCCTTTCATTCTTGGTTGGTTATTCATTTCTAAATTTATTAATGCTGCCAGCTGCCTCCTGCCAGCTGCCCGCTGGAAACTGTCCGCTACTAGCTGGATGCTTTCGCCGAAAAACCGTCCAGTCCCGTAATATCCCTGCCGACAATGAGGGTGTGCACATCGTGAGTGCCCTCATACGTGTAGACAGCTTCCAGGTTTAGCATGTGGCGGATGACGTGATAATCTAGGGCGATGCCATTGGCACCCAAGATATTCCTGGCGTTTCGGGCAATCTTGAGCGCTTCAGAAACATTGTTCATGTTAGCCAGGGAAAGCTGAGTGGGGCGTGCCTTGCCGTCGTCCGGCAGCCGTCCCAGTTGAATACAGAGCAACTGCGCCTTGGTGATCTCAGCGAGCATTTTTACCAGCTTACGTTGCACCAGTTGAAAGGACCCGATTGGCACCTCAAACTGGATGCGGCTCTTTGCATATTCCACCGCCACCTCATAACAGGCCATGGCAGCCCCCACCGCCCCCCAGGCGATACCGAAGCGAGCTTCATTGAGACACATCAGGGCCGACTTGAGCCCCTCGGTGCCAGGCAAGAGGTTCTCAGCCGGAACCCGCACCTCATCCAGCATCAGGCCCGAAGTAACCGAGGCCCGGTGGGAATATTTTCTTGCAATGTCAAAAGCCTCATACCCAGGTGTGCCCTTTTCTACCAAAAAACCCCGTATTCCCTCCTCAGTGCGAGCCCAGATCACGGCCACATCGGCGAGCTCCCCGTTGGTGATCCACATCTTGCTGCCGTGGATGACATAGTCCCCACCTTTCTTGGTCGCCCGGGTTTTAAGGCTAGCAGGGTCGGATCCCACATCGTACTCTGTAAGGCCGAAGCAACCCACCTTCTCGCCTCGAGCCATGGCGGGGAGCCAACGGGTTTTCTGTTCTTCAGTACCGAATGTATAGATGGGGTACATAACGAGGGAGTTTTGCACCGAAACAAATGAACGCAAGCCGCTGTCACCCCGTTCCAGTTCCTGGCAAACCAGGCCGTAGTCCACATTGCTCATTCCTGGACAGTCATATCCCTGAATTTTGATTCCCAGCAATCCCAGCTCAGCCAGCTTGGGAATCAAATCAACATCAAAGATTCCCTGGTCGAAGTACTCTTGCACTTTCGGCATATATTGGTTGTCTATCCAACGGCGCACTGTGTCTCGCACACTACGCTCCTCTGTGGTCAAAAGATCGTCGCAACGGTAGTAGTCAACACCCTGGAAAGGTTTCATGGGTTGCCTCCAATTATTAATGAGTCCGATAGCCTTTGATTATGATTGCTGGGGGGATGTGCCCGGCCCCATGAAGGCGACGCCGAGTAATTGGTTCCGATGGGCGACTATGATCTTTTTGTTCACCACAGAGGCACGGAGGGCACAGAGCGAATTCTCTTTTTGCCCGATCGGGAGACGGCGATCGGGCAAAAGAAGCAGCCCTTTGGGCATTTTCTCTGCAAGAAGCGACTAGAAGTAATCAGCGGCTTTCTAAGCCAAAGGGCTTCCGCCGAAGGCGGAGGCACTTTTCACTGGCTGTCGCCTGCCCGCCTCGCCTGAAGGCGAAGCCTATGGCGGGCGGATCTCCCGGCCAGTGAAAAATCTATCTCCTCTGTGGCCTCTGTGTCTCCGTGGTTCATCAGTTTTAATGCAAAATCTGACTGAGGAATAGTTTGGTTCGATCGTGCTGCGGGTTTTCGAAAAACTCTACCGGTGTGTTTGTTTCGAGAATTTCACCTTCGTCCATGAAGAGGACCCTGTGGGCTGCGCTCTTGGCAAACCCCATTTCGTGAGAGACCACCATCATGGTCATGCCCTCTTTTGCCAAATCGATCATAACATCCAGTACTTCCTTGATCATTTCCGGATCCAGAGCAGAGGTGGGCTCATCGAACAACATTAATTTCGGCCTCATGCACAGGCTGCGGGCAATGGCGACACGCTGTTGTTGGCCGCCTGAAAGTTGCCCTGGATATTTTCGGGCCTGGTCAGCGATGTGCACCTTTTCCAGGAAAAACATGGCGGTTTCCTCTGCTTCGGCTTTGGGGACCTTTCTCACCCATATCGGCCCCAGCGAGAGGTTTTCAAGGATTGTCAGGTGTGGAAAAAGGTTGAAATGCTGAAAAACCATGCCCACTTCCTCGCGGATTTTCTCGATATTCTTGAGATCATTGGTCAGCTCGATGCCGTCGACAACAATCCGACCCCGCTGATGTTCCTCCAGCCGGTTGATGCAGCGGATCAGGGTTGATTTTCCAGAGCCTGAAGGACCGCAAATTATTATCCGCTCGCCTTTGTGGACGGTGAGATTTATGTTCTTGAGCACGTGGAAGTCGCCGAACCACTTGTGCATGTCGATGATTTCAACGATAGGCTCGTCGGTTGACTCTTCGTTCCTCTTTTCTGACAATTCCTCACTCATGAAGTCAATCCACCTTCAAAGTTTCACTGCAATATGTGAAAGGCAGCATCTCACATCCCACATCTTTCATGTATCCAGTATCCATCATCAAGCCTCCATTATCAAGTCCCTCTGTACAACTCCCGTTCAAGGCGGCGGCTGTAGTTGGACATGGAAAAACAGCCTGCAAAGTAAATTATGGCAATAAAAATGTAGGCCTCTACGCTGAACCCCATCCACTTGGGATCGGATAGGGTTGCTTGGGTGGTCTTGAGAAGATCGTAGAGGCCGATGATCACCACAAGGGATGTGTCTTTGAATGCGGAGATGAGGATACCCACAGTGGGTGGGATCACGATTTTCAATGCCTGCGGCAAAATAATGAGGCGCATCTTCTGAGAATAGTTCAGTCCCAGTGATTCCGCCGCTTCATACTGCCCACGACTTATCGCCTGCAAACCACCCCGAACGACTTCTGCTATGTAGGCAGCGGTGAACAGGATGATGGCCACCTGAGCTCGGAGAATATTGTTAATCGTGATCCCTTGTGGCAAGAACAAAGGGAACATGACCGAGGACATGAAGAGCAGGCTGATCAGCGGCACACCGCGTATTGTTTCAATGTAGACGATACAGAGAGATTTTATCGCGGGCAGTCTGGACTGGCGGCCCAGCGCCAGAACGACACCCAGAGGGTAGGCGGCCGTCAGCCCAAAAACGGAAAGAAGAAGGGTCAGGGGCAACCCGCTCCACTTGGTACTCTCAACTGAGGCCAGACCGAACAAGCCTCCGCGCAAGAGCAGCCCCATAAGAAAAAGACCTACGAGCCAACCGTAGCCCAACCATTTTTTCCAATAACGTCTGTTCCTGCTGAACAGAAGCAGGGTGAAAAGGATAATCATGGCCAGCAAAGGCCGCCATTGCAACTCGGGTGGGTAGAAACCGAACAAGATGAAGCGTAAGTTCTTTGAGACAATGGACCAGCAGGCGCCGTCCGCCGCCCTACATCCAGCACCAGTGGTTGTCCAACTGCTGTCGAGAAATGCCCAGCGAAATAAGCCGGGAACTATTTTCCACAAGAAGTAAAGGGTCACAACGGTTAGAAACGAGTTGAAAACCGAGCTAAACAGATTAGCCCGCACCCATCCTATGACCCCGACTCGGGCAACAGGTGGCTTTATTTCCGTGATCTCGTAGGCTTCTTCCATGGGAGTTCTATCTCTCCACCAAAGCTACTTTTTTGTTGTACCAATTCATGAAAGCTGACGTGCTCAGACTGAAAAAGAGATACACCACCATGATCAGACCCACACCCTCAATGGCCTGTCCCGTTTGATTGATGGTGGTGTTGGCCACGGAAACGAAATCCGGAAAGCCGATGGCAACGGCAAGGGTGCTGTTCTTGGTAAGGTTCATCATCTGACTGGTGAGCGGTGGAACGATTACCCTGAGGGCCTGAGGTAAGATCACCAGCCGCAAAACTTTTGCTGGTCGCAGCCCCAGCGACATGGCTGCTTCCACTTGACCGCGACTTATCGCCTGAATGCCCGCACGAACAATTTCCGCCACAAACGCCGAAGTATAAAGAACCAACCCCAACAAAAGGGCGGCGAACTCGGGGCTGAGGGTGAGGCCTCCTTGAAAATTGAAGCCGACAAGTTTGGGGACATCCATCTTCAGTGGCGCACCACCCAGCAACCAGGCTGCAAGAGGAAGCGCCATGAGAATGGCACTGGAGACAAGAAAGACAGGAAAGGGCTGCCCCGTTTTTTCCTGTCGCCTTATTGCCCACCGACGCAGCAGCCAAACCACCAGGCAACCAATCAGAAAGGCCAGAACCATGTAACCGTGAGCCGGATGCGGTTCAGGGATCGCAAAAACCAGGCCGCGATTACTCAAAAACACACCGGTGACAGGGTTCAGGGCCTCCCGCGGGGATGGAAAGCTTTCATAAAAGACGGCGTACCAGAAAAACAACTGCAAGAGCACCGGGATGTCCTGCATAACTTCAATGTAGATGGCCGCCAGTTTAGCTACCAGCCAGTTGGTGGACAGACGGGCTATCCCTACGAAGGTACCGAGGATGACCGTGAGAACAATCCCAATAAAGGCAACTTTTAAGGTGTTGAGGACGCCGACCAGGAGGGCGCGGGCGTAGGTATCCGCCGCTGAATAGGAAATGGGGGATTCACCAATTTCAAAGGATGCTTCCTTGGCAAAAAAACCAAAGCCTGTGGCTATATTTTGTCTTTCCAGGTTTGCCAGGGTATTGGTAAAGAGATAATACCCCAGCATTCCCACCATGCCCAGAACCACCACCTGGTAGATGATCGCCCGCTTGGTGGGGTCATGCCAAAATGGAATCTTCTCGGGGATGGTAATTTCCCTCGATACGGTGGAGTCCCTTGCCACTGTTAATTCCTGGCCAAAATGTCAGAAGTCGGCTTCCGGCTCCCACACCCGCAGACCAAACCGATTGCCGACCTCTTAGTTTCGGAAAGCTCGTCCTTCGACTCATAAATTCTATTCAGAATTCATTCACTCAGGACGAGTGCTGAGTAAGCAAGATCATTACATAGTTACTCTTCAGCAAAGTACACATTAGGTGCGGATCGAAGCACTAGGTGCCCCCCGGAGGGGCACCTAGCAAACAGATTACCTAAAAGGTGCAGCGTACATCAAACCACCCTCATACCACTGGGCATTCAGACCACGCTTGAGTCCGAGCGCGGTGTTGATCCCCACATTACGCTCATAAATTTCGCCGTAGTTCCCCACCTGTTTAACGATATTGTAGGCCCACAGGTTATCAAGACCAAGGTTCTTACCCATACCGGGAATTACCCCGAGAAAACGCTGGACTCTCGGGTTCTTGCTCTTGACCTTGCTATCGACGTTGTTGGAATTGATTCCCAGTTCCTCGGCTTGAATGAGAGCCATAACCGTCCAGTTGACAATATCATACCACTGGTCGTCTCCGTGACGGACCACCGGGGCGAGAGGCTCCTTGGAAATAATTTCAGGCAGAAGCACATAGTCCTCGGGATTAGGGGCAGCCGATCTGTGGGCGGCCAACTGAGAGGCATCCGATGTATAGACGTCACAACGCCCGGCAAAAAAGGCCTTGGAAAGCTCGGCAACCTGTTCAATCACCACCGGTCTCCACTGCATGCCGGTCGCCCGGAAGAAATCCGCCACATTCAACTCGGTTGTGGTGCCGGGCAGGACGCACACTGTTGCGCCTTCCAGTTCCCTGGCGCTCTTGATGCCTAGTTTTCTTGGCACCAGAAATCCTTGGCCGTCGTAATAGTTCACGTGGGCGAAATTCAGACCGTTAGCGGTCGAACGGGTCAAGGTCTGGGTGGTATTGCGGCAGAGCACATCAATTTCTTTCGCCTGCAAAGCGGGTAAACGCTGCACCGCCGTCAGGGGAACAAATTTCACCTTGTTGGCATCGCCGAATACCGCAGCGGAAATAGCCCGAGCTGTATCCACGTCAAGGCCGCGCCACACGCCCTTGTCGTCCGGTTTACTAAAACCAAAGACACCACCGTTCACACCGGCTATAATGTACCCTCTTTTCTTGACCGCATCTAAAGTCTCACCGGCCATAGCCACACCCGCCATGGCGATTGCCAATACTGCCACAGCCACAACGCATAGCTTAAAAAGTTTCATCTCGTCCTCCTCCATCCGTTTTCTAGAGTATTTACTTGGATTGCACCGGGGCAATCCTACCTTAATGCAAGTCTCTTTGTTTGAGCTGGGACAACTCCAACACCGAACAGGGTTCTGAGCAGGGCTTGTGAGGTAACCCGAGACACAATGAGACTCGTACATCAGTGCATGAAGATGTAACTGCACATGCATACCATAAAATCTTTATGTTTTTCAAGAAAAGACATAACCTTATCTGTGAAAAGTCAGTCAGATCTTTCCACACTGCCCGCACCTCACCTGTCATCTGCTGCATGCCGGATCTATGACCGGCAAGGAGAGATCAACGTTTCGATGGATGCTAGCTGGGATGAACCGACCGGAAATTTTTTCAAGTCAGTTGTAATGTTCTCTTCATTGGCACGGTTTGGTTGCAGATTGTATGGAAGGAGGGAACTACTGTTCTCTCAACGCGGCGATAAGCTCTCGCACCATTTCCTTGGCGTCACCGTAGAGCATGAGAGCGTTGGGAGCCGCGAAGAGCGGATTGGGGATACCGGCAAACCCGGGGCTCAGACTCCGTTTGATGATCATTGTAGTTTGGGCCTTATCCACATCGCAGATGGGCATGCCGTAAATGGGGCTGGTTGTGTCCTCACGGGCCGATGGGTTGACCACGTCATTGGCACCGATGACCAGGGCAATATCAGCCTCGGGGAAGCTGTCGTTGATTTCCTCCAAAGCATAGAGCTGGTCATAGGGCACGTCAGCCTCTGCCAGGAGAACATTCATATGACCGGGCATACGGCCTGCTACGGGATGGATGGCATATCGTACCTCAGTGCCCCTTTCCTGGAGCAGGTTATCCAGATCGCGCACCGTGTGCTGGGCCTGGGCCACAGCCATGCCGTAGCCGGGCACGATGATGACCAATCGCGCGGTTTCAAAGATCATTGCCGCCTCTTCGGCACTGGCACTCTTGACTTTGCCTTCGTAAACATCGGCATCCGTTGCGGTTTCGGCTGTGGGGCCGAGAGTGCCGAAGAGCACGTTGGCTAACGACCGATTCATGGCCTTGCACATGATGTTGGTCAAAATGAGGCCGGAGGCTCCCACCAGGGAACCTGCGATGATGAGGACGTTGTTGCCGAGGACGAATCCGGTAGCGGCCGCAGCCAGACCGGAGTAGGAATTAAGCAAGGCGATGACCACCGGCATGTCAGCGCCACCAATGGGGACAGTAAGCATCACGCCCAAGACCAAAGAAACAGCAACGAGAGTCCAGAAGGCCCAAAACGCCGATGGTTGCATAACCACGTGAGCTCCCATTGCCAGGGCGGCCAAAAAAAGAACACCGTTTATTCCCTTTTGGAGCGCATCGCTTTTCGGCTGCCAGCGGAGCACCCCCTGGAGCTTGGCCCAGGCTATCATGCTGCCGCTGAAAGTGGCGGCACCGATAATGCCACTGGCCGCAGTGGCCACATAAAGCTGCACAGGTGGTACGTTGGTCAGGTCACCCGGGGCAATCAGGGCGGTTGCGGCAACCAGGGCGGAGGCACCCCCACCGAAGCCATTGAAAGCACCGACCAGTTGGGGCATGGCTGTCATCTGGACGGTGAAAGCCAGGTAGGTCCCCACAGCTCCCCCCACAACCAGTCCGAGGATGATCAGTTGGAAGGTGAGGATGTGCTGGTCCAGCAGGGTGGCAAGCACCGCCAGGAGCATGCCGGAGGCGCCAAGCATATTGCCACGCGGTGCGGTGCGCGGCGATGCCAGACCCTTAAGACCAAGGATGAAGCAGATAGAGGCCAGCAGGTAGACAATGTTGATTAGGTGCGTTCCCACAGTCTAGTTCTTCTTCCTTTTGAACATCAATAACATGCGATTTGTGACCAAGAACCCCCCGACCACATTGATGGTCGCCATTATTACCGCGGCAACTCCGAGCACCGCAGCGATAACTGGCTCTTTGGAGCCCGCTGCCACAATGGCCCCAACCACCGTGATGCCTGAAATGGCGTTGGCTCCTGACATAAGAGGGGTGTGCAGGGTAGGGGGCACCTTGGTGATCACCTCGAACCCCACAAAGATGGCCAGTACGAAGACCGTGACGGAAATGAGGAAAATCTCCATGCTATCACTCTTCCTTCTCAAGTGCGCTGAGGACGGCTTGATGAACCAGCTGGCCTCCATGGGAGACCAGAGCCTCTTTGATGATTTCGTCCTCCATATCCAGTTCCAGCTTTCCCTCTTTGATCATGTGGAGCAGAAAGGTGGAGATGTTTTTAGCATACATCTGGCTGGCATGCACGGGCACCTCTGCCGGCAAGTTTACGGGACCGATCACGATCACTCCCTGGTGAACGATCTTTTTCCCAGGCTCAGTCAGGGCGCAGTTGCCGCCCTTCTCAGCGGCCAGATCCACAATGACCGAACCAGCCCGCATGCCGGCGACCACTTCCTCGGAGATGAGCACCGGGGATTTCTTTCCCGGGACCGCGGCTGTGGTGATGACCACATCGGAGGCCTGAATGCGCTTTGACATTAGTTCTTGCTGGCGTCGGTAGAAATCTTCGGATTGTGCCTTGGCGTAGCCACCGGCATCCTCGGCTTCCTCAGTTTCCAGTTCCAGTTGAACGAATTTGGCTCCGAGACTCTCCACCTCTTCCTTCACCGCTGGGCGAATGTCGAACGCCTCCACCACGGCGCCCAAGCGACGGGCCGTGGCGATGGCCTGCAGTCCGGCCACGCCGGCTCCCAGCACGAAGACACGGGAGGCGGTAACGGTTCCCGCAGCTGTCATGAACATGGGAAAGAGCTTGGGTGAGGCATCCGCTGCTGCCAGCACTGCTTTGTATCCGGCTATGGTGGCCATGGAGCTGAGTGCGTCCATGCTCTGGGCTCGAGTGGTGCGTGGCATGAGTTCCATGGCGAAGACGGTGAGCTTGCGACTCGCCAACTCTTTCATACTGTCCGGCTCGGCCAGTGGCTCAAGGAAACCAATGAGGGTTGCACCCTCTTTGAGAGAATCCAGGTCCGCAACAGGAAAATCTCTGTGGGCTCCGGGGCCGCGGACCATAAGAACAATGTCCGCTTGGGAAAGGAGACGGTGGCGATCAGGTTCCACTCGAGCGCCCTGGCTCTCAAAGTCTGCGTCTTTACTGTTGGCACCCTCGCCTGCACCAGCCTCAATTACCACCTCCAGACCAGCCTTGGTCAGGGCTGGAACCGATGAGGGAATGAGCGCTACTCTTTTCTCTTCTGGATACGTCTCTTTAGGTACGGCAACGATCATAGTGGTTCTACCTGAAGCCTTCACATGAAAGGCAAAACAAACTAGAAAAATAGTAGGATTTTTTGATGCGGTCAACCCTTAATGTACCCGGAGCTTCCCCCAAGAAGGATGGTTGATGTTTGTGAACTTAGGTCTCGTATCGGTTTATGCTGATGTGCAAATGAAGATGCTTTTCTGGTGTCTC
>CAYFXH010000095.1:0-18076 GCA_964346905.1 uncultured Desulfobacteraceae bacterium | reverse complement strand
TGCAGAAATCCAGCTATTCAGAGATGTATTATTCCAATGCTCCAGTCTCTTGGTTCTACAAGCCGGATTCCGCAACCCTGCTGGTTTCAAGGCTGCCATAGGTACATGAACTGTGGTGCCGTCCCCTGGTGGAGCATCCGTCCTCGCTGCATAAGATCCGCCCAGCCCCACATTTCTCCTTGCGACATGGAATAGATGTTGTCGACATAGGTTCCAGGCCGGTGATATACCACCAGCTGCGCCCGCGGCATCCCTGCCTCCCTCCGGGCCCAGTCAACAGCGTCGCTAAGATAGCCCAACTGATCTACCAAATGCAGTTTGAGCGCCTGCCATCCTGAAAAGACTCGGCCGTCGCGCACAGTAACCAAGTCAGACTCGGTCACGTCTTTTCTACCAGCACGAACCACCTCAAGGAATTTATCCTGGTACTCGTCGATAATCCTTTGAAAAATAGCCCTCTCCGCACGAGTTGCCGGACGGAAGGGAGACCAGATGTCCTTCTTGTCACCGGACTTTACCGTCTCTTCCTCAACTCCCACCTTTTCCAGCAATCCCTGCACATTGAACTTGAGGGCAATGGTGCCAATACTGCCGGTCAAGGCAGTGGGTTGGGCAATAATATAATCTGCTGCGGTGGCAACATAGTAGCCTCCCGAAGTGGCCACGCCCAAAAAACAAGCTACCACCTTGACCTTTCTCTTTTTCTTAAACTGCTCAATCTCGTAGTGGAGCAAATCGCTGGCATTTACTGTCCCACCCGGCGAATTGATGCGGAGAATCACCGCCTTTATCTCATCATCCCTAGAGGCCTTACGAAGCTCCTCCTTCACCCGAGCAATCATATTGATATGCTCTTTGAAACCGCCCCGCTCACTCTCTTTCTCATAAGATAGCACTCCGCTAACATCTATCATCAGAACCTTGCCGGGTCCCTCTCCTTCAAGTACCTTCTCCTGTAACGGTAACGCCGGTTGATAGAGGCTCACATTAACGAAAGCGCACCCAGATGCAGTTGCGATTAACAGTGGTGCAACCAGGCATACAATCAAGAAGTCACTCCGTTGCTTTTTTCTTGCCTTCATGTCCTTCTCCTCCTGAGTCCTAGTATTGTGGATATGTTAGATCTCCCAGCTCTTGTCAGGTTGGTTTCAACTCAGACCGCTTCAGCAAGGATGTGAAGCCTGATACGCTGTTGGTTCAGTTGACGACCAACCCTGGATTTGCTATGAGGCAGAAATGACAATTTCTTGCGCATTACCGTTAACCGGCCATCCTTGATCCATCTGGATCTAACAATCGCTAACGGCATCACTAAGGGATATAGCCATGGTAAACCTTACAGAAATCAAACAGGCCGCAGAGGTTCTGGAAGGTGTCGCCTTCAAGACCCCATTGGTCTATTCTAACTACTTCAGCAGTCGTTTTAATGCTAACATTTATCTCAAGCTGGAGAACCTTCAAAAAACTGGCTCTTTCAAGATCCGTGGCGCCTACCATAAATTGGCGAGAATCCGTGACAACCTTGGCTCAAAGGGTGTTGTGGCAGCGTCAGCTGGCAACCATGCCCAGGGGGTAGCTCATGCCTCCCAGCTCATGGGGGTATCCTCCTCAATCATCATGCCTGTATGGGCCTCCATAACCAAACAGATTGCCACCCGTTCTTATGGAGGTCGGGTTATACTGGCCGGCAACAGCTTAGCAGAGAGTCTGACTGAGGCTCAGAAGCTAGAAAAAGAGGGCCGAACGCTCATTCACCCCTTCGACGACCAGGATATTATTGCCGGCCAGGGAACCATAGGTTTGGAGATTGTCTCTCAGTTACCTGAAGTGGATACAATCCTGATCCCGGTTGGCGGCGGTGGCCTCATTGCCGGAATTGCCACTGCAGTGAAATCCCTTCGACCTCGGGCCTCAATCATCGGAGTTCAGGCTGCTGCCTGCGCCTCGGCACACGCTGCTCGAAGTCTCGGCAAACCGGTCAAAGTTTCTGGCAAGTATTCCATTGCCGACGGTATCAGTGTCAAAAAAGTGGGCCAACTGCCCTTTGCCGTCATGCAACGGTTGGTTGACGACCTCGTAGTGGTGGAGGAGGAAGAGATCGCCACTGCCATGCTCGAGCTACTGGAACGGAAAAAGGTCTTGGCCGAGGGAAGCGGTGCGGTCCCCTTGGCGGCGCTCATGACCGATCAGCTTAGCACTCTTCGGGGACAAACGGTGGTTTTGGTAATCAGCGGCGGCAACGTGGACACCCATTTACTTGGCAGAATCCTCCGCAAGGGCCTTTTTAGGAGCAACCGCATCATGCGATTCTCAGTGCAACTTAGCGACGTCCCCGGTGCCCTCGCCGATCTCCTCAAGGTGGTGGCTACCTGCCGGGGTAACGTTCTCCACGTTTACCACGATCGTCTGGGACGGCATCTCCCTGTGGAGTTGACCAGAGTGGAATTGGAGGTGGAAACCCGGGGTTCGGACCACATTGAGGAACTGCTGAAAGCACTTACCACCAAAGGCTATGAGGTGGATGCCCGTTGAGCAGCAATAATCTTTTCGTGCAGCTGGCGAATCTTTCTGTCTTCCGGGGACATGGACACTGCTCGTTTACACTCTGCCAGAGCTTCGTCAAGTTCCTGGTTCTGCAAGCACAGTTCTGCCAATCTTTGGACAAACAAAGGATTGTCTGGCTCCAATGCAACACTGCGACGGGCTAGAGAAAGGGCTATTTCCAGATTCGCCTCCCCGAGCCCATAGAGGAGGGCAAGCCCGCTCAGAGCAGTCGCATCATTCCCGTTAATCTTCAACGCTTTTTTGAAAGCATTCATCGCTTCATCATCATTGCCCTGCTCCAGAAAACATTCAGCCAACAGTCGCCAAGCCTGGGCCCAATCGGGTTTCAGCTTCACGGTTCGCCTTAAGTGATCCAGCGCATCGTCCAGCCGATTTTGTTCCCGAGACAACCTCGCCAGCTGAATATAAACGGTAGCGTTATCAGGCTCCAGTTCAGCAGCCCTACTGAAGGCTCGTTCAGCCTCGCTCCTGCGCTCGAGGCTTTGCAGGGCACAGCCCAAATTGTATTGAGACATGAAATCGTTGGGCTCCAGTCTGCTTACCCGTGAAAATTGAGCAACCGCTTCCTGGAATTTACCCATCTGGGCGTAGCAGACTCCAAGGCTGTTGCCCACATTTACGTTGTTGGGATCCAGGGTCAAAGCTCGACGGAACTCCTGCACTGCCGCATCCATCCGACCACTTCCATAGAGCCGATCACCGCTGATGTTCAAGCTTACCGCATCAAAGAGAGTCTGGGTGTTCGAACCGAAAAATCCTGTATGTACCAGGGCCTTACGAGCGTTTTCCAGCATATCTCGCTTGGAAAAACCAGGGCAAGGATGGACGCTCATGCCAATTTGCACGGTTGTGCTCAACTTCGATTTCACCCGGTGACGAATGGTACGGCCCTGCTCCTGCACTGAATCAGCATCCGCGCCAAGCAGAAACACGCCAAATCGATCGGGACCCGCCCACTCTATTATGGCGTCTGCAGGACAGCCGTCACTGCTCACCTCCAGTACCCGCCTGGCCCTGCGTGCCGCTTCTTTTGAGCCATGCTGTCGCTGCCAGATTTCCCAATTATCCAGCTTGACCATGAGGAGAGCGCCAAGCTCATCGTCGGCGAGAGAAGAGAATAGCCGCTTCTCTAAGGCCGATTCTCCTTCAAGCAATCCTCGTTCCCGGAGTGCGCTATAGTGCAGTATCTTCTCTTCCTTCGCTTTCCTTGCAACCTCGGCCGCCAACGTTGCCCGTCGAATCACCTCCTCGGCCGCACCCCATCCGGTTTCGACGCTGCTTTTTTCCCAGGGGAGGGATGGTCCATCATCGTAAAAATCCTCTGGAAAACGTGCTATACCCGCAGCTAGGCCCCAGCTATCACCGCTACTCTCTATGCTGTTGTCGCTACCACTCACAGTACCATGCAACCATTCTGCCCAGAGTTGGACATTTTTAACATGCACCCGAGGCCAAAAGATTGCTACATAACCACCTCCCAGATGAGCTGCCATGGCCTCGGTGGGGAGCGACTCCACCAGCTTCGGCCCCAACTGTTTCCAAAGTGGGCCAGCTCCAGCCCATGGCTCGGGGGCTGGCGTTACCATGAAACAGATGAGAGCGAATTGTGCTGCGCTGGGATCATTGCCGAGCAACCGCCGTGGAGTCAAGCTGCCGCTGTTCTCGGCTGCATCAATGGCACGGCTCACCTCCCCCATGAATACTTCCCGCCGCCACAGCAATGTTTCCCCATCTCTCCACCCCCGTTTTTTCCACTGCAGTCTCTCGAGGCAGAACCGGGCAATGCGCTCCAGGGGCAGGAAATTCTCTGGATCTTTGTACTTTCTATCAACATCTTCAGCAAAAAGAACTCCGATCACTTTCTCGCTTAGGATCAAGGGAAGCACTAACCAGCCAAGCTCCTGGTCATAGGTAGGTCGGCGGCTGAGAACCACCCCATTGACAACCTTCAACAGAGCTTTCGGTGAATGGGTGTGGCTCAGCAGACTATAGTCTGGGAAAGGAGGAAGGATGGTGAGTTGTTGACAGCCCAGCACATCGGCGAACTCATGTTGGAAAACGTCTTGATGGGCCACCGCATCCGCCGGGGTCAACTCGATGGCGTAGAGTCCCATAGCACTCCCCGTAGCATAATTGTTTGAATGTCACTCGCCACTGTCGACTAAGAAAAAGAAGATTAGGGTAAGACGTTGCAGGTTTGGGTTTACAAAAGTCTCATTGCAAATAGCTAATCTGATCAAATCCGAATTCCAAATATCTAATAACAGCCGTCCTAATGAATAAACTTCCCTGACTCGATATTTTCTGGATTCCTACTCCCCCATCGGAGTAGAGGACAAACTTCGCAGAAATGACAGGAACTTACTATCTTGCGTCATTCCCGCGGAGGCGGGAATCCAGGGGGGTATGCAACGTGAATAATGAAAAATTCGACAACGGACCACGGACAACTATCAACTGACGCTAGCTAGCCGGGCAGCTGCCCCAACGATGACCTCACTATCTCCCGGCTGTAGCGTTCGTAAATCCAGCAAAAAGAGTTCTTGTTCCACTCGGCCGATTATTGGTGGTTTATATCCTCGAAAGTGAGCCTCCAGACGAGCCGCAGAGAGTTCTGCGGACCTGATGGCCACCAGTTTGGTGGGAAGGTTCTGGACCGGTAGGGCCCCGCCGCCGACCTTAGAGAAGCCATCAACTATCTCCACTTTGATATGTGCGGGTAGGTTGGCAGCTAGACGTTCATGGAGATCTCGCGCTTGGATATCCAGAGTTTCCAGATCGGTGGCAATCATCCTCAAGGTGGGAATGGCTTGGATGGCTGTGTTTTCGTCTCGATAGAGCCTAAGCGTAGCCTCTAGAGCTGCCAGGGTAAGCTTGTCGACCCGCAGTGCACGCGTGAGCGGGTTTTTCCGCAGATCTGCAATCAACTCCTTACGGCCCAAGATGATTCCCGCTTGCGTACCTCCCAGCAATTTGTCGCCACTGAAGGTAATCACATCCACGCCAGAACGGACCGTATCTTGAACAAGTGGTTCTCCTTGCAGGCCGAAACGGGTAACGTCCACGAAGCAACCACTGCCCAGATCCTGCATAACAACAACTCCATGCTTTCCTCCCAACGCCACGAGCTCTTCGAGATCCACTTCAGCAGTAAAACCAATAATCTGGTAGTTGCTAACGTGCACGTTTAACAGAAGCGCTGTTTCCGGTCCAATAGCCGCTTCGTAGTCAGACAGATGGGTTCGATTGGTGCAACCCACCTCCCTGAGACTGGCACCACTACGAGCCATGATGTCGGGAATCCGGAATGAGCCGCCGATCTCCACCAGCTGCCCCCTTGAAACCACAACCTCCTTTCCCTGAGCAAGGGTGTTGAGGGCGAGAAGCACTGCGCCGGCGTTGTTATTTACCACCAGTGCTCCTTCTGCGCCGGTTATTTCACAGAGAATGTCCTCGGCATGCACATAACGGGACCCCCTGATACCGGCTTCTAGGTCGTACTCAAGGTTTGAGTAGCTGCTACCAATGAGCTGCAATCTAGCCAAGGCATCCTGGCAAAGCAATGAACGCCCTAAATTGGTATGGACGATGATGCCAGTACCATTAATAACTCGCCGCAGAGTAAATGCTGCCAGCTGCTCAAGTTCCTCGAGAATCTCAGTCACCAAGTTAGCTTGGTCGAATTCTTCCGGCTCAAGGGCTACTTCTCCCGTGAGGATGGCTTGCCGGTTACGGTCCAAAACGTTCCGTATCGCTCGCACCACCAAAGAGCGAGGATAGGTCTCCACCGCATCACTGATAGCCTCTTGGCGTAACAGCTCATCAACCGCCGGTAAAGAGCGCAGCATTTCCTTGCTGGTCGTACCTACCATAGTAAACCGCCCTTAAAGCATGGGCCGAACTCATGACCGGTCACTGATAAGAACGTAAAACTACAAAAAACGAGAATCGCACCCCTTTGTTCTCCCAGCTTTGCTAAAACTATGCCACCAAGACCATCGACTCACTTAAGGTAGGCAGGGTCTGATCACCAACCTTGAAGTGGGCAAGTTGGCACTCTACTACTATAATAGTGCTGAAATAGCAAGGATTTTTGGGTAGTTCCAGACTTTGTTTGGCCGCAAGAACCAATCAACCTGGTACCCCTGCCCTGGAAAGACGGAAGCGCTGATGCAGGAGAGGCTCACAGTAGAGCACCACAGCTATTTTAGGCAAGTCTCCCGACAGAGGGACAAGAAAGCCGGTCTTTATGGCTGTGCTCAGTGAACTAGTCTTTTGCTGGATGAGGTTCACGTTGAGGCAGAGAAAGGTCACCCCAGACAGGTAAATGTCTCGTATTCAATCGGAAAGTCAACCTCTCCTTCTCGGCGGCAGGGGATTCACCCTGTTACCTTTCACCTACGGTGAACCCCGCCATAGTGAGAATGCAACAGGGTAAAGCCAAGGGGAAAAATAAAAGGTACATGTACTTTAGCCTTTTCCACCCTGAGCCTCCGGCATCGAGGCAGAGTGATTTATTTTTTCGGGTATGCATGTATCTCTTTGACGACCTGAGTCATGTTTGCCGCAAAGTTGTGGCTAGAGCCATACCCGTGGAAGCCCTGCATACATAAAAAGTGATGCGCTCTGAACGTAAGAGACATTTATGGCTTCCATCATTTTTATGTCTTCTGCACGTCCGCCTCACTAGTATACGCTTCTTTAGGTGTGATCGCGGTTGCGAGAGCAGCGGCCGCAACAATTTTAGTTAGGTCTCCGATAACGAATGGAATGGTCCCCATCATAAGTAATTCCCAAAGAGTAGGTACTGTACCTTTTACAACTTGAAGCCAGATTACCAATTGTACTAATCCAGGAATGTGAATCAGGACGAAATTGGCAAAAAACATGAGAATAAGCAACGAGATAAAACTCCTTGCCCTGATATATTTATCAATGAAATGACCAAGAAAGAGGGCAGCTAAAGTAAATCCAATGAGATATCCTCCAGTGGGACCGATGAGAACGCTATAACCGCCGCTCCAATTGGTAAACCAGGGCACGGCAACCACACCCAACGTTACATATAATGCTTGGCTTATTCCGCCCCACCATCTACCAAGAATAACCCCTGACAACAATACTGCGAAAGTCTGACCTGTAATCGGTACTGGTGTCCAAGGGAGACCTATTCTAACTTGGGCCAGAAGCCCGGTTATACAGGCCATCCCGAAGGCCAAGACAATCTTGTTCATAAGAGCCATACTATGTCGCCGTCTGAAAAATTGGTATCTCGCTTTAACGTAATCTTCAACTAGGGCTGGTACTTGCATTCTTTTTCTCCTTATTTGGACTCCCCACTATGCTCCAACAGTCTCAGCCACCTGGCTTGTTTTCTCACTTTTCCCAATACAGTTCTTTTTTGTAGGCGCAAGTAACTCTAATCAAAAAGATCACCGCTGTCAATGTCGGAAGAAGACCTTCCAAGGTCTATGGGAGGTAGCACCTTGAACCGCAGAAAATCGAACAAGAGGTTTTGAATATCGAAGTGATCATTATATATTTCTGCGGTTCCTTGTTCTGCTGTTCGACCTGCCCGGCACCGAACCCGCCATCGCGAGGCCGCCCTCCAGCCAAGTGGAGTGAGGCGGACGGGTATTCGACTATTCAAGTTTTACTCTCTTGCCTTTGCCCAGTAAATGCGTTAGTTTCTCTGCCTGTTCTGGACTCATGTATTCTGTTTATTCTCGGACTTTACTGTCAACTCAATATCTGCAGAAATATTAACCTTTGTGGACTTTGCCCCCTTTATGATTTAATCAACACTGACTGGCGGCTATTTCACATCACTCTGTTTGCACTCCTCTGTGATCTCCTTGTCTGCTGCGGTGAGTGAAGAAATGATCGCCCGGTGTTCTCTTAGTCTTAGGAGTACTACCAGTAATGGAACAGGGTAATCTACCAGACCAAGTCCATGTACAGGACGACTGGCATTCTCTGGTTGGAGGCTCCCGCTTAAACGATCTCCATGCTGCCGTAGCCGGTGGCTTCAAGAGGATCTTCGCGCAAGGCATGAGCCAATGGGCTCTCTATTATGGACTGGCTCGTCTGCTTCCCCGGTTTAAGCGGACTCTCCTGGTGATCACTCCCTCTGCCAGGCAAGCCTGGGAGGCGAAGCAAAGCTTTTCTTTCTTTTTCGGCCTTGGTGAACATTGGACAGGTGACCCATTGGAATGCCCGCTTTGGCATTTCCCGGCAGCCAACCGTCGCATGGTAGTAGAACCCTTCGTTGCCCCAGATGTGCAAGCGCAAAGGTTGGCTGTCCTCTATGGTGCTGCGGCCAGCAATCGAGCGAAAATAATTGTAACTTCAGCAGAAGCGATCATGGAAAAAGTTTTACCTCGGCACCACTGTATGGCTGCCAGCCGCTACCTGGTAAAAGGGGAGCAGTTGAACCGCGACCAACTGATATCGCACCTGGCATCCATCGGCTATTACCGGACCGACTTAGTTGAAGAAGTGGGTGATGTGAGCGTACGCGGCGACATCTTGGATCTTTTTACTCCTCTCTACCACCAACCTTTGCGGCTGGAGTTTTTTGATGAGACCTTAGAGTCAATTCGATTTTTTAATCCGTCCAGCCAACGTTCCAGTGAACACCTGGAAGATGTGATCGTAGTGCCGGCCCACGAAGTCCTGCTGACGGGTTCTCGTCAGGAGCAAGCCAGTTCCGCGCTGACGCGCGCCCTTGAGAAGGAAACTCAGTTGCGAGATGACCTGGAGGTGTGGCTTGGTCGCGTAAGCGGCTCGGGCCATTTTCCCGGCATTGAACAGTTACTCCCACTCTACTACGATAAGCCGGAGACCCTTTTTCACTACCTGCCAACATCTACTCTGGTGGTACTCAGTGATTTGGGTAGCATCAAGAAGCTGGTAGCCGAAAGATTCACTCAAGCTGCACAAGACGGAGACTTCGCCCGCCAGCACTCCCGATGGACTCTTGACCCGAAGACATACCTACTCAACGAGACCGACATAGATGCTCTGCTCGAGCCTTACCCCCAAATCCTTCAGTCCAGTCTCCCCATGGAGGATGGGGAGAGCTCAACCGCACTGAACTTTCGGATCCAGGACCACAGTGGATTGCAGCACAACATCCAGAACCACCCGCAGCGCCAACGGCTGCTGGCACCACTGGCTCAAAGTCTCCTCCAGTGGCAAAAGTCTGGGATTAGCCCATTCCTGGTCTGCCGCACAGCTGAGCAGGGCCGTCGCCTGGAAGATTTACTCACGGACTATGGGGTAGACGCACAATTCAGCTCTGATCCCTTTGGCCAGCATTCCTTTCAGGCTCCGGTAACCAAGATCCTGGTGGGTCGCCTTCCCATGGGATTTCTCTGGCCTGATGAGGGTCTTGCCGTTGTGACTGAAACGGAGATATACGGCGACAAGCCACGACGCCGTCGTCTCCGACCCCCTGAGACCGGTTCGCTTCTGGCTTCATTTGCCGACCTTCAGATTGATGACTTTGTTGTTCACCTGGACCATGGAATCGGCATTTACAAGGGGTTGATCCACCTGAAAATCAACGAGCACGCCAACGATTTTCTGTTGCTGGAATACCAAGACGGCGACCTGCTTTATCTTCCGGTTGACCGGCTGGACAGTGTGCAAAGATACATTGGCATCGAAGGGCATCACCCTCGGGTGGACAAATTAGGTGGACACCGTTGGGCCTCCACTCGCAAAAGAGTACAAGAATCAATCCAAAAAGTAGCCCAGGAGCTCCTCCACATATATGCTCTTCGCCAGATCAAGGAAGCCATAAACTTCTCGCCTCCAGACAGCACTTTTCGGGAATTCGAAGCCGCCTTTACCTATGAAGAGACCCCGGATCAGCAGAAAGCAATAGAGGACGTCCTTGCCGATATGCAGAGACCTAAAAGCATGGACCGGCTGATTTGCGGCGACGTGGGCTTTGGCAAGACTGAAGTAGCCCTGCGGGCTGCTTTTAAGGCAGTCATGGACGGAAAGCAGGTGGCGATACTCGTGCCCACCACAGTCCTTGCAGAGCAACACTATCTCACCTTCGAGCAGAGACTGGAGGGCCATCCGATTTTCTTGGAAGTCCTCAGCCGATTTAAGAAAAGGTCGGAACAGAAAAAAATTCTGGTGGCTCTGCAGAACGGTCTCGTCGACATCGTTATTGGTACCCACAGATTGCTCCAACGAGATGTGAATTTTAAAGACCTGGGTCTGCTCATCATCGATGAAGAGCATCGTTTCGGCGTTCGACATAAAGAACGTATCAAGCAGCTCCGAGCGGAAGTGGATGTTCTCACCTTAACAGCCACGCCCATTCCTCGCACCTTGCACATGTCCCTCATAGGGATTCGGGATCTCAGTATCATTGACACACCACCCCAAGATCGTCGGGCCATTGAGACCAGAATCTGCTCCTTCGACGACCTCATTGTCAAGGAGGCCATTCACAAAGAAAAGGCGCGAGGGGGACAGGTATTCTTCGTCCATAACAACATTAAAACCATCCATCGTATGGCCAACCATCTTCGAGCACTGCTTCCTGAAGTGACTGTGGCGGTGGCACACGGCCAACTCCGAGAACGCGAGCTAGAACAGGTCATGCTCGATTTCATCCACCACCGCATTGATGTGCTGGTGTGCACCACCATCATCGAGTCTGGGCTGGACATACCCGCCGCCAACACCATCTTTATCAATCGCGCCGATAAATTCGGGCTGGCGCAGATCTACCAGCTTCGTGGCAGGGTGGGAAGATCTTCTGAACAGGCGTATGCCTACTTGCTTATTCCAGGTGAACATCTCGTCACTCGCCAGGCGCAGCGCCGCTTACTGGCTCTTATGGACTTCACTGAACTCGGCTCAGGTTTCAGGATAGCTCTGAACGATCTACAGATCCGGGGTGGAGGTAATATCCTTGGTGCCGCTCAGTCTGGACACATTGCCGCTGTTGGTTATGAGATGTACGTACACCTTATGGAGAAGGCCATTGCGCAACTAAAGGGAGAAGTTGTCAGGGAGCCTGCGGAGCCGGAGATTCACCTCAACCTAGCCGCCCATCTGCCTGAAACGTATATAGCCAGCAGCAGCCAGCGGTTAACCACATACAAGCGACTAGCCAATGCCAACGATGTAAGTATGCTCGCAGACATGGAACGAGAACTGCGGGATCGATTTGGTCCTCTTCCTGAGGAGGCTTCCCAACTGTTTGCCCTGCTTGATCTGAAGCTGCTTTTGCGAAGGCTCTGGATAAAACGCTTAGATGCTGTAGATGGGGAATTTGTTTTAACCTTTTCAGAAAACCCAGAAATAGATTTGGCCAGACTCAGTCAATTGATTGCAGCCGAGCCCAAGCGTTTGCGTCTCACCCCCGAACACCGTCTCTATTTCAAGAGTCCCTCCCGTGATGTGGTGGAGTCAATCACCGAACTCAAAAAGCTCTTGCACAACTTAGAGTAACATGTTATCAGTTTAAATTTACTACGTTTTTGTTTTGAGGCCGAGTAGTTAGATCGGTTCGATCAATATCGTGTTGCAATGAACATGCGCTGGACAAATTGGCTTATCGGTATGTCACTCTGTCTCATCGCGGGGGGTGTCTTCACTCTTTCTCCCTCTGGGGCAGAGGTGGTAGATCGAATCATCGCTTACGTGAATGACGATATCATCACCTTGAGTGAACTCAATGAAAGGACTAATGGTTTTGTAACTGCCCGCAAGGAAAATCCTTTCTTACTTGAACAAGAAGAGTCTCTTGAGAAGATTCGTCTCAATATGCTCAATCTCCTCATCAACGAACGGTTGGCGGCCCAGGAGATTGCTCGTCTGAAGATCTTGGTCAGTGAGACGGAGGTGGATGGGGCTATTGGTGGGATCATGAAAGAAAACCGCCTTACTCAGGATACTTTGGAGGCCGAGCTTCGCAAGGAAGGAAGGACAATAGAAGAGTTTCGCCAGCAGGTCAAGGCGGGTTTAGAACAGAGAAAGCTTGTCAACCGGGAGGTCCGGAGTAAGACCGTAATCACCGAGGAAATGATTGAGGCTTATTATGAGGACCATACCGAGGAATTCGCGGGAAAGGAACGGTGGCGTATCCAGGACATTTTCCTGCCCTTTTCCCCTAATGACACTGCGGAGCAGCGGGCTTATCTGCGTGATATAGCCCAACAGATCTTGGGCCGTTTGCAGGCAGGAGCCGATTTTGGCTTATTGGCTCAGCGTTATAGCCAAGGTCCCGGAGCCGAGGCGGGAGGTGACCTGGGTTTCTTCTCCCGAGGCGAACTTGAGCCCGTTCTGGAGGCAGCAGTTGAGCATTTGCAAGCTGGCGAATTTAGCCCGGACATAGAAACCACCAGAGGTATACACATTATTAAAGTCATTGAGGTGGACAAAACCTCCGCCAAGTCATTGGATGAAGTTCAGGAAAAAATCCGGAACTTGCTCTTCAGTAGAGAAGTTGACTTTCGCTACAGGGAGTGGTTGACTGGTCTGCGAGAGCGCTCGTATGTGAAGATTGTCTACTAGGAAGTCAGTTGTCCGTAGTCCGTTGTCCGTTGCAAAAAAACGCATAGCGCCTGCCTGGATGATAACAACACGCTATGGGCTCTGCGCTTGGCGCTATGCGACTTAAGGCCACGGACACTAAGGTGGATATGACCGGTGATGCAATTGGGAGTCATTTCTGCAGCACTATGGCCTCCGTTTTGTAGTCTTCGGAGTAATTCTCATGGCTCAGATTACAACCGTTGACAATATAGGCAAGTTCGTTGGTGAGACGGTGACCATCCGTGGTTGGCTTTATAACAAGCGGTCAAGCGGTAAGATTCGTTTTCTCTTAATCCGCGACGGCACAGGCACCATCCAGGCTGTGGTGGTGAAAAATGAGGTGAGTCCCGACGCTTTCACCGCCACTGACGGTCTGACGCAAGAATCCTCTTTAGAGGTGAGCGGTACGGTCCGTGCTGATGCCCGGGCCTCTGGTGGTCACGAGTTACTCGTGAGCGACATGCAGGTTATCCAGGTGGCCGAAGAGTATCCCATCACCCCCAAGGAGCACGGCCCGGCATTTTTACTGGACCATCGTCATCTCTGGCTTCGCTCGTCCAAACAACACGCCATCTTGCTTATCCGCAGCCATGTTATCCAGGCAGCTCGAGACTATCTGAGCCGCGAGGGGTTTGTCCTCTTCGATGCTCCCATTCTTACCCCTACTGCCTGTGAAGGCACCAGTACTCTGTTCGAGACCGATTATTTCTACGGTGAAAAGGCCTACCTGTCTCAGAGCGGTCAGCTCTACGCCGAGGCTGGTGCCATGGCTTTTGGCAAGGTCTACACCCTGGGACCCACGTTTAGAGCGGAGAAGTCCAAGACTCGCAGGCACCTCACTGAGTTCTGGATGCTGGAGCCGGAAGTGGCCTTCGCCGACCTGGAAGACATCCTCTCTCTGGCGGAGGAACTGGTTAGTCACTTGGTCCAATCGGTGCTAACCCATAGAAGCGAGGAGCTTCGGGCTTTGGGACGTGACGAAAGCAAATTGCAATCAATAGTGCCACCCTTTCCACGTCTAACCTATGATGAAGCCGTGGAGCTTCTGCGGCAAAAAGGTATTGCCCATGAGTGGGGCGATGATTTTGGCACCGCCGAAGATGTTCTCATCTCAGAACAGTTTGACAAACCGGTAATGATCACCCATTACCCACTCCGAGCCAAGGCATTCTACATGAAAAGTGATCCCGACAACCCTGATTTGGCGCTCTGCGTTGATGTACTCGCACCTGAGGGTCATGGAGAAATTATTGGCGGCTCTCAAAGGGAGGATGACTACGACAAACTTCTGGAGAAGCTGACGCAGCACAACCTGCCGCGAGAGCCCTTTGAATGGTATCTGGATCTGCGACGCTATGGCTCGGTACCCCACTCGGGCTTCGGTCTTGGAATCGAACGCACTGTTGCCTGGATCTGTGGCATAAAGCATTTGCGCGAGGCTATTCCGTTTCCAAGAATGTTACAGCGCATCTACCCCTAGCCTGAGGGACCTAAAGTATTCATTGTTTGCGGATCAACGCACTAAGAGTGCTTTCTTTTCTAGTTTTCTTCGTGGTCTTTGTGTCCTTTGTGGATAAAGCTCTCCCCTGTCTGCTTAGGCCGGAACAGGAAGCAATGGTATGAAGAGTCTCGGTGAATACCTGCGAGCAGAACGGCTGGCGCGGGGAATACGATTGGAACAAATCTCTGCCGATACCAGAATCAGTATAGACATGCTGCGCGCCATTGAGCAAGGGAACCTCGAACAACTCCCCGCCCCGGTCCTCATTAAGGGATTTCTGAAAGCTTATGCAGAGAAGATTGGTCTGGATCCGGAAGAGGTGATAGGTGAATACCAGGACCTCATCGAGGAAGTGGATGCTCGTCTGGAGGCGATGGAGAAATTTCACCGCCGGTTGCGTCCCAAACCCTCCAGGAAGAGGGTTTTTGTTTTACTGCTCGTTCTCACCTTGCTAGCAGGTTTCACCCTCTTCTCATGGCGGTCTCACACCATGCGGCTCCAGTCAATTTCATCCACAAGCGGCGAGCCGATTGCCGAAACTGGAGCAAACCAGGTAACCTTTGGGAGCGATTCTCTTTCGGGGCGGATCCAAGAACCGTCCAGCAAGAGTGGTGCGCCTACTCCAACCGGGTTAGACACTGGGGTTGAAACAGAGCCAGCAGGATCCGTACCGGGTGCTCTGGCCCCACCGGTGGTCCCTGGTGAAGAAGTGTCCACCACTCGGGCAGGTACTGTCTCACCCACAGCCGAATACCGACAGCAAGGGAGGCCCCTGTCTCCTGGATTGGGACCATACGTGCTCAGGGCCGAGGCAGTGGAAACCACCTGGTTGCGTATCATCATTGATGAGAATCGCGAAGAAGAGTATCTGCTCCAGCCGGGTGAACAGTTAACATGGCTGGCAACTTCAGGTTACAAGCTCCATATCGGAAACGCCGCCGGCATCCAACTATACCTGAATGAGGCTGCCCTCAAACCCCTCGGCGAAAGCGGGAGGGTTGTTTATCTAGAATTGCCTGACCCTTCTCTGCTCTTCACATCCGATGCTGAACAGAGCGAGCCGGTGAACAGACCATGACCAAGAGCCGCAGTGATATCCTCAGTAGGTTGCAGACAGAGCTCAGCCAGAATCGGCTGCTTGAGGCGGTTCAGATGCTAGCAGACCTCCATCCAGCCGACATTGCCGATTTGTTTGAGGCTCTGGACGAGCATGAGAAGAAGAAACTGTTTCAGCAGCTGGATATTGATACCGCCTCAGAAGTGATCGCCGAACTTTCAGAATTTTCCAAGGATCAGATTCTCGTCGATCTATCCCACCAACGTCTTGGTGAAATCGTTGATGAATTGGAGTCTGACGATGCCGCCGACCTTCTCGCCGGCGTCCCCCAAGAGGTGGCCGAGAAGGTTCTCGACTCCATCGATGTCCAGGATTCCCAGGAGGTTCGACGACTTCTGGCCTACGACGAGGAAACCGCCGGCGGCATCATGCAGGCTGAACTGCTCGCCGTACCCCAGGAGTCCACGGTGGCCGACACCATTGATCGTGTTCGTCAGTTGGGAGAGAGTTTGGAGGATCTTGCCAATGTTTTTGTCATCAACTCCCGAAATCAAGCAGTGGGACAACTGAGTTTGCAGAGACTCATATTGGCGAATCCTCATGATCAGATAGCCCAGGCCATGGATCCCAGCTTTTATCCCATCCCGGTGGACATGGATCAGGAGGATGTTGCCCGGATGTTTCAGAAATATGACATCATCTCCGCACCGGTGGTGGAGTCTGATGGCACCTTGGTGGGGAGGATCACCATTGACGACATTTTGGACATCGTCGAGGAGGAGATCTCCGAGGATGTTCTGCGGATGGCCGGAACCCACGAAGATGAATTGGTCTACGGCGACCAGATCTGGAAAATCTCGCGCTTCCGCCTTCCCTGGCTCCTGACCACCCTGTTCGGCGGGCTACTCACCGGCTATCTTCTCTGGCTGTTCAAAGTGGCTCTGGCTGATGCCATCGTTTTGGTAACTTTTGTTCCGGTCATAATGGCCCTGGGAGGAAGCGTCGCCATTCAGTCCACAACAATAACAGTGAGGGGTTTGGCAACAGGTGCCATCGATCTGCAGCGGCTTGGTCGCACTATTTACAAAGAGGCCAGGGTGGGAGTGCTCATGGCCCTTGCTTGCGGTCTTGTTGTGGGGATCGCCGCCGAACTCTGGCATCACAACCCCGCCCTGGGGCTCACCGTGGGCATCTCCATGGCGATGGTCATCCTGGTGGCATCGCTCATGGGCACACTCATTCCAGCGATTTTTCAGCGGCTGGGCATCGACCCGGCGGTTGCGTCCGGACCCTTCGTCACCATCGCAAATGACATCTCGGGCATTGCCATTTACCTTTCAGTCTCCACTGCTCTTCTGAAATATATAGTAGGTTGACTCCGCCGCTTCCAAAGATTTAGTGAACCACAGAGAAGACAAAACACACAACGCATTTATCAGCTTGCTGCCTGCTGCAAGCTGCCTGCTGCCTTCTGTGATAAATGCGCTGTGCGACAGGTAGAGCGCCATGACTATTCGCCGAGCCGAGGCAATTGTTCTCCGCAGCAGGGACTATAGTGAATCAGACCGCTTGATCACTTTTTTCACCAAAAACCAAGGACAACTCACCGGTATCGCCAAAGGAGCACGGCGCAGCAAGAAACGATTCGTCCACACTCTAGAACCCTTGTCCCAGATTGTGATTACCTATGCGGACCGTTCAACCTCCGGACTGGTGCGCATCGATGCCAGCGAGCTGAAAAACGCCTTCACTGCAGTCCGGCGCGACATCGCTCGTCTGGGCTACGGTAGTCTCAGCTGCGAGATAGTAATGGAAATATCGCCAGAACGGCAAGCCAATCCCAAACTCTTTGCTCTGCTCTGCCAACAGCTTCAACAACTGGATCGTGGTGCGGACCCTGAGAATTCGTCTTTGCTTTTCCAAACGCGGCTGCTGAGTCTGAGCGGGTATGGGCCCAATCTGCAAACCTGCGTTCGCTGCGGCCAGAAATTGAGTTCAGCTGAAAACTGGTTTTTCTCCATTCCCCAGGGCGGTCTCCTGTGCTCGGCCCATCAGCAGGGTCGTGAGATATACCCGGTATCCTTGGGAACTGCCAGGCTCCTCCGCCAAGCGCAGCAGCTTCCCCTTACCAAACTCTGGCGTCTCAGATTCCACCGCCAATCCCGCGAGGAGTGTCGCTTTCTTCTTATTAATCTTATCAGGCACCACCTGGAGAAGGATTTGAAATCTCTCAAGCTCCTTCATCAAATCGGCGCCCTACCGCCGACAGATTCACCTCAGAGGTAGATGTTTCAAGTCATAGCAACGTTATGGGCTATGCAACCAAAGCCGTAATGTTCTCAGCTAGCATGGAGCATAGAGTAAGGAGCCAGGAGTCAGAATCCAGA
>CAYFXH010000094.1:11205-18101 GCA_964346905.1 uncultured Desulfobacteraceae bacterium | reverse complement strand
TTTCTGAAGCCCTTACTTGTCCGTCGGACTGTGGATTAAGGGATGTAATGCAAACTTTCGCAGTGATAGAGGTGGATTGAGACTTGTCAAAGAGGAACGGGGTTGGATACTCAGTCAGATGAAACAGGCTGAAGTCGCCCTGTATATACAGAAAAGCGAGCGCTTATCCTTTTCAATATTTAAGCAGTGAGGGCACTATCTCCACAATACGCACCACCTGGGTGGTCCAGTGGGTCAACATCTTTCTACTGCACGCCATGAGAAGACCTCATGAATCCAGTTCTAGATGTGTCCATAGTTATTCTCGCCGTCGTTGGTCTGTGGTGGGGCGCCACATGGGTAGTGGAATCTGCTGCCCGTATCGCTAGAAGGCTGGCCATCTCTGAGTTGGTCATTGGCCTCACTGTGGTGGCCCTAGGTACCTCGGCCCCAGAGTTCGCTGTCACAGTGAGCGCGGCACTGGCAGGCCATGCGAATATCTCGGTTGGGAATGTGGTCGGCTCAAATATTTTCAATCTGGGTTTCATCTTGGGTGGCGTGGCTTTTGTGCGTGCCCTGGATACATCCCGCCCGCTGGTCTATCGCGACGGCGCAGTATTGATAGGAGCTACACTACTGCTGCTAGTCTTTTTGAGCGACTTGCACTTGGCTCGCTGGGAAGGGTTGGTCTTGCTGGGGCTGTTGGTGTCATATCTTGGCTTTTTGATATACCAGCGCCAACCGCTAGAAGAGTCTACTCCAGCTGGAGAATTCCGCTGGTATGACATTCTGCGGCTCCTGGCAGGTTTGGCAGTGATTGTAGTGAGTGGGCACTTTCTGGTTGAGGCCGCTGTAGACCTTGCGCGTGCCCTTGGAGTGTCGGAATGGGTAATTGGCGTGACCATCGTGGCTGCCGGAACCTCTACACCGGAATTTTTTACTTCTCTGGTGGCAGTTACCCGGGGGAGGCATGGTATCTCAGCAGGTAACTTGATTGGCAGCGATATCTTCAATTTACTCGGGGTGCTGGGTTTGGCAGCCACGTTGCGGCCTATGACTATGGAAGCAAGTGCCCGTGGCAGCCTGTTCTTATTATCGGGCATGGTTATGCTAGTGTTTTTTATGGCTCGCACTGGTTGGAAATTCTCGCGCCTGGAAGGTGGCTTGTTGGTGTTGATTAACCTGATCCGCTGGGTCATGGATTTTATGCGCCCATGACTCACAACTGATTCCGTCATGCAGGACCTTTTCCTCAACGCTCACCACAACGGCTCTTGACCGATGCAGCTTGAGGTGTTTTGGAGCCTGCTCCTGCAAGCCGACTCCAAGGGGCCAAACCCTCATCCCCTGTGCAGCCTCGTGGCGCACTCTCTGCTATCTATGTTTAGTCCTGACCATACGTCAAAGTTTAAGATATGCTAATCATACCTTCATAATTACATTGCTCAGTGTAAGTGTGTTCAGCCGAAATTCAAACTGGACCACCTGAAATGTGGATTACATACTTGTATACGTATAGCATACTTTAATCCCCACTTTTCCTCTTGAGATCCAGCTACCATACCTTGGGGCAAGGATGCTTTGGCCAAAACTGTGTAATGGAAGGGGGGACGTCCATAAAATTATAAATTTATCTTCAAGATCACCTATGCTAAAGTGACTGCATGCCACGACAAGCCCGCATAGATGCACCAGGTGCTCTCCACCACATTATGGTCAGAGGCATAGAGCGAAGAAAGATCTTTCGAGATGATAAGGACCGGTTGGATTTTATTGAGCGCTTGGGAGACATCCTGCCGGATACAAAGACCTCATGCTGTGCTTGGTCACTGATACCCAACCATGTTCATCTCCTGCTGCGAACCGGCACCGTTCCTATTGCTACTGTGATGCGGCGGCTTCTTACCGGTTATGCCGTTACCTTCAACCGCAGACACCGAAGACACGGCCAACTCTTCCAAAACCGCTACAAATCAATACTCTGCCAGGAAGAACCATATCTGTTGGAACTTGTGCGCTACATTCATCTCAACCCACTGCGGGCCAAGTTGGTTGAGGATTTAGGTCAGCTCGATTTCTATCCCTTCTCTGGCCATAGCTTCATTCTTGGCAAGAAGAAAAACAGCTGGCAGGACACCAAATATGTGCTTGCCCACTTTGCCGACAAAGCGAGTCTTGCCCGTAAGCGGTACAGAGCCTATGTGAAAGAGGGGATAGAGCAGGGTCGCAGACCTGAACTTACAGGGGGAGGTTTGATCAGAAGCCTAGGGGGGTGGTCGAAGGTTAAGGATTTACGAAAGGCAGCGTTACGCCTGAAAGGTGACGAGAGGATTCTCGGAGACAGCGACTTTGTTCTCGATGTACTCGAGTTCTGCGAAGAGCATCTCGAGGAAAGGTATAAGTTGCTGGCCGAGGGCTTCAATCTTGAGCAAGTGGCTCAAAGAGCTGCCTCTCTTTGTGGGATAAAGCCAGAGGAGATCTTTGCAGTAGTTAAGTATCCGGTGGTGGTGCGAGCGCGAAGTCTCTTTTGCTATTGGGCAGTGCGGGAGTTGGGTGTGAGCGCAACTGCTCTTGCCAAAAGATTGAAGATATCCCAGCCGGCAGTGAGTATTTCGGTGAGACGAGGAGAGAAGATAGCCATTGAGAAAGGCTTCCAGTTGTTGGGGGAATAGAAAGTTATAATTTTATGGACGTCCCCCCTTTTGGAAGCGCAAGGAGACGGCCATGTTTGAAGCTGTGAAAAGTCCGTATCTCGTTCCCTTTGACGGGACATTCCGGTGTTCCGATGCGTTCACAAACCCTCCGAAGGGTGCTCCGGGCAAGAAGGAAGCTAAAAAACGGTTAGAGCAACTCATCGATGAACTGGATGATCTCCAGCGGATCTTCTATGCGGACGATCGCTACGCTCTTCTGCTGGTGTTTCAGGCGATGGACGCTGCGGGGAAGGACAGCACGATCCGGGCTGTAATGAGCGGGGTGAATCCGGCGGGATGCCAGGTCTTTTCATTCAAGAAACCCACTCCAGAGGAGCTGGATCATGACTTCCTGTGGCGAACCTCAAGACGCCTTCCCGAGCGGGGCCGCATCGGTATTTTCAATCGCAGCTACTACGAGGAAGTGCTCGTCGTGCGGGTGCATCCCGAATTCCTCAAGGGGCAAAAGCTCCCGGGATCCATTGATCTCGCGAAAATCTGGCCAGAGCGCTACGAATCGATTCGTGAACACGAGAAGCACTTGAGCCGCAACGGGATGATCATCCTGAAGTTCTGGCTCAACGTCTCGAAGGAAGAGCAGTGCCGGCGATTCCTCGCCCGTATCCAGGAGCCAGAAAAGAACTGGAAATTCTCCGTCGCCGACGTGGACGAACGGGCTTTTTGGAAAGAGTACATGCTCGCCTACGAAGAAGCCCTCAAGGCAACCTCCCGGCCCTGGGCACCCTGGTACGCCATCCCGGCCGATGACAAGCCCTATATGCGTCTCTGTGTGGCAGAAATCATCGCGCAAAGCCTGAAGAGCCTAGAGTTGCGATACCCAAAGGTTGGAGCCAAGGAGCGCGCTGCATTTTCGCAGATGCGCCAGATCTTGGAAAAAGAGTGCTAACCCGGATGTTTCATGAATTACTTGCTGCGACTACGGATATGGCCGTCCTTCCTGGCGTCCTCGAGTGTCGGCCCCTGCGACGTACCGTTCAGGTACGCCTCGGAGCCAACACTCTGCGGTTGCCCGGTGGCACGCCCATCTTTGTGGTCTCGCGACAGCAATTCATGAAACATCCGGGCTAACGGTGAGCTGACACTTAGTATTTCACCACAGAGTGCACAAAGATCACAAAGGAAATTTCCAGGATGATAGCAAAGTCTGCGTGTTCTTTCTGGTTCATCTACCTCGGCGCCAACCTGATCAAGATTGGTTTTGCCCAACACCCTGTTAATGGGTGACCCCTCTTACACCCATCCCATCCTATTATGTCTTCCCGTCATGGTGGTTCGGAGTGGTATTCCTTTTCCACTTTTATGACCTTGATTACCCAATGCTCGAGCTGTAGCCATGGCTGTCGAATGGGTAAAGTATTGGAATCAATGGTAAATCACTTAATTCCCTAGTTTGGCATGGTTTTTTCTAATGAAATCACATGTTTTTTGCCATTAGTCATCTTTTAATGCCTCAGTCGAGCAGCGGATAGAGAAAGGAAGCTTCCCCGTTGAAGATTGCTGGGGAGGTAAAACATCGGCCCAGTGATAAGGCCTCGGACCATTTGGGTAACGTCATGAGAGAAGAAAAACGCCAGCACCCCAGAGCCGCGATTAAATGGCCTACAGTACTCATAACCACTGCAGGTCACATTTTCGGGCAAACAGTAGACCTTAGCCTCGGGGGTGCACTCTTCTGCTCGTGGGAGCAACCGGAGGTTGTTGACAGTTGCGATCTTATTTTCAAGCCGCCTAGACAAAGGTCGTACATGACGGTCACCGCTAAAGAAGTTCGGGTAACCACGTGCAGGCTCGATCATAAGACAATAGTTCATGGATTGGGCGTTCGCTTCACAGAGATATTTGATGCTGATCGCCAATTCCTTAGCAAGGTTATTTCTAACCACCTCTACGCTGCATAACATACTGGCAACACGTCTCCGTTAGACCCTTCGTCAGTCTGGATCATAATTCCGCTCTCGTTACTAGTTGGCACCTAAGGTCAGATCCACATTGCCCGGCGAATACTGCAGCCCTTGTATTGGGTGGATTGTCTCTGGAAAGCCTCTTGAGGTGTTGCTTTCTGCTATTGGCTCCCGAGAATAATGCATTCTTTGAGAATAGTATCTTTTCTGTTTACTGGTAGAGCCTCCTCTAAGAGTCAGACGGATATTTGATCCCCTTAATGATTTCCTAGGACATTAGTATGGCATTGTTTTTGCTTTGAGAAATGCAAAGAGAATCTATTTAGGGTGATCAGAATCATCCTGAGACTGGGGCTTGTCAATGAGCAAAGATGACCATTTTTACAAGAATCTCTTAGATACTCTCCATGATGGTGTCTATTTCGTAGACCGAGATAGAAAGATCACGTACTGGAATAAGGGAGCAGAGAAAATTTCAGGGTATGAGAGCTCTGAGGTAATGGGTTTGAGCTGCGCGGATAATATCCTCACCCATGTCAACGAGGAGGGCGTCGCTCTTTGTAGTAAGGGATGCCCGCTGGCGCAGACTCTCGACGATGGACAGGAGCGTGAGGCAGAAGTCTATCTTAAGCACAGAGATGGTCATCGAGTGCCCGTTTTCCTGCGGGTGTCTCCACTGCGAGACTCAAGTGGTGAGGTTATCGGGGCTGTTGAAGCATTCAGCGACAACTCATCGAAGGCTGCACTGCACGAAAGGATCGAAGACCTTCAAAAAATGGCTCTCATGGATCCTCTCACCGAATTGGCAAACAGGCGCTGCATCACCATGAAACTCCGTTCCAGGCTTGATGAATTGAAAAGGTATGGCTGGCCCTGCGGGGTGCTTTTCATTGATGTGGACAACTTCAAGGTCATCAACGATCAATACGGGCACACTATCGGGGACAACGTTTTGCAGATGGTGGCGCGGACACTTTCGAGCAACCTGAGGTCTTTCGACGTTTTAGGTCGCTACGGTGGTGAGGAGTTCCTCGCAATCGTGGCAAATGTTGATACGGCAGAGTTGTATTCGTTTGCAAATAGATTGCGCATACTTGTTGAACAATCGAGCCTTACTACGGAATTTGGCACTGTGCGCGTTACCATATCCGTCGGGGCGACACTGGCACGATCCGACGATACGGCGGACACGGTGATAAAAAGGGCTGATGCTCTGATGTATCATAGCAAGGCCGCCGGCCGGAATCGCGTGTCAATGGAGAAGCCTATTAGCCAGACTGACGATGATTATATTTCGGCAGGGCTGGTTGGCGAAAACGCTGGATACTGATAGCTTGAATACATATAGGTTGCGGAAAGAAAAAAGTTGATTTCTCCTATGAGTCCTGTAAGAAACCTCCTCTAGTAACCGGCTATTTCCCAAACGAACTGAAACATTGCTGCTTCACTTACTCCCAAAAAATGTAAGGATAATAGTCATTTGGATGCTTTCGTCAAGGTTAATGTAGTACTCACAATCATATCGTTGTTTCTGTTGGCTGGAATGTACAACTACCGGCTCACTGGCAGGTTTTTCATGTTATTCTAACGGATTATCGGCTCTTATATTTGCCCCTAGAGATGAGTCATGAATGGGCTTGCCTTTACCCCTCCTTTTATGGTATGAAGCCTCAATTTTTGATCTTCGGCAGTCTGTACTAACTGTTATTTTTTGACCGAGCAGGGGAAGCGAAGCGTGGTTAAGCAGCTCATTAACAGACCGGTGGCAAAGCTGGCTGCACTCCTCAATGGTTTTGATTTCAAGGAAAGTCGCCGATATCGCAGGGTAAAAATCAAATGGCCCGTTGTGATGACAACGCCCAATGGTCTGATTGATGGTCAAACGCTCAATCTCAGTCTCGGAGGCGCATGCATCCGTTGTCCAAAACTACCGAATCTAGACGAAAGCTTCCGTCTGGTGATGACCGCCAAGGAGCGGTTAATACTGGTCAATGCCCAGGTAGTCTGGTCAAATGGGCACAACTCCCCTGGCAAATCCACCACCCATGGCATGGGTATCCGCTTCACAAACCTCTCCAGCAATGACCGCACCTTCCTCAGTCGCGTGATCTCAGCCCACAGTTAGAGAGCTACTCGGCAGTATCAGTAGGCACATTTTCATTGGGCATTTTTCATTGCGCACTGCCCATTTATCATCATATCGTGAGGGACAAAAGAATTGTGGGGACTTCAGCACAGCCTGCAATCATACGTGGGAAACAACACATGAAAAAATGAGAAATGAGAAATGAGAAATGAGAAA